>CAYOWC010000188.1:0-9798 GCA_964407525.1 uncultured Desulfobacteraceae bacterium | reverse complement strand
CTTCGATTATGATTACGATTAAGATTATGAGTAAGAAAACAACTCTAATGGCCGATGTTAGGACCAAGCCCAAAAGTTGCAATACAAGAAAAATTGATATAAATCGGCATCCTTCATTTAAGCCAAAAAGTAGTTTACACTTTCGTGATTTCGTGATTTCGCAGAGAAATTGGAAACTGGAAATTGGAAATTAGAAAAACATACATTAATTCGGATGTGTTATCCAATTTCCAGTTTCGAATTTCCAGTTTCAGCATCCGATTTTCAGATTCGACGTCCGATTTTCAACCAGAAAACATACCCCATTTCCGGGAAAAGTGTAAATTTATGGATGAAGGATGCCTATAAATCATTACATCATTAAGCTAACGGCTAATAGCTTAAAAGCCAATTGCTATTTTTAGGTACCATCTTATTCCTCTGGATTCAGGTACTGTTCCGTTTCACTTTTATCCCTGTGCAAGTCTATAAAACAACGAGGTTTTCAGAACAATTGCATCCTCCGCACACATCTCATGGCAGCAGTAACAACGGATGCACTTGCTTTCATCAATTTCTGCATAGGTTTTCCTGGAATTTTTCACCATGGAAATTGCCTTTACGGGGCAGGCCTGGTAACAGGCTGCGCAGGCAATACATTTTTTTTTCAAAATCCTTGGTTTGCGAGTAAGGCTGTCCTTGAAAATCGGCTGCAGTGGTTTCTGCCACCAGGTAAGATGGTTTACAAATCCAGTTCCTTCCGTAATGGTCGGGGGGAATTTAAAATCAGGAATTTTCAATTCCGCCATGTCGGCGCCGACCAGCTCTACCTGGTCAATCCGGTTGGGACGGATACCACGCTTTTCCGCCTGCATCAGGAATGGGTTATTCTCTCTAGGTAACCCCAGGATTTCGCCGGCGACCACATCCAGCGCAAGGGCATTTTCAGCAGCAAGAAACAAACCGACCTTTCTCGGATCTCCGGTTCCCGGACCATCACCCTCCATGGCCATCACGGCATCCATAATAGATATTCGCGAGGGAACAGCATGCATGAGATCAAAAAGCATATCCACAAAACGGTTTTTATCGGCGAGCTTTGCGTGGTAACCGGGCTTGGTGCGTCCGGGGATAACCCCGAAGTGATTTTTTATAGCCCCGGTCATGTGGGTAAAAGAATGGGTTTTAAGCTTACATAGATTCAAAATACCGTCCGCTTTCAAGACCGGCGTAATGACCTCAAAACGCTTTATCAACTTCCCTTCGGGAAAAGAAATATTTTCAAACGAAGTATCAAAATTGAGTTCCGCACCCGAATTCTCAGCGGCCCGGGACATACCGTTTGTGTGGTAGATTTTTTCAAGAACCGTTTTCGTGTACTTGAATCCGGAACCCGGGCTGTCCACGATGAGAGGCTTCGCACCTTCCTTCATCACCATGCCGGCCACAGCGGCAACCATCTCAGGATGCGTGCTTACGGCCTCATCCGGCCTTGCTTGCCGGAGCAAATTAACTTTCAGGGCGATTTTTTCACCCTTTTTGGCAAAACGGTTCATTCCGCCCATCATACTCAGGAGTTCATTTACTTTACTTTCCGCCTGGGCATAATCCCCGCATTTTACGACATAGACCTTGTTGTCCACAAATTCTCCTCGTATGAAACTACATTTAGAAACTGGAAATTTGAAACTTGAAACTGGATGCCCCAAACACTGACACCCGACACCTGAATGAAAAGCGAATATCCAGGAAAGCGAAGACTCCGATATCGAACAAGGAATAACGAATTTCGAAGGAAGGTGTTCTATCGATCTTTTTAATTTTGAAAAAGTCAGAGCGGAGCGATTCCACCCTTCAATATTCTACGGTTCTTGTCCATAGATCACCGCTTTTGGGTGATTCGATATTCTGCGGTTCTCTTTTTCCGGTTATATGCTCCAATGTGAAAATGCGTAAGTTTCTTTCTTGATTTGACTGGCTTTTTTTTAGCCAGCGGCGGCGCTCGTGTGAAACTTCGTTTCGGTTCAGGGGTTCAAAGGTTCAAGGGTTCCCCGCTGTTGCTTCGCTTCAACCGGGATCTTCGACAAGATTTGGATCGCTAATTTCCACCCCTGTGTGAGTGGCATCTTGCCACGATCGAATCTGCATAAAGCAGGAGTCGATCGTCCGAGACCTCATGTGAGAAGATTTTTTACTTCGTCATTCTGAGGTTCTTTATTCGCTATTCTGCGGTTCTCCTTTTGCACGGTACCATTGCTCCGCAGCAAATACCCTTTACAATTGAACAGCCTGCTGTATTATAAAGAGATTGGGAAGAAGTCACAAGGACAAATCTTAATGGTACCTAAAAGCTGCAATCAGCACTTAGCGGTTACATAGCTCTAAAATATAAGTCGTTTACGGAGAAACTGCTCAGCATCAAAAAGTGAAAGTTGCAATACAGGAAAAACTGATATAAATCATTAACATCATTAACCTAACGGCTAATAGCTTAAAAGCTAATTGCTGTTTTTAGGTGGTACATACCGGAGGCAGGCAGCTATGAGCAAACCTATCCCATCTCTCCTCACACTCCTCCCTCTATGCATGCTACTCTACGCAGGGGAGTCCTCCGACAAGGCTCGCGCTGCAGATAAAGTAGATAACAGTATCTACAGCCATCTTCTCAATAAATTTCTCAAGAACGGCAAGGTAGATTATGGCGGATTCAAGGAAGAAGAAGATGTCCTGGACCGATACCTGCTGGTCCTTGAGCACACCAATACCGAAACCCTATCCCGGAATGATCAGTTTGCCTTTTATATCAACGCTTACAATGCCTGGACAATCAAACTGATTCTTCAGAATTATCCTGGAATAAAATCTATCAAGGATGTGGGGGGATTCTTCAGCAGCCCCTGGAAAAAGAAAATCTGCCGTATTGATGGCCAGGTCGTCTCATTGGACCATATTGAACATGAGATCCTCAGGCCCGGGTTCAAAGACCCGAGAGTACATTTCGCAGTGAACTGTGCATCCAAGGGTTGCCCCATCCTGCAACCGAATCCCTTTGAAGGGAATCTTCTTGGAACACAATTAGATGAAGCGACAACGGGTTTCATCAATAATCCCGAACGCAACAACCTGCAGGGGAAAACCCTGTACGTAAGCAAAATTTTCGACTGGTTCGAAAAAGATTTTCATGGAGATGTCCTGGGGTTTTTCAGAAAATATGCCAAAGGGGATTTTGGGGGGAAATTGGAGAAAGAAAAGGAAGGGCTGCGGATCAAATACCTGGAATACGACTGGTCTCTCAACGGAGAATAAAAAAATGACAGCATACGATTTTGATCTGGGAATCATAGGCGGTGGGGCCGCTGGATTGACCATCGCATCCGGTTCGGCACAGCTTGGCGCAAAAACACTCCTGGTGGAGAAAGAAAAAGAACTGGGGGGAGACTGCCTTCATTTCGGATGCGTACCCAGCAAAACCTTGATTAAAACCGCACGCGTTTACCATATGATGAAGCAATCGGCCCATTACGGACTTCCTGAACTGGACCTCCCACCCGTGGATTATCAGCAGGTAAAAAAGCGCATAAACGGGGTAATACAATCCATTCAGCAACACGATTCCGAAGAGAGGTTCTGCAATTTAGGTGCAAAGGTGGAATTCGGCGCCCCCCACTTCATTGACGAACATGCCATCCGATTACATGGAAAAACATGGTCTGCCCGATCATGGGTTATCGCCACAGGCTCCTCTCCCTCCATCCCCCCACTCAAAGGGCTGAGCGACATACCCTACCTCACCAACCAGGAAATTTTTTCTCTTGAACGGCTGCCATCCTCTATGATCATCTTAGGCGCAGGCCCCATCGCAGCGGAGATGGCCCAGGCATTTTGCCGCTTAGGGACGAAAATCACCGTCATTCAACGAAGTGGTCAAATTCTGAGTAAAGAAGACAAGGATATGGCGGATGATATCATGGAAATCCTGCGCCTGGAAGGGGTGGATTTTTGTCTCAACACTTCTGTTCTTCAAGTGAGAGACAACGGAACACTGAAAGAAGTGCGAATACAGGATGAAAATAAACAGGAAAAAATAGTTAAAGCAGAGGAAATCCTGGTGGCCCTCGGAAGAAGTCCGAACCTTTCAGATATGGGAATCGAGAATACTGGAATAAAATTCAACAAAAAAGGAATAGAAACGGATAACCGTTTGAGGACTTCTCAAAAACATATGTATGCCGCCGGCGATGTAACCGGAGCCTACCAGTTCACCCATGCAGCAGGGTACGAAGGAGGTATTGTCATCAGCAACGCCATCTTTCACATTCCCAGGAAGGCAGACTATACATTTCTCCCGTGGGTCACCTATGCGGAACCTGAATTGGCCTGCATCGGCTTGAATGAAAAAACCGCCGGCGACCAGGGGATAGCGTATTCCGTATGGACGGAGGAATTCAAAGAAAATGATCGCTCCCTGGCAGAGGGTGAAAAAAGGGGAAAGCTGAAGTTGATTTTGAATAAAGAAGAAAAACCGATCGGGGTTCAGATACTTGGCCCCCATGCAGGAGAGATCCTGAACGAATGGGTTGCCGTTTTTAACGGCAAGGTAAAACTCTCCACTCTGGCCGCGTCGGTTCATCCCTATCCAACATTAGGCGAAATAAACAGGAAAGTGGCCGGAGCCTATTTTTCACCCAAAATCTTTTCGGACAAGGTAAAAAAAGGGCTGAAATTTTTCTTTAACCTGAAAGGCAGGGCGTGTTAATTAAAAGATGCAATTAGCGGTTAGCTATTAGCCGCACAAAATCATTGACTTACGATGCAATAGCTTAGCATCAAAAAGTGAGAGCCCTAACATGGAAAAAGGTTGTTCAAATGCTTGATATCTTTAAGCTAACGGCTAATAGCTAATTGCAGCTTTTAGGTGTTAGGCTTTGTTTTGAGGATAAAAACTTGAAAACAGGAAACGAATCCCCTCCGAAAAATAATAAAAAAGGGTTGCTTAAAGCATTGATGCTGATTGCCTTCATTGTTGCGGCCATCCTTTTGATTCAATTCACACCCGTCAAGGAATACCTTACAGCGGATTCTCTTGGGAACTTCATGGAAAAAGCGGGTGGCTGGGCGCCCCTCCTCTTCATCCTCATTTATGCGATCGGAGTCTGCCTGTTCGTCCCAGGGACACTATTGACTGGACTTGGCGCCGCCATCTTCGGGGCCTACTGGGGGTTTCTATACGTCTGGGCCGGAGCCATGATAGGGGCAGCCGCAGCCTTTTTTATCGGAAGGACATTAGGGAGAGAATTTGCAGCATCTCTCGTAGGGGATCGGTTGAAGAAATACGACGACGCCATCGAAAGAAACGGATTCGCAACCGTCCTGTATCTTCGACTGGTCTATTTCCCGTTTACACCCATGAATTTCGGGATGGGTCTTACCAAGGTACGTTTCAGTGATTATCTTTTCGGAACAGGTTTGGGAATCATAGTCGGCACCTTCATTTTCACTTTTTTCATAGGGAGTTTGAAAGAGATCTGGGCCTCGGGGAACTGGGGAGAACTGCTGTCCTTTAAAATTTTCTTTTCAGTGGGGCTCTTCGTTTTTTCATTTTTCATCCCCAAAATCATTAAGAAGATTAAAGGCGAATAGCACAACTTTCTTCTACCCATTCGTGTTATTCGTGCTATTCGTGGTTAAAAATGCTCTTTCATGTTGAAAAAAATAACAAGGAGAAAAATCGATGCAGGTAGCCATGATCGGATTAGGCAGAATGGGCATGAATATGGCAAGGCGACTCTTACGGGGGGGGCACGAGGTCGTGGCCTACAACCGGACTGCCGACAAGGCCGCCGAAATTGCAGAAGAAGGAGCGACGCCTGCCGGCACCCTTTCGGAAGTTGTGGTAAAACTCAAACCGCCCCGCACTGTCTGCATTATGCTTCCGGCAGGGGAACTCGTGGAAAAACACATCCTGGAACTGAGAGACCTCCTGTCATCCGGAGACCTCGTCATTGAGGGCGGAAACAGTTATTATAAGGATGATATACGCAGGTCCGCCCTGCTGGCCGAAAAAGAAATCCAATATCTCGATGCGGGCGTAAGTGGAGGGATCTGGGGCCTTGAAAACGGATACTGTACGATGGTTGGGGGCGATGAAAATGCCTTTCGCAGGGTAGAGCCCCTGTTTAAGACCCTCGCTCCGGAAAATGGATATCTCTTCTGCGGAGAAACAGGAGCGGGGCATTTTGTCAAGATGGTGCACAACGGAATAGAATACGGCATGATGCAGGCCTATGGAGAAGGTTTTGACATCCTGAAAAAATCCCCCTACGGGAAGAACCTGGATTATGCCAACGTTGCCCACATGTGGAACCAGGGAAGCGTTATCCGATCCTGGCTCCTGGAACTCGCTGAAACGGCTTTTGGAAAAGATGCAAATCTGGAGAACATAACGGGATACACGGAAGATTCAGGAGAAGGCCGATGGACGGTTCAGCAGGCCGTGGAGACCGGTGTTTCCGCTCCGGTCATTGCCCTTTCCCTCATGCGCAGATTCAGATCAAGGGAACAGGATAATTTTTCAGACAAACTCATAGCGGCTTTGAGAAGGGAGTTCGGAGGACATGCCACCACCAGTGCAAAAAAGGAGGAAAGGTAGATGACTGGGCATGTTGAAAAACCGCGCAGAAACAAACCAGCCACCATTTCCGCTACGACTTCCGACCTTGCAGTACCTTTCCAGTCCTGTCTCCTGGAACGCACTCCCGACCCCTGCCAGATTGTAATCATCGGAGCATCCGGCGATCTGACCGCAAGAAAAATACTCCCGGCTCTTTTTAACCTGTATGTCATCGGAGCCCTCCCCCTATCCTTTTCCATTGTGGGGTGCGCCCGCACGGAAATGTCAGACAGCCTGTTCAGAGAAACCATGCTTGAGGCCGTGCTGCGAGCTGAACCGTCTGAAAAAACCAGGTGGGCTGATTTTGCAAAACACCTCCATTACCAAATCATTGAATACGGTTCCATCTCCTCTTTTAAAGCATTGTCGGACCTGTTGGATGAACTTGACAAAAAACATGAAACCCGAGGGAATCGGATATTTTACCTCGCCATTCCCCCTACCCTCTACAAAACCACCGCACAATGCCTCGGCCGAGCCGGACTTTCCTCTGCGGGGAACACGGGACAAAACTGGTCTAGAATTGTTGTAGAAAAACCGTTCGGCCGCAATCTCGAAACAGCGGAAGACCTGGACCGGGCTATTCACGAATATTTCAACGAAGAGCAGATATTCAGAATCGACCACTATCTTGCAAAAGAAACCGTCCAGAACATCCTCATGTTCCGCTTCGCAAACACCATTTTCGAACCGATCTGGAACAGGCAGTATATCGACAGTGTGAGCATCACGGCCGCTGAAACCCTGGGCGTGGAACATCGGGCCGGGTATTACGAAGAATCGGGAGTTCTTCGGGATATGTTCCAGAACCACATGATGCAGTTGCTGTCCATGACGGCTATGGAACCCCCCTCCTTGTTTGAAGCAGACAGGGTCCGAGACGAAAAAGCAAAGGTATACAGATCCTTAAGGCCTTTTGCAGTAGAAAATTTGACCAGCAATCTGGTACTGGGACAGTACGGGGAAGGAGTTGTCGGGGGGGAAACGGTTCCAGCCTACCGCAGTGAAGAAGGGGTAAACAAAACATCGTTGACCCCCACTTTCGCGGCCATGAAGATATTCATTGACAACTGGCGGTGGAAGGGTGTCCCCTTTTTCCTGACATCCGGCAAAAGGCTGAAGGAAAAAAGGACCGAAATCGCCATTCAATTTAAGGAGGTTCCCCATTCCATGTTCCGGAGCACAGTGGGCGAGTTGATCTCCGCGAACCGGCTTGTTCTGACAATCTATCCGGAAGAAAAAATTTCCCTCAATTTTCAGACAAAAAACCCTGGAGCAAAACTTTGCTTCAGATCTGTGAACATGGATTTCAATTACCAGCTGAATTATTCGGGACCTCAACTGGATGCCTACGAAAAAGTATTGATTGACTGCATGATCGGGGATCGGATGCTTTTCTGGAGACAGGATGGCGTAGAACTGTGCTGGTCTTTTCTCTCCCCGATCCTGAAAGAATGTGAAACATGCAAAGACCACGCAAACCTCCTCTGCTCTTATCCGTCGGGTTCCCTGGGACCCGGAGAGGTCAAAAAACTTCGGGAGTAATTCGTGTGAAAGTTCGTTTCGGTTCAAGGTTCAAAGGTTCCCCGCTTTCGCTTCGCTTCAGACGGGATCTTCGACAGGTTTGGATTGCTAATTTCCACCCCTGTGTGAGTGGCATCCTGCCACGACCGGTCTGAATGAAACAGGAATCGGTAATTCGAGAGACCCGGAAAATCGCGGCTAAAACCCGCCAAACGGACCGTGGACAAGGGCCGCTCATACAGACCAGCTATAGAATCCGGAAGTTTCTTTCTTGATCAGACTGACTATTTTTCCCGGTCAGAGGCGGAGCTCATATGACGTTATGCATCCATGCACACAAAAACCGAGGCGGAGCCTCTAAAAACACATTCCCAGGCAGAGCCTGGGAACGAGGCCGGGCACGATTTTGAATCTCGGATTAACACTAACGACTCAACCACTTAACGTGGTTTTACTGGGAGGAAATCCTTCATAATGCAACGGAATATATCCGGTAACATATTTGACATTCTTAAAAAAGCCTCTGAATGCGGCCGCATAAGCAGGCAGGATGCCATCTCCCTCATGCGCATAGAACTCCATTCGAGGGAGGCTTACGCGTTGATGGAAACTGCAAACCGATTATCAAGGGATCAGTTCAAAAACAAAGGCGAGAACCATTACCACATAGGAATCAATGTGGAAGCCTGCCCCTACAATTGCAGTTTCTGCTCCCTGACCATGAAAGCGGGAATCTTTATAGAAAAAATGGCATTCACAGAAGAAGAGATCCTCCAGTGGGCAAAAAACGCTGAAAAGGAAGGCGCTGACGCCCTGAACCTCATGACCACCGGCACATTCTCTTTTGAACGCTTGCTGGAAACCGGCAGGATGCTGGCCATGCATGTAAAAACCCCACTTGTGGCAAACACCAGAGATATCAACCATAAAGAGGGAGAACAACTTTTAGAGGCAGGATTCGTAGGGGCCTACCACGCCATTCGACTGGGTGAAGGACGGGATACGCCTTTCAAGGTGGAAAAACGGACCGCAACCATCAGGGTTCTCAAAGACGTGGGACTTCAGTGGATGAACTGCGTTGAACCGGTCGGCCCGGAACACTCCATCGAAGAAATTGTCGATTGCATGTTCCTGGCACGGGAATATGAGGCCACCTACAGCGGAGTCATGCGTCGAATCAACTTTCCCGGTTCGCCCATGGAAAAATTTGGAATGATACCCGAACTCGAACTGGCCAGGATGGTTGCCGTCAGCCGTCTCGTGATGGGCCATGTACCCAAAGCCCACTGCACCCATGAACCCAACGCATTGTCGCTCATTGCCGGCGCGAACCTCCTCTTTCCCGAAGTAGGTTCCAGTCCACGAGATGGACAGGCCGACACGGGCAAAGGACGAGGCAGGGGATTGGGCCAATGCAGACAAATGTTTCTTGAAACAGGCTGGGATCCGGGAAGGCCATCCAACTGCTTTGATTTGTGAAACAGTTGCTGGTTGCTCGTTGTTCGTTGCTGGTTTCTCGTTACGTGTCGGAGCGTAGCGGAGATCCCGCGGGACGCGGGATTGCTCGTTAAATAAATGTATACATACATGAAATCATTATCCATACTTCTGTTGATATTCCTCAC
>CAYOWC010000187.1:0-9818 GCA_964407525.1 uncultured Desulfobacteraceae bacterium | reverse complement strand
AAATAAATAATTCTATCCCATAGGAGGAAAGTTTTTGAAGAAAATACTGATAGCATACGTGAGCAGGACTGGAAATACCGAAAAGATAGCTGAATACATTGCTGAAGGAGTACGGATGAGTGGCAACGAGGCTGTCCTGAAAAAGGTGTCGGAAATTAAAAAAGCTAAGGAACTGGAAGAATTTGATGGATACGTTTTTGGGTGCCCCACGTATCACAGGGACATGACAAGTGGTATGAAAACATTCCTTTTTCTGGCGGAAAATGCTAACCTCCTCGGTAAAATTGGAGGAGCTTTTGGATCCCATACCCATAGTGGTGAGTCTGCGCCAATGGTTTTTGATACCATGCAATTCGTCTTCAAAATGGACATGGTGGATCTTGGCGCGTTGAATCTGAAAGAGGCTGTTATTCCAACCGATGATGGAATGTACGCCTGCCAGGAATATGGAAAAGCGGTTGGTAAGAAATTCGGGGCATAATGTCCGGACTGGATAGACAAAAATATTGAGGATTCGCTATGCAAGAAATTACTATGAAGGGAAACCCATTGACGCTGGAAGGAACGGAATTGAGCCTGGGGGAAATGGCGCCTGATGTGGAGCTGATGGATAATGATCTGACTCCGGTACGCATATCCTCTTACCGAGGGAAAGTATGTATTATCTCTTCCGTGCCTTCTCTGGATACTCCGGTGTGCGACATGGAGACCAGAAGATTCAATGAAGAAGCTGGTAAATTGGGCGAAAATGTGGTCATCGTAACAGTCAGTGAGGACTTGCCTTTTGCTCAAAAAAGATGGTGTGGATCTGCTGGAGTCGAAAAAGTGATCACACTTTCCGATTATCGCGACAGATCTTTTGGCGAGAAGTATGGCGTTTTGATTAAAGAACTGAAACTGCTCGCGAGATGTGTTTTTGTTGTGGACAAGGAAGGGACTATTCAGTACATCCAGCTTGTAAATGAAGTAACCCAGGAACCGGACTACGAGGACGTCCTGGATGCAGTAAGGAAGCTTATGTAATCGGATATTGGGCCTGGGCAAGACTTCGTTCAGACCCAATTCCGCAATCCATATTTTTATTTATCTGGGGGAAAACCATGGTTAGCAACCAGAACCTGATCAAGATTTTTGAATATGCATTGAATCAAGAAAAAACAGGAATGAGCTTTTTTGAGACGTCTCTGGGGAGGTTGGGAGTAGGGGCGGCTGTTACGGCATTTAAAAGGATCATTGAAGAAGAGAAACGGCACATCCTATTTATCGACGCAATTCTGAAGAACCTGAGAAGCGGCGAGACGTTGGATATTGAGGGCTTGAAGGATGTCGCTCTGGAGCCGACTAATTATTTTGATAACCGCAACAAATCAGAATTTCTTGAACGGTGCGTTTATGAGTCCATGATTCCTGATGTAACGGTTTTCAATACGGCATGGCTGATTGAAAAGGACCTGAGCGAATTTTATGGGAATATGGCCAAAAACGCTTCCGGTCCATCTGTCGATGCTTTGAAAATGCTTGCTTCCTGGGAAAAAGCCCATGAGAAATTTTTCAAGGAGTACAGGGACAAACTTACCGAAACATACGCAAAGATGCCCTGGGGAGGATGACATTTCGACATTCTATTCCAGGAATGCCGTTCCTTCACCCGGATATACCATGCGGTCCTCAGGGGGAGTTGGTTTCTTCACTACAGGCCAGTGGTCGGGCTGGGGGTTGGGGCCTTCGCTTCCCACAGCCGTGGGTTTTTTGTCTTTCATCCGGGGATGTTTCCTGATGTTTACGCCGGGGACCGGAGCGCTGAACTCAATCGGGATGTTGTTGGGGTCAAAGGTGTAAATAGAAACTATGAATCCGTGATCGACTACTTCAGAGACCCATATCTCAGCTGCTTCCAGTTGATCTTTCAGCTCCCATAAATCGTTCCGGCTTTCTACTTCTATGGATACATGATCAAAAGCAAAGGGACCCCTGACGGGTACGCCGTGGTCTTTTTCAGGGATTTTGTCAACGTCCGGCCATTCAAAAAAAGCAATCATGTCGTGGGCGGATATTTCAAGGAAATAGTGCCTGTAGCCGGGCCTGCCAAGGCCGGCAACCAGGCGCATGCCTAACAAGTCTCTCCAGAAACGGACGGTCGCATCCATGTCTCCTGTGGCCATCGCCAGATGATTTATTCCCGTATATTTTACCATGGGCTGTCCTCTATGTAATATACCTGTCCCGGTGGTTTAAGAAGTCCTTGAAAATCGTAAAGTGATCCGTATCTTCATAACGCACTTCTTTCGCGGGGGTATGGTCGAAACTGGTTATCTGGGCTTCCGGGCAGGCCATGAGAATGGGGGAATGTGTGGCAACAATGAATTGGGCATGCCCTGCGCGGCTCATTTCCTGGAGGATCCCCAAGAATTCCAGCTGGCTTTTCGGAGAGAGAGCTGTTTCAGGTTCGTCCAGGATGTAAAGTCCCCTGATTCGATAGCGGGCCCTGAAAAGAGACATGAGGGACTGGCCATGGGACTGGGTCAGGAGGGATTTTCCACCGAAATATTCCAGTTGTTCGGGGTCAGCTTCCGCCCATTCTTCCAGGCATCGAGCGAAATATCTGGAGGTTTCCGAGGAGAAAAAAGATCCTGGAACAAAACCGTTGTTCCACTCGACACGAATGAATTTATACAGGTCATTTTCGTAAGGGTTGGTTTCCAGGCGCGGGTGCTCTGCACCTTGCCAGATATGAATTCCGCAACGGTTGCAGATGGCTCGAAGCAGAGTCGATTTGCCGGTTCCGTTTTCCCCGATGAGAAAAGTGACAGGAGCGTGAAAGTCAATGGCTCCCGTCATCCTGAAAATTTCCTGATTAAATGGGTAGTAATCCCTGGTGGGATATTCTTTTTGAGAGAAAACAACTTTTTTCAGATGCATCAGCATGTCTCCTGTCCTTATAAGGAACTCATGGACTTATAGGATAAAATTGTGTCAGTGTCAAAGCGGTTGTTTTTTTGTTTCATATTTTTGACCGGGTTTTGCGGTAGATGGAATGTTTTGTACCCTGGTCCGGTGTGGCAATACTTACCAATGACCAGTGACTAATGACCAACAATCAATGACTATGGATTACCATATGCTTTATAGGCAATGTCGACTCTGTCCCAGGGCTTGCGGTGTGGACAGGGCTGAAGGAGCCGATCAGGAAAAAGGTTTCTGCAGAGAAGGCGGCCAGTTAAAAGTTTCCTTTGTTGGCCCCCATTTCGGGGAAGAACCGCCCATCAGCGGGAAAAACGGTTCAGGAACCATTTTTTTTCCCGGGTGTTCCCTGCAATGCTCCTTTTGCCAAAATTACCAGATTTCAAGGGACCGTGTCGGGCAATGTACAACAGTGGAGAAACTCTATGAAAAGGTGAGAAAGCTCTGTCTGGACAACAAGGTGCATAATATAAACATGGTGACACCCGATCATTTTTTCCCTCATATCGTTGAACTTGTTTCACGAATGAGAAAAGAAAGCCTGAATGTTCCCGTCCTGTATAACGTCTCCGGTTACCAGTCCATTGAAATGCTGAAAATGGCGGAGCCATACGTGGATATCTACCTTCCGGATTTCAAATATTCGGATTCCCACCTGGCGCAGAGGCTTTCGAAAGTAAAGGATTACCCTGAAAAAGCCCTTGAGGCAATTGTGGAAATGGTCAGACAGAAGGGCTTCCTCAGATTTGCAGAAGGGGAAGAAAGCCTCGCAGACAGGGGTGTTCTGGTGAGACACCTGATTCTTCCCGGAAATGTGGAAAACTCCTTGAACGCTATTACGAGCCTGTTTCTTGAATTCGGAAAGGATTTGCCCCTGAGTATTATGTCGCAATATCATCCCGTATTTGCCCATGAGGACCCGAATTTTAATCGGAAAATATCGGAAGAAGAGTTTGACGTGGTTTATGGCCATGTCCGGGAGCTGGGTTTTCACCATCTTCACGTTCAGTTTCCAAATACGGATCGATATCGAGACGCAGAAGAAGGGGTTTCGCCATTCCTGCCTGATTTTCAGAAAAAGAAACCGTTCGGAGAATTGCTGGATTTGTCACTTTCTTCTTGACTTGAAAGTGAGTCGCAAGTATACTATCTATTTAATTTATTTCTGAAGGAGTAAAACCAATGTATGCGGTCATCAAGACGGGTGGAAAACAATACCGGGTCGCCCAGGGCGACGAAGTCAAGATTGAGCGGTTGTCTGGTGAGGTGGGGGATTCCGTTACCTTTGATCAGGTACTATTAACCTCGGATGGCGAGGATGTCAAGGTGGGACAGCCATTTGTGGAAAACTCACGGGTTGTCGGTCAGATAATGCAGCAGGACAAAGATAAGAAGATTATTGTTTCCAAATACAAAAAAAGGAAGGGATATCGCCGGAGAAATGGACACCGACAGGAATTTTCCCTGGTTATGATAAATGATATTGGATTGAAAGTCTGAGATCCCCGTAATATGAGGTAAGATTCATGTCACATAAAAAAGCGGGAGGCAGCTCCCGAAATGGAAGAGATAGTGCAGGTCAGAGAATGGGTGTAAAGAAGTACTCTGGTCAGCAGGTGAAAGCCGGCAATATTTTGATCCGGCAGAGAGGCACAAAGATCCATCCCGGGAATAATGTGGGATTAGGGAAGGATTATACCATTTTTGCTACAATAGACGGCATCGTGACCTTTGAGCGCATGGGCAAAGATCGCAAGAAAGTCAGTGTATACGCAACTGCTTGACAGGCCCCGAAGCAGATTTTAGACTTTCTGCACCTGTCAGAGGTCGAAAAGTTGAGCAGTTGAGGCTTTGACCACCTCTTGTTCTGTTTTTCCTTGAAAATTCGATGTTTTACATGAAAAGCCCTGCTGTACCCATGAAGGGCTTTTTTTACTTGACCTCAGGCATCTCAGTAAACGGGCTGTTTTGTGGGGCCTGGATTTTAGAGATACCTAAAAGCTGCAATTAGCGCTTAGCCGTTACATAGCCCTATCATATAAGTCGTTTATGGAGAGACAGCTCAGCATCAAAAAATGAAAGTTGCAATATAGGAAAAACTGATATAAATCATTTACATCATTAAGCTAACGGCTAATAGCTTAAAAGCTAATTGCTGCTTTTAGGAGATACGATATGCTTTTTCTTGATGAGGCGGTTATTAGAGCTGTTTCAGGCAGCGGTGGAAAAGGTTGCATTAGCTTCAGGAGAGAGCGGTTCATCCCCAAAGGTGGCCCCGACGGCGGAAACGGCGGGCTGGGTGCCGGCATTATCGCGAGGGCGACCAAGAAACTCTATGACCTGAACGATTACAATGCAAAAAAATATTTTAAGGCGCGTGATGGACGACCGGGAAGAGGAGGGAACTGTTCGGGGAAAAATGCCGACAACCTGGTTCTGTTAGTTCCCCTCGGTACCATTATAGAGGATTTCGACAGTCAGGAAATTCTTGCCGATCTGGTCGATGAGGGGCAGGAAATTACGGTCATTGAGGGCGGGCTGGGCGGAAAAGGGAACCGACATTTTGCTACCTCCACCAATCGGGCCCCTCGGATGGCGCAACCCGGTATGCCGGGCCAGGAAAAACGGCTCAAATTGACCCTCAAACACCTCGCCGACATTGGTTTGGTGGGGTTGCCAAATGCAGGCAAATCGACACTTCTTTCCCGCCTTACTATGGCGCGGCCAAGGATTGAT
Source organism: uncultured Desulfobacteraceae bacterium (assembly GCA_964407525.1). Taxonomy (GTDB): domain Bacteria; phylum Desulfobacterota; class DSM-4660; order Desulfatiglandales; family Desulfatiglandaceae; genus DUZB01. Next base: position 4,121 of record CAYOWC010000187.1, on the reverse strand, counting down.
AGTTATCCGTTTAGCACAATCGTTCCCAATCTTGGTGTAATGACCTTCAGCGATGAAAGCACTTCGGTCGTTGCCGATATCCCCGGTTTGATCGAGGGAGCAAGCTCCGGTCGCGGATTGGGTCACCAGTTTCTGAGGCACATTGAGCGGACGAGCCTTCTTCTGCATCTGATTGATCTCTCCTGTGATTCCCAGGTTGATATTCTCAAAGATTATCGCATGCTCAGACTCGAAATGGCTCAGTACAGCCCGGAATTGATTGTCAAACCCCATATAGTTCTGTTCAGCAAGATGGATCTTTACGATCCAAAACTCAGGGATTTGGCGGCATTGCGATCTGCCCTGGAAAAAGAAGGAGTGACATCTCTACCTATTTCGGCTGAAACCGGAGAAGGGTTGGATGTATTGGTGGATATTATTTTTAAAAGATACCCTGATTTAAGAAGAATAGATGAAATACATCGGTCTGCTTTTTCAAGCAGCGAAGAGGCGCAGATAGAGCGGAGAGAATTTTGAAAGAGCTGACGCGAGAAGACACCTTCAGAAAAGCAAAGAGGGTTGTCGTTAAAGTGGGCAGCGGTGTTCTTACGGCAGATGATGGCTTAAATATGGCCGTCATAGAAGATCTTACTACCGAGATTTGTGCACTTCGGGAGAAATGCATCGAGGTGATTCTGGTATCGTCGGGAGCCATTGCTTCCGGGATGAGAAAGATCGGAATGAAAACCCGGCCGAATTCTGTTTCCCAGCAGCAGGCCATGGCCGCTTTGGGACAGAGCAGCCTGATCATGGCTTATGAAAATGTCTTTTGTCGGCACGGGCACAAGGTCGCCCAGGTTCTCCTTACCCGTGACGATCTGACGCACAGGCGAAGATACCTGAACGCACGCAACGCACTGTTTACCCTCCTTTCCTGGAATGTCGTTCCGATTATCAATGAAAACGACACGGTAGTTGTGGATGAAATCAAGTTTGGGGACAATGATAACCTCAGCGCTATGGTGACGAACCTGATTGAAGCAGATCTCCTGGTGAATTTGACCAATATCGATGGGCTTTTCGATAAGGATCCCCGGAGCAACGACGATGCCAAACTGATCAGCAGGGTTGAAAAGATAGACCGGACTGTTTCGAAATACGCAGGATCTATTCCTGGTTTCCTTGGTACCGGCGGCATGGCTAGCAAAATCAAGGCAGCTAGGACAGTAGCTCTAAGAGGCGTGCCCACAATCATTGCCAATGGGCTGAAACCCAATATCTTGGGGAAAATATTTCGGGGAGAAGAGGAAGGTACGTTTTTTCTACCTTTCGAGACATCCCTGTGCAGTAGAAAGCACTGGATTGCCTTTACCAAATCCCCAAGAGGTGAAATTTTCATAGACGGAGGGGCGGAAAAGGCCATCCTTCAAAATGGAAAAAGCCTTCTTCCTTCTGGAATAAAGGATGTACAGGGAAGATTCAGCATGGGGAATTCGGTTCTGCTCCTCAATGAAAATAAAGAAGAAGTGGCTGTGGGGATGGTCAACTATCATTCGGGCGATATAAGAAAGATCATGGGGTCAAAAAGCGCCGAGATTGAACCCATTCTTGGCTTTAAACACGATGATGAAGTAATCCACAGGGATAACCTGGTGCTGGTCAACCAGATGGAAAAGGATGATGAGTCATGTCTCTTGTAGAAACAATCGAGAAGATGGCAGTGGATGCCAGGGCCGCGTCGAGGCAACTTCGAAAAGCAGGTAGTTCGCAGAAAAATGATGCCCTGAAGCGGATGGCTGACATGCTTATGGCGCGTCGGGAAGAGATCATTGCCGAAAATCAGAAAGACCTATCGCATGCAGAAGAGGCAGGACTTTCCGCGGCCATGATTGATCGCCTTACACTTGATGCAAAAGTTATTCAGGCGATGGCAGACGGCCTGCTGGAGGTGGCCGGTCTGAAAGATCCCGTAGGTGAGGTGACCGGCATGTGGAAAAGGCCCAACGGACTGCTGGCCGGGAAGGTTAGAATTCCGCTTGGTGTAATCGGGTTTATTTTTGAATCGCGTCCCAACGTTACCATAGACGCTGCAGCCCTTTGTTTGAAATCGGGCAATGCGGTGATTCTGAAGGGAGGATCGGAAGCGATCCATTCCAACAAGTTTCTGGGAAACCTGATGATGGAAGCTCTGAAGGAAGCCGGTCTTCCGGAAAAGGCGATTCAGGTGATCCGGACTACGGATAGAGAAGCGGTCAATATTCTTATAGGTCTTGAAGACCATCTCGATGTGATCATTCCAAGAGGTGGGGAAGGGCTCATTCGTTTTGTCACCGCCAATTCCCGTGTTCCCGTCTTGAAGCATTATAAAGGCGTCTGCCATGTTTATGTGGACAAATATGCTGATGTACAAATGGCTGTGGAGATCTGCTTGAATTCCAAGGTACAAAGGCCGGGAGTCTGCAACGCCATGGAAACCATGCTTGTTCATAAAGATATCGCTTCGGCTTTTCTTCCTGAAATGAGCGGAAGGTTTTCAAAGGCCGGGGTCGAAATCAGGGGATGTCCAGAGACAATTCGCCTTGTTTCGAAAGCCACACCTGCTCAGGATTCAGACTGGGCCGCTGAGTTTCTTGACTTGATCCTTGCTGTCAAGATAGTATCAAATATGGAAGAAGCCCTTGAGCATATTGAAAAATACGGCTCCCATCATACCGAGGCCATTGTTACCGCCGACTATGAAAGATCCCAACGCTTTCTGTCGGATGTGGATTCCTCAGTGGTTCTCATCAATGCCTCGACCCGTTTTAATGATGGCGGCCAACTGGGTCTGGGTGCGGAAATCGGCATTAACACATCAAAACTGCATGCCTTCGGTCCCATGGGTCTGGAAGAGTTGACGACCTTGAAATTCATCGTGTATGGACAGGGACAGACGAGAGAGTAGGATGGGATTATTTTACAGGATCTGAGATGGCTCTGAGATTAGGTATTCTCGGTGGGACTTTTGATCCGATTCATATGGGTCACCTCCGAACGGCGGAAGAGATCGGGGAAAAACTGGCTTTGAAAAAAGTCTATCTTATTCCATCTGCATCTCCTCCTCACAAGACACAGACTCCCGTGTCCCGTTTTGAACACAGGGTGGCTATGACCCGTCTCGGCGCAGCCGAGTCTCCCGCTCTTGAAGCTGTTGATCTTGAGAGCAAAAGGTCCGGCTTGTCCTATTCCATCGAAACATTAAGAGAATTGCACGAAGCCCTTCATGCCCCTGAGATTTTCTTCATTCTTGGTACGGATGCTTTTCTTGAGATAAAAACATGGAAAGAATATGAGCAGTTGTTTCATTACGCCCATTTTGTTATTATCATGCGACCTGGTTTCAGATCTCGAGGGCTGGACCTTCTTTTTTCGGAATTAGGGGCGAGGTCTTCAGACGAAGATAGTCGAGGCCTGTATCTCATGCCTTCGGGAAAAAAAATCATGGTTATGGCGACCACCTTGATGGATATTTCTTCAACGGGGGTTAGGAGAAGCGTGAGAGAAGGCAAGTCTGTCCGTTTTCTCGTACCTCAAACCGTCATTCAATACATTGAAAAACAAAGGCTTTACCGAAATCATGAAAACTGTTGACAAGGCAAAATTATGCCTGGAAATCATAAAGGAGCGGAAAGCCATTCAACCACTGCTTCTGGACGTGGAAAACCTGACCTCCATTACTGACTTTTTTATTATCACCAGTGGGAGTTCTACAAGGCAGGTGCAGGCCATAGCTCGCCATTTGCAGAAAGAATTGCGTGACGCAGATTTCAGACCGTTGGGCATGGAAGGGGAACAGGAAGGCAAATGGGTCCTGATGGATTACGGGGATGTGGTCATTCATATCTTCTACCAGCCCATGAGGGAGTTCTACAACCTGGAAGGCCTGTGGATTGAGGCCACGGAGGTTTCCGTTTAGGGTTCACTCAAAAATAAATTTGCAGAATTGGCGCTCAGATTTAGGTTAGGTTCGGAGTCTCACAAGCTCGCTTACCTAGTTGCTGCGATTGAGTGAAGCCACAGAAATAGTGGGCTATTTCGAGGACTTCGTGATTGAGCAGCAGCTGAAGATGACCTGAAGCTGAGATGTTAAAATGTGAAGTTAT
>CAYOWC010000186.1:0-9844 GCA_964407525.1 uncultured Desulfobacteraceae bacterium | reverse complement strand
ATTTCACAGTAACTGGTTGAAATTGTATTCCTAATAGCTAACGGCTAAGCGCTAATTGCAGCTTTTAGGTGATACATAAGTTTGGTTTCAGACGGGCTTTGCTCGGACAGTAGGTTTCGGGTGTCAGGTGTCAGGAAAAACTTTGGCTGTATTCGGTTTATTATGTTTAATGTCGTATTGTTAGGTTTTTTTAAATCGCGAATCTGATGTCATCGGCCTGAAACCTGACACCCGAAACCTGACACCTCGGTCCTCAGGGCTCACTCAAAAATAAACTTTTCACGTTAATCCGCGTTGAATCCGATGAACTACAAATGGAAAGCTATGATCACTGTCGCCATGGGAACCATGATGGCCACCATGGACGCAAGCATCACCACCATTGCCTTTCCAGAATTAGTCTTTGTTTTTGAAAGCGATCTTGCTACGGTCATGTGGGTTGCGGTTGCCTATATCCTGGTGAGCAGCAGCCTGATGCTTATTATGGGCAAGATCAGCGATCTCACAGGAAGGAAGAGAGTCTATGCCTGCGGGACTGCAATTTTCACGCTGGGTATGGGGGCCTGCGCTTTCACCCAGACCATTGACCAGTTGATCATTGCCAGAATTGTCCAGGCCCTGGGCGCGGCCATGTCCATCTCTTGCGGCACTGCTATTGTCGCGGAAGCCTTTCCGCCTTCTGAAACGGGAAAAGGAATGGGATTCCTCGGCATGTCGGTTTCGGCAGGTTTTATTTTGGGCCCCATTGTCGGTGGCTTTTTATTAGAATGGCTGGACTGGCGCGCCCTTTTTTATGCACGAGTACCCGTGTGTATCTTCACGTTGATTTTAGCCATTGTCCTGCTTAAGAGAGATTCAGGAAATCCGGGGAAATTTAAACTTGATCTGTTAGGCGCCTTTATTTCTTCCTGTGGTCTTTTCTCTTTGATCTTTGGGTTGAGCCGGCTGAACAAATTCGGAACCACAGGGGCGACTGTATTACTATATGTGGGGGGAGGCGTTCTCATGCTTGTCCTTTTCGTTTTCCAGGAAAGGCGTGTCGTTGACCCTCTTGTGGACATTTCCCTGTTTCGAAACCGGATTTTCACTCTTTCCCTGGGTGGTCTGTTCCTGTTTTTCCTGGCAGTTCCCCCTTACATCCTGGTGATGCCCTTCTACTTGCTGGAAGGAATCCAGTTGAGTCCCCTCGAAACGGGCCTCCTGATGGCGGTGGTGTCCGTAGTCACACTGATTGTTAATCCCATAAGCGGTTCACTTTCGGACAGATTCGGGCCAGTCTGGCTTTCGACTTTGGGCGCCGGAGCGACAGCCACCGCTTTTCTGCTCATGCTCGACTTTGATCTTCAGACCAAAATCTCCACAATCGTCATAGACCTGGTCCTGCTGGGGGTTGGTGTCGGGAGTTTTCAAGCTCCCAATAACAGCACTATCATGGGCTCGGTAGAAAGAGAACGTCTCGGCTCAGCCTCCGCGCTCATTGCCACCCAAAGACAAATGGGGATTTCCATGGGCATGGCGTTTTCAGGAGCTATTTTCTCTGCCCAGCGCTCAGGATATTTTGAATCGTTTCTTCTGGAAAACATGAATGAAAAGGATGCGTTCCGGTTATCCATCCCCCCCGCTTACCACGATGTCCTACTGATTTCAGTGGTTCTGACCTTTTGCGTAATGATGCTTGCCATTTTGTCCGCTTATGGCAAGAGAAAAAAAATATCTACCACAATACCCTGATTTTCTGGTATTAGGCACTCGGCAAAAATAAATACGAGGCGCAAAAGACCTATCTCATCTGGAATCAGGGGAACGTAATGGCCTATACAAACTACAACCAGCTCAGAGAAAAGGAAAAAGAAGGAGAGGATTATCAGATCCGTTTCCGGAAGGGAAAATCAGGAATACTGATAATCGCCCCTCATGGCGGCTGCATTGAGCCGGGGACTACCGAAATGGCCCAGGCCGTTGCGGGAAAAGAATACAGCTTTTATGGCTTTGAAGGCCTGAAAAATGGAGGGAATAACGTCCTGCATATCACGAGCACCCGTTTTGATGAACCGATCGGGCTGAAGCTTGCGAAAAAAGCCCGTTCGATTCTCGCTATCCATGGATGCAGAGACGATAAACCGATCATCTATCTGGGAGGAAAAGACGGAGTTTTGCGGGAAGAGATACGAAACAGCCTGGAAGAAACCGGTATCCAGGTAGGAGAAGACCCCCGGTTTCCGGGCCTTCACCCTGACAATATATGCAACCGGAGTCTTTCGGATATAGGTGTACAGATGGAAATATCTCTAGCCCTTCGGAAACAGATATTTGCTGACCTGAGACGCGATCACAGGAAGCCACGTGGCAAAGCCTTCGACAACATCATCCAGGCTCTGAGGCGGGCATTGGCAAACTATCTGACAGCCCTTTAATCAAGTCCGTCCATAGATCTTTGTCAATGTGCTGAGCCGACCTATGACCGCAGAGGTTATCTGATCCGGCAGAAGCCTCCATGCCCAGTTTCCGGAAGCCACTGCCGGTTGATTCATCCTTGCTTCTTCGCCAAGCCCCAGGATATCCTGCATGGGAATAATAACCGTATCCGCAACCGACATCATCAGCAACCTGATGAGTTCCCAGTTCAATTTCTCTACCGGGTTTTTTTTGTAGAGGTAGCGGAACAGTCTCTGTTTTTCCTGCTCGCCGGCTTCTTTTTTGAACCAACCCATCAGCGTATTGTTGTCATGGGTCCCCGTATAAGCAACACAATCCCTTGTGTAGGTATGGGGGAGATAGGGATGCATGGGATCATCCTCCCCAAAGGCAAAAATCAATACTTTCATGCCTGGAAACTTAAACTCTTCCATGATTTCTATTACATCCGGTGTGATGACCCCAAGATCTTCCGCAATTACCGGAAAATCCGGAAAATGTTTCAACAGGGTATTGAAAAAATCCTGGGAGGGAACAGGCGCCCATTTTCCGTTCAAGGCCGTTTTTTCACCGGCAGGAATCTCCCAGTACTTCACGAGTCCCCTGAAATGGTCAATTCGCACAAGATCATAGCAATGGAGTGTATGGGCCATCCTCCTGACCCACCAGTTGTACCCGGTTTTGCGCAAAACATCCCACCTGTAGACCGGATTGTTCCATAATTGACCGGTTTTACTGAAATAATCAGGAGGAACCCCCGAGACGGCACAGGGCATCTTATCCTCGTCCAGCTTGAAAATAGGATGATTGCTCCAGACATCACAGCTGTCATAGCTCACATAGATGGGGAGATCTCCTATGATCTTTATCCCTTTTTTATTGCAGTACGACTTCAGTTCAAGCCATTGGGTCAAAAGGAGGTACTGGTAGAATTTCTCTGCTTCCATAACAGTTTGCAGTGCATCTTCTGCTTCCGCCAGGACCTCGGGATTTCTGTTTCTTATGGGCTTTGGCCACCGGTTCCATGCTTCTCCATTAAATTTCTTTTTCAGGGCTGAGAAAAGGGCGAAATCGTGAAGCCAAAGGGAATTCTCCCGGCAGAAATCCTCATATTCCGGATTGCCATCGGATCTTTTGAAGTTTTCATGCGCTTTTTTCAGCATTTGCATCTTGTACTGTATCGCATGATCATAATCTGCTGTTCCTGAAGAAAAACCGGGCCACAGTCCGAAGTCCGAACCGCTAAGCAACCCTTGATTGGACAGCTTTTCAAGACTGATGAAAATCGGGTCCATCGCAAAGGATGAGCTACTGAAATAGGGTGAATTCCCGCAGGCGTTGTCGGTGGGATTCAGAGGTAGAATTTGCCACAGGGCCTGGTCGGCATCTTCTAAGAAGTCGGCAAATCGGTATGCTTCAGGGCCGAAATCGCCTACGCCGTGAATGGACGGCAATGATGTGATGTGAAGCAGCACGCCGCTTCCTCTCTTGCCCATGGATAGTCCCCTTTCTTTGATGGTAGTTCCTGAAAGCGGAGAGTAAGCCAAAGCTTTCCCCATGTCAATTCCCGATTCAACGACAGCAATTCTCATTTTTAAAACATAACTGTGAGAGAGGCTTATAGCCTCGAAAAATCGTGGCAAAATGCCACTCACACAGCATTCGGAAATGAATGGGGCCCCGTAATGAGAATTTCTGATTCAACGAAGGAATCCTTCACATGAGTAAAAAAATAGGGTACACTTGGCATTCTTTACGTACAAGTTTACACTTTTTTTCGAAATGAAGTTGCATTTTCCGGTTTGCAGTCGGACGTCGAAACGGATAATCGGATGCCGAAACTGGAAATTCGAAATTTGAAACTCGATAACACATTGGACCTTGTTTTTTCCCCAATTTCCAATTTCGAGTTTCCAATTTCTCTGCGAAAACACGAAATCACGAAAGAGTACACTACCTCTTGGCTTAAACGAAGGATCTTGTACACCCTATTCGTTTAGCGACCAGCAACCAGCAACAAGTAACGAGTAACGAGAATAAATCAATCTGGAAAGCGTACAATGAACCGTCGTTTTTTCATGAAAAAACTTTTTTCGTGGAGCAAAATGGTTTTTGCTCTCTCCTTTTTTTCCACCTTTTCTTTCTTCGGACGATCCAGGGGAGAGACAACCTCTCCAATTTCGGAAACCAACACAATGAAATTAACTCTGCGTGAAATGGCGTTAAAAAAAATCCACCATAATGGAGATGTCTTTATAAACCCGTTTGGATCAGCCGGCGCCAAAGGCCCATGGAATTTCCTTCGCTGGAAACTTTTTTCCGAAAACCCTTTCCGGGAATTCTACGAGCAGGAGCGTGTAACTCCCGTGAGCATTGGCCGGGGACCCGAAAAAAATCAGAAACGTCTTTCCATCACATTTGTCAAGCATTCCTGCGTAATGATAAATGACCAGGGGTTCCATATCTACATTGACCCGATCTTTTTCAACCTCTCCTTTCTTTTCACAGACTTTACTCCCCTGAAAACAGACCCGAAAGAAATACCGAAAGCGGATCTTGTCCTGGTAACCCATGGTCATTATGATCACTTGGACAGGGATTCTCTTGAAACATTTGATAAGGATACCACCGTAATAACGCCTCTCGGCTATGCTGACATTTTCGAAGAACTGGGAATGCATAAACACAGGCAGTTGGACTGGTTTGAAACAATAAAACAGGGCGACCGGGAAATCACGCTTCTTCCCTGCAAGCACTGGACAATGCGAAACCCCCTTGTTGGACCTAACAGGTCTTTGTGGGGGGCATTTTTGATTAAAACCGCATCCGGCCCTACTGTCTTCATCTCAGGCGATACCGCCTATTTCGACGGCTTTCGGGAAATTGGAGAAGAGTTCGATATTGATGTGGCTATTCTCAGTCTCGGCGCCTATGAACCTCGGTGGTTCATGCGCGACAGTCACATGAACCCCGCTGAGACAGTAAAAGCATTTCAACAACTGGGTGCGAAGCGTCTGATTATCACGCATTGGGGGACGTTTCGTCTTGGAGATGAGCCGGTCTTTTTTCCACCAATCCAGATTCAAGAGGAATTAGAGAAGCAAGGCCTTTCAGAATGCTTTGTGAATCTGCGCCATGGTGAGACGTTTTTTGTCGATGGTTATTCTTCCTGACACTTAGGGGAGTTTGCCTGTAAAGGTTTTTTATAAAAGGCTGACGCCCGCCTGCCTCGCCTAACTATCAGGAGAATTGTTCACAAGTATAGAGGGATAGTAACATCGACCGATCTCAAAATAGAGTGCGAACGGCAATGGTGGGCAGGCCTTCACTCTGCCATGACCGCCATGTATCACTGGATCTTTGTTCCGCTTACATTGGAGCTTTCTTTCCTGATCGCCTTCTTTGAAAGTATTTACGTGAAAACGGGAAATGAGGAGTGGAAAAAGGTCACCAAATTCTGGATGATTCTCTTCGGGATCAATTTTGCCATCGGAGTGGCAACTGGGATTATCCTGGAATTTGAATTCGGTACCAACTGGTCCAACTATTCCTGGATGGTGGCTATCGGGTCCAATCTTTCGGCTCTGTGGATTTTGGTGGCAAACGGCTGGATGCAGTTCCCATGTGGTGGTAGGGTTTTCGATCAATTTTTAAAGTACAAAAACATAAATAAAACAAATTTTTACGTCTATTAGTTACTCGGTGAGAGAATTTTTATCCTGGCTTTGCTCAACGGTTTGGTCAACACTTGGCAGAGAATTTTCAAACCGATTTATTGCAGCACGCTTAGTTTCTTCACCTACTAAATTGTACCTGTCAAACATTTTACGTGTAGTGTGACCAACAAGTGCTATGACCACACTGTCTGGAACCCCGCTCTTACTTGCATTTGTTACAAACGTATGTATCAGGTCGTGGAAAGTAAAACCTCCCTTTATCTTGTGATCATAGATAATGTTTGCTTTCCTGCAGGCAGTTTTTAATGAGTTGGTGAATTCCTCCATCGGTTTCTTTTGATACAGAAATGCAGTCCTTGATTCATCGGCTTTTCTTAATACCTGGACTTCAGTCGTCAGGATATCAAATAGGTTTTTCAGGATAAGCACTCCGGGACGGCCCCGCACATGTCCAGCAACCTGTTGACACCGCTGACATAATCCTTGTTCTGGCAGGGCTTGGGCAGATGGTCAATATAGGCGTCTTTTTGTTTTAATGCCTTGATGGATTCCAAAAATTCCAGATTCCCCGAAACAAAAAGGATGGGAATAGTTTTATCTGTTTCCCGGATGTGCGCGTATACTTCCATGCCGTTTATTTTTCCTGTGAGGACAAAATCCAGGCTGATAAAATCATAGTTGTTTTTGTCAAACAGTTCCATTGCCGCCTGCCCGTTAGCGGCGATATCCACTGTGTGGTGGCAGGGTGCCTGGGTCAGTAATGTGTTTTGGACCATGGATATGGCTGACTCATCTTCAACTAAAAGGATGTTTTTCCCGCAGTGGTGAGTCTCTTTTTGAATTTTTATTTTTTCCTGGCTGGTCAATTCTTTTTGAATAACCGGCAGGGAGAGGGTGACTTTTGTTCCCGCTCTGAATGTTGATTCTACTGAGATGTCACCCCGGTGCTGGTCAATGTACTTTTTAACGTTTGACATGCCATAGCCGGTTCCCTTGATATCCGGTTTGTAGGAACCGGTTATATCCCCGCTTCCTTTCAGGGTAAAGGATGGTTCAAAAATGGCTTCCAGATGTTCTTCAAGGATACCGCATCCGTTATCTTCTATTTCAAAACAGATCCGATCATCTGAACTGAATGACCTCACAATGATTCTTGGGTGCTCGACCCTGCCGACTGCATGGATAGAGTTTTGCAGCAGGTTCACCAGTGCATGTTCTATCATTCCGGAATCTGCCAGTAAATCAGGGATATCAGGCGCATTCTCCTTTATGAGTTCAATTCCCTTCAGATCTTTTGTCAGCAGACTGAGAACCATATCAATTTTTTCATCCAGTCTGAAAAATTCCTGCTTGAGTTCATGGCTTTTGGCAAAGGCCACCAGGTTCCTTGTTAAATTTTTTCCACGAATGGTCTGCTCAAAAATCAGCTCCAGGGTCTTTTTTATTTCCGGTTCCCGGCAGTCAAGAAGTGAAATCTCCGTATTGCCCATGATGATGCCCAGGATATTGTTGAAATCATGGGCCATCTTCCCTGCTACCTGACCCACCAGAGCCAGTTTCTCCTGATCTCCGGCGATTTTCCTGGCTTTTATTTTTTCCTGTTCAGCCAGTTGCCGCTCTTTGATTTCGTTTTCGAGTCGGGTCTTAGCATCGGTAAGTTTAATTTTTTCCCGGCTTAAGGATATAGACAGGTTTTTTTCTTTTTTATGAAGGCGAGTGAGTCCTTTCACCAGTACCGAGACTGAAATGGCAGACAGGGCATTTAAAAAAATAAAATTGATGCCGGCGATCACCATCAGCTGATCTGACATGAAAAAGGGAAATGAAGTATCCCAATATTTGGTTGTTATCAAAAAAAAGAGAACAAACAGGGTAATGGCATTAACACAGATAGCCACAACTGCCGCTTTCGATCCCAGCAAGACCCCTGCAATAACGGCAAAACAGAACAGCCAGGCCGGCCCGCCGCTGAAAAGGCCGACAGAGTAAATGATCGCAAGGCCCAGACCGTATATGATCAATAGGGAAATGACAGCCCTGACTTTGAAACCGATACGGGGCAGGATAAACAGGATAAAACCCATGATCCAGAATAAACTGTCAAAAAACACCAGATTCCAGTGGTTATTCTTGACCATCATGGGAATGACCGAAATAATGACACCAAGTCCCAGAACCAGACCGGAAAAGAGAATGGAAAACAGAATGCGTTCCCGCCAATAGGCAATTCCGTCTTCCTCTTGGCATTCCAGGGGAATCATTTTATCCAGTATTACAGTATATATTTTTTTGACTTTACGCAAATAGCCCTTTTGCTCCTGTGCCTGGTTATTCATTATCATTTATGGGCCGCAGGCTCAATATATTTATACACAAATTCGCTCCAGAGAAGGGATATAAATCTCGCGGTTGAGAAAATTTGTATGATCTTGGTGCAGGCCAAGCCCGGGCTCGATCCGGTTTTATTTAAAGTTTATTTATAGATTTCGACATCTGAGACTTTCCATCGTCTACCGCCATTATTTACTAAATTTTTCTTTAGAGAGGATTTTTTTGTATGACTATAATTTTTTATTACAGCAACGACTCTATCAGTTCTATTGTTTTCATCTATGAGGTAACAATAAATTTGTAAATTTTTACAGCTGTCTCCCCCTTTAACTAAGCCTGTCACGACTAATTTGCTGCTCAATTTTGTAGCGCTGATGTGCAAAGAATAACCATCAATATTAAATCTTTGCCCGGGTTCTGCTAAAAGCATTATCGGAAGAAATAAAAATATTCCGAATATAAATACTGAAAAAATAGATTTTTTCATTTTTTTCTCTTTCTTAGAATTGTTGTAATTGTTTGATCAATATTCGGTAGTTGGTTTTGAATATTGAGTTCACTATCTTGTATACGTGCAACGGATTGTTAACAGGCCCGAGGAAAGAGGGATAAGGGCTATCATCAACTTGCCGCTGTAGCTTTTGCTGTGCTTTGTCCGTCTCAACATTAAGCTCACCAGCGCCTCCTCCGGCCCCCGCAGGGACCGCAGGACTATCAGGCTTCTGGTGCAGCGTTTGGTTGGGCAGCTTTTTTACTGGATTTTATTTGAGCGATTGCATCATCCATGGATATTTTATCCAGCCATTTCCCACGATCTTTTGTATAGTCGCCTTGGCCTACCGAAAATTGATTCAAAAAACGGATGGTTTCAACCACACCCATTTCTTTGAATAGAATGTGAGTAGCTTGTCGGTTAATTTCAGATATGGGCCGTGTTGTTGTTTTCATATGTATAACCCCATCACCAATTCAGTGGGAGATGCCACCTTGGTATTTAATTTACTCAAGCTCTTGGTTTTCCTCAAAAATTTATCATCACATGTACAAAAATAATCAACTCTTGAAAAAGATGCAAAGCGTCAAGTGTTTTTATGCCATAACCCCCAAACTCCCTTGCCAACGTTTCAATTTCAGATGTTAGCGCAACGGTCTTTTTAGCAAGGTTAAGAACTTTCAGAGCATCTTCTTTACGAACCTGATCGGGGATCTGATTAATTTCCAATAATAAGGCGTCTGATGAAATGATTTCTAAATAATCAGACTCACACAATGCAAGAACAACAAGGATAGCTTCTGCCTCAACTGCTACCCTTGGCTAAGATTTATCATCAAAGGGACGTTGCAGACAACAACAATCAAGATAAATTTTGGCATCCTTCATTTAAGCCAAAAAGTAGTTTACACTTTCGTGATTTCGCGTT
>CAYOWC010000185.1:0-9895 GCA_964407525.1 uncultured Desulfobacteraceae bacterium | reverse complement strand
TCGTGATTTCGCGTTTTCGCAGAGAAATTGGAAACTGGAAATTGGAAATTGGAAATTAGAAAAAAACACATTAATTCGGATGTGTTATCCAATTTACAGTTTCGAATTTCCAGTTTCAGCATCCGATTTTCAGATTCGACGTCCGATTTTCAACCAGAAAACATACCCCATTTCCGGGAAAAGTGTAAACTTATGGATGAAGGATGCCGAATAGTCAAACGATTTTTCGAGAACGCTTTCATATTATGGCCCGATAAAACCCCTGAGAAGCAGGGATATTCGAAAACAAATCCATCAAAGAAAACCTTGACATAACATTTCTTGTCTGGTATAGCAGATACCTGTTTTTGTCTGCTTCCTGCTAAAAATATGCCCCCCCGGATCGCTTGTATTTTATGAAAACGATTGAAGGGATGAACGATCAGTGACCACTATCATTTATGGTATGGAAACACCCGGGGCTAAAAATTTTAACGGGGTGGATTCAAAGAAAAGAAGGAGGTGATACGGGAAACTTCGGGTAGAGATAAATCATGGGATTCTCAAATAGAACCAAAACAAAAAAACCCTTATTTGGAGGTATGGCATGAAAAGATTGTTAGTTATTGCGATGACATTGGCTATGGTGTGCACGATGGCGGCAACAGCTACCGCTGCAGAAGTGGTCCGAATGGCAGCGGATGATCTGGTGAATCCGGACAATTACATCTACGCCCCTAACAGGTATATTGCCAAGGTGGTTGAAGAAGCCTCAAGCGGCAAGATGAAAATGGAGATTCACGGTGGCGCGGTCCTCGGCAATGGAAAAGCCATTGTGGAACAGTGTCAGGCCGGTATCATCGAATTCGTGGAAAGTGTTGAAGGTCTGCTGGCCTATTGGTACCCCAATATCCAGGTCCTGGCAATCCCCTATTTGTTCAGGTCCTACGATGTGGCCTATGAAGTGCTTGATGGCCCGTTCGGCAAGGAAATGGCTGAAGATTTCCGTATGAAAACCGGCCTGCGTATCATCACCTGGGCGGAAAACGGCGGCTTTAGGAACTTCACCACCAGTAAAAAACAAATCAAGTCGCCGGCCGACATGAAAGGCCTTAAGATCCGCACCATGGAAATTCCAGCCCACATGGCCATGGTCAAAGCGCTGGGCGCCAATCCGATCCCCATTGCCTGGACCGAACTGTATACCGCCCTGCAGACCGGTGTTGCTGATGGCGAAGAGAATGCGATCCCGACCATCCTCCTTGGAAAACTGGAAGAAGTTCAGAAATATGTCATCCTGGATGGCCACGTATACAGCATGCAGTTTACCCTCGTCAACGACGCCTGGTTCCAGAAACAGGACAAACCGATGCAGGATTCCATCCTGAGCGCCGGACGTATAGCCACCGTCATGACCCGTGGCATCTGTCGACTCACCGAACTCAATGGGACCGATCTAATCAAGAAGGCCGGCATGACCGTCTACCAGCCAACCGCGGAAGAGTATAACCAGTTTAAAACACTGGCTCAGAAACCGGTTATCGCATGGCTTCGGGATCAGAAAAATGTGGATCCCGCCTGGATCGACAAGCTCTTGAAGGCGGTCAATGATGCGGAAAAGAAACTGGGTTACATAAACTAACCAGTCGATTTCACGCTACAAAATGCAATGATGACAGGGTATGGGCACATTCAGGGCCTGTACCCTGTCAAGTATTTTCCGCTGTATAAGACCCGGATGGATCAACGAAACTCTGACCCAGATGGGGGCGAAACATAATCTTTCGTTTTCTAAAAACCATCCTGAAGATGGTCAAGAGTCGAATGGAGCCCACATGAAGGCATTGATGGCCATTGATAAATATCTGAATTATATTGCCTCGGGCATTGTAATTCTCTTTGTTGCAATCATGAGCGTATCGGTGTTTTATGGTATTGTGTGCCGCTATATCTTCAATGCGGCCCCTTTTTGGCCCGAGGAGGTCGCCCGCTTCATGATGGTGTACATGGCCCTTATCGGTGCTGGAATTGCCTTTCGCAGGAGGGAACATGTGGGTCTCGGTATTATCCTGGACCGATTGTGCCCGGTTCGATGGCGGCGTTGGGTCATTGCCATGACGGATGTACTTACCTTGATTTTTTTCGGCTTTGTCATCGTGTACGGCGTAAAATTTGCCGTTATGGGAATTCACATTGTCTCTCCAGCCACCGAGATGATGATGGCATTGCCCTATGCCGGTGTGCCCATCGGTTGCACGTTCTGTTTTGTCCAGGTTTTGATAAACCTTTTTAGGGATGTCCGAAAAGCCCTCTAAAATATCTGCCAACCTGATTCATTCTTCGGGGATTTCATGGATATCAGTGTCGTTGTCATTATTCTTGCCGTTTTTGCCGTATGCATGCTTTTGAGTATGCCGGTGGCCATCTCCATGGGATGGGCTGCCTTGGTCTATTTTTTGATGTTGCCCTCCTATAAATTTATCCTCATGCTGCCGCAGGGGATGTTTCAAGGCATTGATTCTTTTGTGCTCATGGCTGTCCCCTTCTTTATGCTGGCCGGGGAGCTTATGAATGTTTGCGGCCTGACGGACAGGCTCATGCATCTGGCCCATGTGCTGGCCGGCAATATTCGCGGGTCACTGGCCTATGCGAACATGATCGCCAGCTTTCTATTTGCGGGCATCTCCGGCGCGGCGGTATCGGACGTTGCGGCCCTCGGTTCCATTGAAATTCCGGCCATGAAAAAACAGGGGTATGACGCCCCATTCGCTGCGGCCATCACGGCCTGTTCTTCACTGGTGGGTCCCATTATCCCACCCAGCATCATCATGGTTATTTACGGATCGATCATGGGCGTGTCCATCGCCGGTCTTTTTGCCGCCGGTATTGTGCCCGGACTGCTGTTTCTGTTCATAGATTTTGGCTATGTTGGATGGCTTGCCAAAAGGCGCAATTATCCCAAAAGAAAAACACCCAGCAGCCTGCGCGAAATCGGCAAGGCCACATGGCAAAGCTCCATGGCGCTCTTCTTGCCGGTGATCATCATCGGCGGGATCCTTGGAGGAATTTTTACTCCCACCGAAGCAGCTGTAGTGGCCGTATTTTATGCCCTGGCGCTGGGCGTTATCTACCGCAAGCTCGATCTGCACTCCCTTGGGAAAAGCATGCTCACGGCCGGAATCAAATCTTCCTACATTTTCCTTATCATAGCCGTGGCCATTGCCTTTAAATGGGTGCTTTCCATATTAAACATACCCACCGAAGTGCTCAATCTTCTGACCTCTGTTTCTGAAAATAAATGGGTTGTGATCACACTGGTCAATGTCTTCTTTATCTTCATCGGCATGTTCTTTGAGACCGGCGCCGCCGTGATTCTTTTCGGGCCCATCTTTGCACCTGCCATGATTCTGTTAGGCTTTGATCCCCTGCATTTCGGCATCATTATGATCGTCAACCTGTGCATCGGCCTTTGCACTCCTCCTCTGGGTGTCTGCCTGTATGCAGCCTGCAGTATTTCCGGTGTCCGGCTGGAAGAAATTTCCAGAGAGGCAACCCCGTTCATTCTGCATTACATTGTCGTTCTGGCCATTATCACCTACTTCCCTGCCGTCGCTCTGTGGCTCCCTCGTGCCTTGGGATTTTAATCCCGCATAAAAGCTGCAATTAGCGATTAGCAGCACAATGAAGGTTATTTACAATGCAATAGGTAATCATCAAAATTATACAAAAAATGCAACTTCTCAATAAGTTCGGGTATCCTGACACAAATACGTTCGAAATCGATTGAAAATGCTTTTCCCTCTTTTCGGAGTTCAGGCGTAAGCCTTTTATAAAATCCTTACGGATGAAATCCGGTCGAACTTATTATGAAGTTACGAAAAAATAATATAAATTTTTGAGATCTTTAAGCTAACGGCTAATAGCTAATAGCTGATTGCAGCTTTTGGACCCCAAAAACTTAATCCGAAAGGACTCCCTATGGACAAACTCCTGCGATTAAACGCTAAAGATACAGTGGCTATCGCCACAGTGCCCCTCAAGAAAGACCAGATCATAAAGATCGGAGACAGGTCCATCAAGATCCGGGAAGATATCCCTGCCGGGCATAAGGTAGCCTTGCAACCCATGGAAAAAGAGGAGCAGGTGTTACGCTACGGCCTTGCCATAGGCCATGCAACACGGCCCATCGAAGAAGGAGAATGGGTCCACATTCATAATATGTTCACCAATCTGGAAGATATCGTAGAATACACCTACGATGGATCCCCTGAACCACAGTCCGGCGCCAAAGGCGAAATGCGCCATTTCAGCGGGTACTTGAGAGAAAACGGACGGGTTGGAATTCGTAATGAGCTGTGGATCATCCCAACGGTATTCTGCGTCAACGGACCCGCTCAGAAACTCGCTGAACACATGAATAAGGTCCACCCCCAAACGTCCTCTTTTGACGGAGCCTATGCCCTGGTTCATCCCCATGGCTGCAGCCAGACAGGACTCGATCTTGAACATACCCAGCAAGTCCTGGCCAGCCTTGCCTGCCACCCCAATGCCGGTGGAGTCTTGGTTCTGGGTCTGGGGTGCGAAGCCAATTGCATGGACCTTTTTTTACCGTTTCTCAACACCAATGATCGTATCCGGACGCTCAATTGTCAGGAGGTAGGAGATGAGATAAAAGAAGGCGTCTCTATACTTGAAGAGCTCTATGATCGAATGTCTTCCGATAAAAGAACCGCACAGCCCGTTTCCAAATTGGCCCTGGCGGTCAATTGCGGAGGCAGCGACACCTTCTCGGGCATTACCGCCAATCCGCTGGTCGGACGAGTAACCGAAGAATTAACTTCTCTCGGGGGAACCGTCCTGATGACCGAGGTACCCGAGATGTTCGGCGCCGAACATCTGCTCATGGCAAAGGCTGAAAACGAGGAGGTTTTTGAAGGCATCGTTGAAATGATCAACGATTATAAGCGATATTACCAGAAATACGGTGAAGTGATCTATAAAAACCCGGTTCCCGGCAATATTGCAGGCGGCATTTCTACCCTGGAAGAAAAATCGTTGGGCTGTATTCAAAAAGGTGGTCAAGCCATCGTACGCGACGTCCTGCCCTACGGAGGGCGACTGCGAAAATCCGGATTCTGCCTTATCAGCGGCCCTGGAAATGACGTGGTGGGAATTACCGTTCAGGAAGCAGCGGGCTGTGTGATGACCATTTTTACCACAGGACGCGGTACTCCCGCAGGTTTTGCAGCTCCCCTGATGCGGGTATCTTCCAACACGGATCTGGCAACTCGGAAACCTCACTGGGTCGACTACGATGCGGGTACTTTGATGAGCGGGAAAAGCATGGATTTGGCGGCAGAGGAGCTTTTTGAGCTGGTCCTGAAGGTAGCGAATGGCGAGGTACGGCCCCATGCTGAACGCAATGGTTACCGCCAGATCGGGATATGGAAGGATGGTGTCACTAATTAGCCGCGAAATGGGAATGAACAGTTAATGAGAATGAACGATCTCCTGTAGAGTATCAGCCACCCATTTATTAAGGCTTTTCCCCGTATGAGCTGCGGCAGCGGCTACTTCGGCATGTGTATTAGGAGAAATCCGCAAAGTTAGCTTTCCGGAATAAGGTTTTGCAGGTGCGCGACCCAGCTTTTTGCAGTCAGCAAGATAGTGGTCAATAGCGTTGTGAAAATCATCGGTAAGCTGCGCAACAGTTTCACCCTCAAACGAAATGCTCTCTTTTATTCCAATCACTTTACCCCAAAAAATATTATCCCGCTCATCGAAGTTGACTTTAGCAAAATATCCTTTGTAGGTCATACTATTCATGGTGTCACCCCTAAACCTGTCAACCATTCACGAATTCTCTCGACTATGTATTTCTTTGCTTCTTTCCCCGGATGCGGCCTGTGGACGTATTCTCTTGTCTCAGAAAGCTCCAAAACTACCCGTGAACCACTGCCCTCTCGAACTTCACCGCCAAGAGCCTCGATCAGAGACTCAATGTCACTGAATTTAACATTAGCCTTGGTAGGCTTGGTAAAAATAGCCGCTATTGTCTTCCGATACTTTGCTTTCACAATAGGTATGGTAGCATTTTATGATACCATAATCAAGGGCGTTTTAAGACTTCAATCTGGCAATGAGGCTTTTTAACCCGTGAATGAATGGAATTCACGCAGAATTTCGCCACAGGATACCCGTTTTGAGCGTTATTTCTGTAAATTCCCCTGGCCATCAAAAGAAAGGGAACGCGGTTCGGAGAGTACGGTAAAGGATGGATCATCCTTTATAATTTCATAGAGGGGCTCACTGATCCACAGGCTGCCTATTTCCTGTGTGTTTTTTATCCGGACCACCTTTGCGGCTTCCGGCGCCGCCCCGCTCGAACACCTTAATGCAAGGGCAACGGCTTCCCTATCATTATTGGTAAGCAAGGGGATTTTTGCCGGATCAAGGATCGCCGCCGTCACGGCGTTGGTGTACATGGCGGATATATCCAGTTTTTTGAAACAGCCAAGTGTCGAGATGTCGGCCATCCCGATGCCGACCCCGTTTCCATGGGATGGTTCCGTAACATCCAATACGATGATCTGACCGATATTTGGAATAGAAGTCAAACCTTAGGGTTCACTCAAAAATAAGTGGGCCCTTCCAGAGTTATAAATGTTTGAGAGGCGAGCGAGCCCTTAGATCTTTCAAGGCAACAAACAAATCGTCCTTTCTCATTTCAACGCTGTTGATGTCTAACACTCAAAACGCCAGTACAGCCTTTGCCAATTCTACAGCCAACATTTGTGGTTATCAACGATAGTTTATTTCCAGCTTTTGGTTCATCCGGTTAATGAATCGTATCCTTATGGCTACACATTCTCAATTTTTTTTGTGCAAATTCGTTTGAAGAGTGACAAATATTGTAACGGGTATTTTCACCGAAAATTTAAAAAAACTTTAACGCTCAATGTGGCGTAGATCATCATCCTCATCCCTTCCGAAAGGCGGGATAGGCGGGGTATTTATTGAATTTTAGGGCGGGGTAACGCTGCGGAATACACTCCTTGAAAGCGTTACATTATTTTGTCAGCAGAGGCGTTACACTTATTGCATCTTAGCATTCGTTAGACGGCAACAAATTATTGAGGCGTTTCATATGTGGGGTATTACCTGCCTTGCCATAGGATCGAGGAATTGTCAGACTGAAATCCGTAGAAAGGAACCGTTTATAAATACTTTTTTGGTCATGCTGAATAAATTCGATCTTGACTTATGTGCATCCCATAAATATACTTGCTTATATGAGCGATGACATTAAGAAAATACTTGCACAATGTACCGGCTTTGAGTGGGATGAAGGGAATTCCAGAAAAAACTGGACCAAACATCAAGTTACCCCATCAGAATGTGAGCAAATATACTTTAATCAACCCTTGATTGTAAAAAACGACATTAAGCATTCAGAATATGAATCGAGATTTTATGCTCTTGGAAAAACTGACGAGAAAAGAAAATTATTTTTAGTATTCACAGTTCGTAAAAATGAAATTCGTGTCATATCAGCCAGGGATATGAGCCGAAAAGAAAGAGAGGTCTATGAGTCATTATGAAAAAATTAATACCGAAATTTATGCACGAAGATGAAGAAAGAAAATTTTGGTCTAAGCATGACTCCACTGATTTTGTTGATTGGAAAACTGCAGAAAAGATGGCCCTTTCAAATCTGAAGCCATCAACTAAAAAAATATCCCTTAGACTACCGGAAATCATGATTGAAGAATTAAAGGTTTTAGCAAACAAACGCGATGTGCCTTATCAATCTTTAATGAAAATTTTTCTGGCTGAACGTATTTCAAAGGAATTGGGTATACACGAATAATGAATATTGGGGCTCGTAAAGAGAATTTTTGAGTCCTTCATGGTATGAGAGTGGACTCGTAAATTGATGTAAACGTTGCCAGGCTATATGATGTATTAACAAAGAGGAAATCGGATGCGCTTCACGATCTGATCGAATGGGTTTTTTTAAGGCATAGGCAGGAAGCTTGAATAATGATTAATCTTTATGGCATCAATGGATGTAAATTTTTCAGGCTGAAACAGACATTTCTTCGATTTCAGCTATTGACGTCATAGTCGTACGGCAAGTCCAAAAAATCCCTTTTGGCTAATTGAATCTCAATCAAATACCCAATTTCACCCTTATTTTTGAGCTGTGAAATCATCCACTGGGGCAATCGAATTGTTACCAACTCACGCCTCAAATGATCTGGTTTCCTTTTTCGTCCAGATCCTATACGTTTTCCACCTCGCATTTTGACCTCCAAAAAACCAAAAATGTTTGATTAAAGTTACACGATTTTCAAAATACACGGCCATATCCATGTGAGAGAGATTCGACAAGCTTATGAATACATGGTCAGGCTATTTCCCGAATTAGGAAATCGGATGTGCTTCGCGATCTGATCGAATGGGTTTTTTTAAGGCATGGGCAGGAAGCTTGAATAATATATGAAAGGGGGAAACAGCGAAAAAGTATTGCTGTTTCCCCCTAAGGCATTATTCAATGCCACCTGCACCCGGCTATCCCTTGATAGGTTGCTCCCCAGCAGAGCCTATCTCCGTTTTACCGGGCAATCATGAGCAGACCGTATAAACGACCTGCCTTTATAAAATTGTTTGCGAGGTACCAATTTCCTGGAGCCGAGCATTTAATTTTTAGGCGGATTGTTTCGTCTTTGTTTTGAACCTGTTGGAGAGAACAATTCAAAAAACAGCGACTCGTCTATGCGCGGCAGATTACGTTCGACTGCGGCACTGAGCATTTCAGCGGCCATTTGGTTGATAACGCGCAGGTTGTTGGCGGCATGAGCCGACAGGGTTCGGATCAGTTCAGGCGACATCAGTTGGGGATGTCCGGCCTGTTCGAGTGCAAAGTCCAGGTAATCCTGCAGTTGCTCAGGAGAAAGAGGTGAAAGTACAAGCCGTGGTCCAATACGGCTTCCCAGGGGCAATAGTTCTGTGGTTCTGAACCGTTCGGGTAGCCGATTGTCACCACAGAGGATCGTAAACAAAAGATTCTGCGAATCAAAGTGATGACTCTGCAGCAATCGCAGTTCGGTCAGGCAGTCTGTAGAGACCTGCTGCGCCTCGTCGATGAGAAGCACAGGCCGGAGCAATGTGGATTGACAGTGGTTTTTCCACCGTGTGCGCAGAGCTTTGAAACCGCCATAACGATTGGCGGGTGATAAGCCCACATTGAACAATTCACCCAATTCCCGGTAAAAATCGCCTAATGCACTCTGAGGTCGCTGCATCACACCGACGGTAAGATCTGGTATTTGTTCGAGCCGATGGGCAATGCTTTGCAGTGTTTTGCTTTTTCCCAGCCCCGGATCGCCTGTAATCATTGCAAATCCGCCTTGTGAAGCCATGGCTTGCACACGCTGAACGAATGGTTCGGTTCCGGGTATTGTAAAGAGCGATTCGGGTGGTACATCAGGCAGAAATGGGTTGTACTTGAGTCCGTACTGAGATCTGATATCCGTATTATTCATGGTTGATTTCCTCCTTGGGTAGATAGGCAGGGGGCAATCCGGTGGCGGCATAATCGGCAAGCCACTTGCGCAACAGTGCCGGTAGGGGATCATCGGTTGATTTTTCGATCGGTTTAACCGTGTTTTCGGGGTTGATTGCACGGCGTATGCCCGAGGCGTTTTTAACCTTGTCCTGGGGTAACAGGCTTACCAGAGGAGCGTCTGTATCCGGATCGACCAGAATCATCCGGCTTTTATCCCAACTGGGTGCACGCAAAATCACTTTGCGCAAATGGGCGAAGCGTATGGGAAGCTCATATCGGATGCCGTCGAGCACAACGGTGGCATCACTGCGACGTGGCGTTCGGCTGATCCGGCGCGTAAAGGCC
>CAYOWC010000184.1:6281-9940 GCA_964407525.1 uncultured Desulfobacteraceae bacterium | reverse complement strand
GAAATCACGAAATCACGAAAGTGTAAACTACTTTTTGGCTTAAATGAAGGATGCCAAACCTTAACATGTATCCTCGTATTTTAGTACAAACCAAAAAAAGCAGATAAAACTCTCTTTGAACAGGGTAACAATCCAGCCTTCATGAGGTCAAGCCAAATGAATATTTTCTAAAAAAAACCCGATGCTGCCGGTGCTCCATCCCGTTTTCAAGAAATCGCGGATCTCATATTTCACAAATTGTTCCCTCTCCATCATAGAAAAAGCGGAATTCTTCATTGACAAAGGATAATTACATTTTTATAGTCCGACTCTAAATGGATTAGGGTTAGCCCAAAATATCATCCGAGGAGATTTTCATTGCTGAACCATCTTTTTTCCCCATTCAAAATCAAACACTGTGAGCTCAAGAATCGAATCGTCATGCCAAGCCTGGCATCCTTTCTGATAGAGGGAGATGGCTCTATCACTGAAAATTCGATTGAGCATTACAGGCGGCGAGCCAGGGGCGGACCGGCCATGGTATTCATGGAAGCATGCGCAGTGTCTCCTGAAGGCATCGTTTCTCCGCACCAGGCAAGGATTTACGACGACAAGTTTGTTGAAGGACTGGCTAAAATTGCCACCGCCATGAAATCTGAAGGAACAGTTCCCGCAGTACAGCTTCATCACGGAGGAAGGCAGATATCATCTAAAGTAATCGGACGAAGACCGGTGGCCCCTTCGAACCTGCCCTGCCCCGCAATCAAGGGAGAAGTCGATCCTCTGTCCATTGGGGAAATCCAGGAACTGGTAAGAAAATTCGGTGATGCTGCAACGAGAGCCATGCAAGCGGGTTTCGAGTTGATAGAAATTCATGGTGCTCACGGGTATCTGATTAACCAGTTTCTGTCGGGATTTTCGAATATCCGGGAAGACAGGTATGGAGGAGATCTATTCAAAAGGACACAGTTTGCCAAAGAAATCGTTCAGGAGATAAGAAATCGAGTAGGCCATACATTCCCTATTTCATTCAAAATAAGTGCCATGGAGTTTGTTGAAAAAGGGCTTGTGGTGGAAGACAGTATCCGGATTCTGAAAATACTGGTGGATGCCGGGATTGATGTCGTTCAGGTTTCGGCAGGGAACGATGCTACACCGGAATGGATATCCCAACCCATGTTCATGAAAAAAGCCTGCCTGGCCGATTTTGCACAGGAGATAAACAAATCCCTGCCTATCCCGGTTATGGCGGTTGGAAGAATAAACGACCCTTTCATCGCAGAAGAAATCATAGCCCAGGGAAAAGCAGATCTTGTCTGCATCGGAAGGGGCCTCCTGGCAGACCCGGAAATGCCGATCAAGGCCAAAGAAGGCCGGATTGACGATATACGGACATGCATCGCCTGCAACACGTGCATGGAATCCATATTCAAGAATGGCCGCGTGGAATGTCTTGTTAATCCAGCCTTTGGTCGAGAAAAAGAAATGAAATTTTATCCGCCGGAAAAGATTCGAAAGGTCATGGTAATCGGTGCAGGACCAGGCGGACTCAATGTGGCATCGGTCGCCGCCAGAAGAGGGCATCATGTGCATTTGTTTGAAAGAAATTCCACCATTGGCGGTCAACTCTCGCTGGGAAGCGTACCGAGCCACAAAAATGAGATCCAGAATCTTATCCGGTATCTAAAAGTACAGGCGGAAAAATACCATGTGCATTTTCACCTGAATACGGATGCCACCATAGATACCGTTAGGGAATTTAACCCGGACGTGGTCGTTGTAGCCACTGGGTCCGTTCCCCTGTTTCCTGCTGTGCCCGGTATTCAAGAGAAAATGGTTGTTTCAGCACACGATATTCTTACAACGAAGCAGCCTTCTGGAAAAAGAACCGTTGTTGTAGGAGGCGGAGCAACAGGATGTGAGGTTGCGCTCTACCTGGCTGAATCAGGATCTCCCGTCACGATTGTTGAAGCGCTCCCTAAGATCGGTATGGAACTCGAAAGCGTAACAAGGAAAGTCCT
This sequence comes from uncultured Desulfobacteraceae bacterium, assembly GCA_964407525.1. Classification (GTDB taxonomy): domain Bacteria; phylum Desulfobacterota; class DSM-4660; order Desulfatiglandales; family Desulfatiglandaceae; genus DUZB01. The sequence continues at coordinate 7,940 of CAYOWC010000184.1, read as the reverse complement.
TCTCAAGACGCTCCAAGAACAGAGGGTTAAAATACAAACGGGTTTCAGCCTCAAGCTTATCAAAAACAGCGGAATTGTCATGAACGGGAGCGGTAAAGAGCAGTTCATGGAAGCGGAGAGGGTCGTTATGGCAACAGGCTGCCGACCCGATGATGAACTCTACAGTGAAATAAAGGATCTAAGATACGAAATCCACAGGATAGGGGATTGCCTGGAGCCGAGAAATGCGAAGGCGGCTATTTATGAAGGGGCCGTCATCGGGCGCACTATTTAATCTTCAATTCCTGGTAGGCTCCCTGAATCTCCTTAAAGCGCATTTCCGCCATTTCGCTGAATTCTTCGCCAAGATGCAATACTTTATCTGGATGGTACCGGTTTGCAAGAGCCAGGTATGCTTTTTTTATTTCCCCCTGCGAAGCCCCCCGATTCACCCCCAGGATAGTATATGGATCTTTCGTACCGGACGAAGTCTGCTTTTTCTCATACGCTCTACCACCCTCTTGTTCTGAAAAGCCTTCCGTTCCGGGACTATTTTGCTCATACCCTGCCTGCCGTCTGCGTTTGCTGTAGAAAAACCACCACAGCAACCCCAGAACAAGGAGATCATCAATCCAACCCACCCCCACGAAAAAATCGGGGAAAAAATCAAATGGGCAGATTGCGTAGGAAAGCCCAAGAATCGTAAGGAACAGTCTCATTATCCCGTTGCTTCATTCAGAAGCGTTTGGCCAAATTCATCAAGGAACCTGTCCAGGTTTTCTTTCCAGCCACCCATGGTATTACGTCCCTGATTCTTGGCGAGCCTGTTTTCGAGAAGAGCATTGGCCGGTCGTTTCACCGTCTTCATATCTTTCAAGCTACAGGGGGAGATATGGGCATCGAGTCCTAAGCTGGAAACAAGGTATTCAGCTAATTCAAACCGGCTGCAATATCCTTCCGTCGTTGCATGATAGGTACCTCTTCCTCCTTCAACCAACAGCTCTTTTATCAGAAGAGCCAGAGGGTAGCACCAGGTAGGGGACCCAAAATGGTCATCCGGAAACGAGATTTCGCCTGAACCTGCTTCAATAATCCCGGATAACATGGTTTTCAGAAAGTTCTTCCCATATACGTCGTACAACCATGCAGAACGAATAATAATATAATTGGGTGAATTTCCACGAATGGCCGTTTCGCTCTCCAGCTTGCTGGTTCCGTAGGCAGAGAGCGGATTCAAGGGATCATCTTCAAAATAGGGCTGAGGAACCGCCTTCTGACCATCAAAAACATGTCCGCAGGAGATATGTACCATCTTACAGCCAAACCTGGCAGATGCTTGGGCCATGTTTCTGGGACCTTCCACATTACTTTTCTTGATCACAAAATCATCCAGGTCTTCACAGGCTGCAACATCTGTCAGGCCGGCACAGTTTATCACGACATCAGGTGAAATTTGATCGAATAAATCAATAACCCTGTCCCAGCTTATAATGTCAAGTTGCTCTCTGTCAGGACATACGACCTCATGCTCAGATTCAAGAACCTTTGCGCACCGGCTTCCCAACATGCCGGTACCTCCTGCTATAAGTATTTTCATTTTACTTTGCTCCGCCTTTGGTATAAGTTGCTGCAAGTGTAAGAGTTGAAACCGTGTTCTTTCTACTCACAGGAAATTCGAGA
>CAYOWC010000184.1:0-6181 GCA_964407525.1 uncultured Desulfobacteraceae bacterium | reverse complement strand
TGCTGCAAGTGTAAGAGTTGAAACCGTGTTCTTTCTACTCACAGGAAATTCGAGATATTATCGAATCATGAAACAGGGAATAGTTCTTCTAAAAGTGTAACCTAAAAGCTGCAATTAGCTTTTACATAGCCGTTAGTTCAAAGATCCCAAATATTTACATGATGGTTTCCGATGTTTGAACTTCATTTTTTGATGCTGACCTTTTAGACTGTAAATCACTGATTTTGTCCGGCTAATAGCTAACTGCTAACTGCTAATTGCATTTTTCAGGTGTAAAGATAAACCGAACCTTGCCTTATATTGTATTCTAACCGATTAATCTAATACATAAACAAAAAAAATCCACACTTTTCCACGTCTTTAATTCAGCGGTATGTGGAAAGTTTATCAGCCCACAGGGATTTTAATGAAAAGATGGAATTTCAGTAGGATATCAACCCTAACTTTCTGCGTTTTGATTGTTTTGCCAATCCTTTTCGTGGAACTTGCGGAAGCAGCCTCCGCTCATGAAAACCAACAGACAGGCGACCGTGGAGTATCAAAATCAGAGGGGCTGATATTAGAAGGCATTCATCTCGTTTACGATCGCAGATTTCCTGAAGCAGAAAGGGTTTTCAGAGAGGTTATCGCCCAGTCGCCTGCTCTTCCAGCGGGATATTTTTATCTTGCCATGGTATCTTGGTCGCGACTTGCCGCCGGGTTCTGGACGCCCGGGAATGTTTCCGAATTCAAAAAACGAATTGACAGGGCGATAGAAATAGCTAAGGCACGTGTTGACCAGACAGGTGGGAACAGTTACGATTTCTTTTATCTTGGCGGGGCACTGGGTTTCAAAGGCCGGTTTGAATTAATGAAGGGAAGATGGATGTCCTCCTATTTCCTGGCCAGAGAAGCCATTGACGCATTAAAGGTCTGCCAAGAGATGGCTCCGGATAACAAGGACGTATTATTGGGATTGGGAACTTTTGATTATTACACGGCCCGCCTTTCGGGTTTCCTTAAATTCATCACTTCCTTTTTCCTTTACAAGGGGGACATAAAAAGAGGACTCGAAAGACTCAACATTGCTGCAGAAGAAGCCGTATTCTCATCCATAGAAACCAAGAGTGTCCTTCTTCATATCTACCTGTTTTTACAGAAAAACTATGCAAAATCATTGTCCTTGTCCATGGAACTATCAAACACATTTAAAAACAATCCCAAGTTTCATCTTCTTAAAGGGGTAACCTACATACGACTGAACAAAGACGACATGGTCAAGAAAACCGTGGCGGAACTCCGGCAGAAAGGGTTTGAATCGGAAGATAAACTATCGGCCGCCATGTGGGAACGAAGGGCCCGATACCTTGAGCTTATCCATGATATTTACGGAAACAACTATCCACAAGCCATGGAAAAAATCAATCTTCTTTTAGCCTCGGCCGACCCTGAAAATGATCCTGCCATGATTGCTTGGACTATTCTTAAGAAAGGTATGATTTACGACCTTGAAGGAAACAGAGAAGAAGCCGAAAACTACTACGAACAGGTATTAAACATGGAAAATGCTTCAGGCGCTCAGTTTATCGCCGAAAAATACCTGAAAGCACCTATTAAACAGGGTTCCGCCGCAATTGGATATTAGCTTTTTACCTAAAAGCTGCAATTAGCGCTTAGCGGTTACATAGCCCTATAATATAAGTCGTTTACGGAGAAACAGCTCAGCATCAAAAAGTAAAGGCTGTAATACAGGAAAAATTGATATAAATTATTTACATCATTAAGCTAACGGCTAATAGCTCAAAAGCTAAGTGCTTTTAAGTTTTACAATTTAGAACAGGATTCATCATGAAAAAAAACTTCAGAATTCTTTTTTCCCTTCTTCTCACGCCGTTTCTTCTCACCAGCTGCATGAAACTGGCTTTGACAACCATGCCTGACTTCGTACCAAATATGACCATGGCCCTCTTTGAGGAGTGCGACCTTAAGATGGCGGAACAATCCCTTCCCTCCGAGCTTAAACTCTTGGAAGGCTTTTTGAAAAATGTCCCGGAAGATAAACAGCTGTTATCGGCACTCTGCATGGGATTTACCGGATACGCCATGGTTTTCGTGGAAGAACAGGATAAACAGCGCGCCTCCGAGTTCTATATAAGAGCGAGGACTTACGGACTGAAGGCCCTCGGAATAAAAGACTCGGAGCCCGATACGGTGTCTAATAGATTGAAAACCATCAACTCGGGGGACATAGAACCCCTCTTCTGGGTCACCATGGCATGGAATCTGTGGATTAACATCAACTTGGACAAACCGGCGGCCATGGGTCAGATGAAAACTGCTCAGGAATGCCTGACGAAAGTCATGGCATTAAACCCCGACTATTTCTATGGATCTCCCTGTATCTTGATGGGGTCAATGCTTGCGGCGAGACCGCCCATGTTGGGCGGAGACCCTGCAAAAGCAAAAGAATATTTTACGAAAGCCATTTCCTTGAGCCATGGCCGTTTTTTCTTAGCCCAGTATAATTATGCCAAATATTACGCGGTGCGCGTTCAGGATAAGAGTCTTTTCCTGTCTCTCATCGAAGAAGTGGGGAAAACCCCAGCTGACGTGATAAAAGAAACGTGCCTGATCAACAGCGCCATGAAAAAGAAGATGCAATCCCTTAAAGAAGAGGTCGATGAGTTCTTTTTCTAAACAAACCATAACAATAGTTACAATAGAAAAAACAGGAGAATTTACCTATGAAACAAATCTTTATTTTAGCCATAGTCCTTTGCACCTGGACCATCCCGTCATTTTTCACTTACTGCGCAGAAGCGAAACCGAAATACATGATAAAATTTGCCACCGTAGCGCCCGAAGGGTCCACGTGGATCAAACGGATGCGGGATGTGGACGAGGTCCTCCGTAAAAAAAGCGACGGTCGCCTTGGGCTCAGGATCTATCCGGGCGGTATTGCCGGCGATGAGATTGATGTATTGAAGAAAATCCGAATCGGCCAGATTCAATGCGCAGCATTTTCAGGCGTCGGGTTCGGTAAAATCCTTCCCATGGTAAGAGTCCTGGATCTACCTTTTCTTTTCCGGAACGATGAGGAAACAGACCGGGTTCACAAAGAGCTGCAGCAGTTTTTTGCCGAACAGTTCAAAAAAAAGGGATTTGAATTGCTCTCCTGGGGAGAAGTGGGGAACGTACACATATTTTCGAAAAAACCCGTGAGGACGGTGGGAGATTTTGCAGGTCTCAAAGTCTGGGCCTGGTCCGGGGATCCCATCGCAAAAGAGACGTTTGCCGCCATGGGCGTCAACCCGATCCCCCTTGCCATAACCGATGTAACAACAGGCCTGAATACCGGCATGATCGACACGGTTTATGCCCCCCCCATTGGCGCACTAGCCCTTCAGTGGCAGGCGAATCTTCATTATATGACCGCATTACCTTTCGTCCATTCAACAGGCGCCATCCTGATCTCGTTGAAATATTACAGGAAACTCCCTGAAGAACTGGCCAAACTGCTGAAAAGCACTATGGCCGAGGCCATGGATAAAATGACGACCGAGCTCAGAACCCAAAGCATGGAGGCGGTTGAAATCATAAAGAAGAGTGGGTTAGAAATTATCCCTATCCCTGAAGGAGAGGCGTTAAAGGAATTTTACGACGTCAATGGAAAGGTCGCTCGAAATCTCACAGGAGAGAGTTATCCAAAAGAACTTCTGGAAAAGGTATATCTGATACTTGGAAGACCGTGCCCGTAAACAAGACGGTTGAGGGTTACTCGTTGCTGGTTGCTCGTTGCTGGTATTCTACCAAGAGTCTAATCGGGAAAGAAACTAACGCATTCCAATGCTGGCCCATGGGATCGAAAAAACCAGCAACTCGCAACCCTTAACCCTGGCAGTCTTGTGTTGGGGTTCATGCTTCACCCCAACCTACAGACTTCAGGGATAATCCGAACCCGCAATCCTTGCACCTTCATTTCCAGTTTTCCTCTGCGTCCCTGCGTCTCTGCGCGAAATCATTTTTCATTCCCATGGCCAAGGGTCGCCAATTCCACATTCCGGACATTCCGGCAAAGAAATTTCTGCCCAAATGTCTTGAATCTCTCCGGGTCATCTGTGGTGCAAAAAGTGGTACTGCCATTCCGAGATATCCGCTCTTCCATCTCCGGGTGCCGGTATAAATAGTCTTTCAGCTTCTCGGAAACTATGGAAGGCCCGTCCAGAACGCGACAGTTCCTGCCCATGACTCTCTCAATATCATTCTGAAGAAAAGGGTAGTGGGTACAACCCAGGATCAGAGAATCGATCTTTTTCCGCTTAAGCCGACGCAGGTATTTTTTGAGGATCATGTTCGTCTCCGGCTTGCCCACCCAACCCTCTTCAACAAGGGGAACGAGAAGAGGACAAGCCTGGCCGTAGATTTTCAAGAAAGGGTCTAGTTTCTTCAATTCCTCCCCGTATACACCCGATTCGATGGTAGCGGTGGTCCCGATAACTCCAATACGACCGAACCGGGAGGTCTCAACGCCGGCCTCGGCAAGGGGAATCACGACACCAAGAACCCGTCTGTCGGGATATTTCTCTGGAAGTAATTGTTGCTGAATCCTTCTCAATGCCTTGGTCGACGCGGTATTACAGGCCAAGATGATCAGAACGCAGCCTCTTTTAAAAAGGAATTCTACAGCCTGCCGCGTATATTGATAAATCACTTCCTGGGATTTGTTTCCATAAGGGTTTCGTGCGCTATCTCCGAAATAGATAAAATCGTATTCAGGCATTTTTTTCAGAAAAGCCCTGAGGATGGTGAGCCCCCCAAAGCCTGAATCAAATACTCCGATCATGTTTCAAAAACCTCCGGGAGGATTACGGTTACTGATTTAGAAATTCGGGCTTGATTCTAACTTACCTACCTGACACAAACCTTCAAGAGAATGTAAACGCTCACAATCATAATCTTAATCATAATCATAATCAAACTCTTTCAGACCTATTTCAGAACTCTTCAATTGTGAGTGTCATAAAGGTTATGACTAAGAAAGCAATTCCGATGGTCTACATTAAAAGCATGTCCGGAAAGAATGCCCCATCACCCTGGAACAGTAGGGGAAAAAACTGGAACTTACCAACCATGCATGCTATATATCTGTTTGGTTTAACCTAAAAGTTGCAATTAGCTTTTACATGGCCGTTAGCTTAAAGGATTCAAATATTTAAATGCCTTCTTACCATATTGAAGCTTTCATTTTTTGATGCCAACCTAATGTAACTGTAAATAACCGATATCGTGCGGCTAAGTAACCGCTAACCGCTAACCGCTAATTGCATCTTTTAAGTTTTATTATTTCCCTTTGTAGACTTCGCATTTTTGCGGGGTCTTATTTTTTTTTGGACTTGCTTACTCATGATTAAACGCTGGTCAAAACCAAATGGATACCGCCAGGTGCTGGTCATCAGCCTGCCCCTGGTTGCCTCCATGGGATCCATTACCCTGATGCAGTTTACTGATCGGGTTTTTCTCGCCAATTATTCCGTTGACACCATCGCGGCTGCTATGCCTGCCGGTATCGCTTCCTTTACCTTCATCGCCTTTTTCATGGGTGTAGCCACTTATACCAACGCCTTTGTAGCCCAGTACACCGGCGCAGGAGCCCATTGGCGGGTCGGGGCGGCTCTCTGGCAAGGGATCTGGTTCGCCATCCTGGCTTCCTGTTTCCTCGCTTCCCTAACTTTTATTTCTGAACCACTATTTCAAATAATAGGCCATTCGCCGAATATTCAATCTCTCGAGGTGGACTATTTCAACATCCTCACGCTGGGGGCCGGGTTAATCGTTCTCAGCTCGACCATGGCCTGTTTTTATACCGGAAGAGGCCTAACCTGGACGGTGATGCTCGTCCACATGAGCGGCGCCGCCGTGAATATCCCCCTTGATTACTGTCTGATCAATGGCATAGGCCCTTTCCCCGAAATGGGCATTAAAGGCGCGGCCTATGCCACGGTAACGGCATCTGCAACGATTGTGTTCATCCTGATCCTGCTCATTTTTAACCGGAAAAACCGAATGGATTTCGGAACCTGGAAACAACGCAATTTTGACCGGGAGCTTTTCGGACGGCTCATGCGATACGGTCTGCCCAGCGGGATCCAGTTTTTCCTGGAGATTTTTGGATTTACTTTTTTCATCCAGATGCTGGGCCGCC
>CAYOWC010000183.1:0-9950 GCA_964407525.1 uncultured Desulfobacteraceae bacterium | reverse complement strand
GTAGGAATAGCAGGTACTGAAACCTGACACCCGAAACCTGACACCCCTGTTCCGGAAAAAGGGTTTCTTCACGCTAATCCGCGTTGAGCCCATAAAACAAGCATAAACCTTAAAGTTCGAACGTCTACACCATGACACCATGATACACTGGAAAATAACAGGCATCATTGCCACCATCGTGATCATTTTATCGCTGCCGCTTTATCTTCTTAAAAGCAACACGGCCAATTCGGCGGGAGATGACACGGCGAGTGTTCCCTCCGTCGAATTCGTGGGCAGCGTCAAATGCATGGATTGTCACAAACACGAATATGAGAAATGGCTGGGATCCCACCACGACCACGCCATGCATGTAGCGAACGATGAGACGGTCCTTGGCAACTTCAATGATGCAGAATTTGAAAGCAACGGGGTCCTTTCCCGGTTCTACCGGAAAGACGGGAAATTTTTTGTCCATACTGAGGGGCCGAAGGGCGAAATGAGGGATTTCGAAATTACCCATACCTTTGGCTGGTTTCCTTTGCAGCAATACCTGGTTCCCTTTCCAGGAGGGCGGCTTCAATGCCTTCCCATCGCGTGGGATAATCCGGGGAAAAAATGGTATCATCTCTATCCTGAAAACCCTCCGGACACGGAAGACTGGCTCCACTGGACCAATGCAGGACAAAACTGGAACGGGATGTGCGCTGAATGCCACTCTACCAATTTAAAAAAGAATTACATCCTGGGTACAGACACGTATGATACCACCTGGTCGGACATCAATGTGGGATGCGAAGCATGTCATGGCCCCGGATCTCATCACGTAGCCTGGGCGGAGATGCCGGACATGGCACGACCCCGGGTCGACAATTGCGATTTGGCGGTCAAGACCTCGGAATTAGATTCCAGAGAACTGGTGGAACTCTGCGCCCCGTGTCATTCCAGACGAGCTGCCCTGGGAGATTACACCCACTCGGAGACTGATCTGCTTGACAGTCTTTTGCCCAGCGTTCTAGATACGGGCCTTTATTATCCGGACGGGCAGATTCTCGACGAGGTTTATGTGTACGGATCATTCACCCAGAGCAAGATGTACCATCGGGATGTTCGTTGCAGCGACTGCCACGACGTACACAGCCTGAAACTTTTGAAAAATGGAAACGATCTATGTCTTCAATGTCATCGCGCAGGGGAGTACGATACGAAAGAGCATCATTTCCATAAAAAGGCGGGGGAAACTGGAGATCCAATTCTGTCCGAGGACGGAGAGGTAGCTTTCGAGGTAGGCACAGGGGCCCAATGCGTTCAGTGCCACATGCCGGGAAGAACCTATATGGGTATAGATTACCGGCCCGATCACAGCCTGCGGATTCCCCGCCCCGATCTCAGTGCAAGGATGGATGTCCCCAACGCCTGTAATCGATGCCATTTTGACAAATCCAACGCCTGGTCTGACGAAACCATCACCAAATGGTATGGCCCGGGCCGCAGATCTCATTACGGAACCACCATCGAAGCCGGCCGAAAAGGAATCAGAGAGGCCCATCAGCCTTTACTTGAAATTTCCGGAGACCCGCTGTATCCTGTAATCGTGAGGGCCACCACCCTTACTCTTTTATCAGGTTATCCTGGAGAAGAAACGGATAGAGCCTTCCAGTTAGCCATCACGGATGATGAAGCATTGATCCGTGAAACTGCAGCAAGGCGCCTGAACATGGCTGACCAGAACGGGATCGCCGGGATGCTTGCTCCGCTCCTTTATGACCCCGTGAAATCCGTGCGTATGGAGGCAGCCCGCAGACTTGCGGAAATACCGGCTAAAAAACTCAGCAAAGAGGAACAATCTGTTTTCTTGAAAGCCCTTGATGAGTACAAAGAATCGATGGAGTATTCCGGAGACTTTGCCTCTGGCCGGTACAACCTGGGGAATCTTTATGTGGCTCTCGGTCAACGGGAGAACGCCATCGAGAATTTCCAGGCGGCCATTGCCATTGACGATCTATTCTTTCCAGCCAAAGTGAACCTGGCCATGCTGTACAACACAATGGGTGAAAAGGAAAAGGCCGAAACCCTTCTCAGAGAAGTGGTTGCCTCCCATCCGCAGGAATACCAGATTTTCTATTCCCTGGGCCTCCTGTTAGCAGAAAAGAAGAAATACAGGGAAGCGGCCCGTTATCTGGCCGTGGCTGCTCGAGGAATGCCCGACCACGCACGGGTCCATTATAACCTGGGACAGCTGCTGGACTATCTGCAGAACGATTCGGAAGCGGAGAGGGCATTGTTGAAGGCGCTGGAGATTGACCCGGATAATCTCGACTTCCTGGCGGCTGCAGCACACTATTATCTAAAACGGAAACAGTTTGAAAAGGCGAAAACCTTAACACGAAGGATTGTTGCCATTTCACCCAGTGACCGACAGGGACGCGAACTTCAGGAATTCCTCAGGTCCCGTTCCGTACAATAAGGACATATGGAAAACGACGCACTCATATTGATTTTGGAAGCCATGGGGATTTATTTCCTGGTCCTCTGGTCCCATTCCCTTCGCCATCGATTTGGCCTGGCCCATTTTTATGCATTAATGGGAGGCATCACGGCAATCATGTCGTGGGTTACCGATGCCGGCATAAAGGTAGAAGTTATGGGAATCACCTTCATGGTCGGCTCTACCGTTTTCTATACTTCGCTTCTGCTCGGTGTTTTTGTGGTCTACGTCTTTGATGGACCGCGAGCAGCAAGAGTAGCCATATCGACCATCGTGGGTGTCTCCATTGTCGTACCGATTATTGCCCTGGCACTGCATCTGCAAATGAAAATCTCTCATCTCCCACCCATGGGCTACGTGCCTGTACCGAGTTTCAGGATCAACGCCGCTTCGGTATTTGCAACCCTGCTGGATCTTATTTTTCTTGCTATAGCCTGGGAATTCCTGGGAAAGCAAGGCCTGAGATTGAATCTCTGGTTTCGCGCGTTCGTTACCTTGTTGGGCGTCATGTGGCTGGATGTGATCCTTTTCGCCACAGGAGCTTTTGCCCCGGGACCAGAATATATCAGCATTATCAAGGGGACCCTCTTGAGCCGGCTGATCATCTCCATTTTTGCCTGTCCTTTTCTGTACGTTTATTTCAAATGGCAGAGCATAAAAAAGGGCATCGAGATCGAAAACCGCCCCGTACTCGCCATTTTAAAACAGGTGACCGAAATAAAAAAGGAACTCAGTCTGGCTCAGAAAGAGATTCAACGAAGGGAGAAACTGGAAGCTGAAAGGGAAAAACTGATCCAGGAACTTCAAAAGGCCCTCTCGGAGATCAGAACCCTGCAAGGTTTTCTTCCCATCTGTGCCAGTTGCAAGAAAATCCGAGATGATGATGGATATTGGCAGCAGATCGAAAAATATATCCAGGACCGTTCTGACGCCACATTCAGCCACGGTATCTGCCCCGATTGCGCGAAGACGTTGTATCCTGATATGAAGCTTACGTTTCCTGAGAAATCTTAGGATCGTGGACGCAACAACTTTCGCAAGAAGGCGCATAGATTTGGGTCAGGTTCGGAGTCTTCGCACAATCGGGGCAGATACCGTTGCTGAAATATACAAGGCCATGAGAAGAAAATCCGGCAAAGGGCCATTCTGGACGGAAATCAAAAGAGATTTCCGGAAAGTCATCCACGCGGCGGACTATGATGCCAGGATAAAGGGCGCCGAAGCCCTCCTAGCCGAAATGGGCTTGGGGGAAATACCAAGGTATTCAAAACATGACTGGATAGATGCCGCCCTCGACAGAAAGGAGGAAAGTCTTGTCATGCATGAAGGATTTGAGGAAACCGACTGGGTCCATTTTCACCAGGCAGCCAAAATTCAATTCGCCACTGTGCTGGATTTGACCAAGGAGCTATAGCATTTCCGACTTTTCAAACCTGAAAGAGGAGGATAGGACCATGAAAATAGACATTAAGACCATTATTTGCACCACCGATTTTTCGGATTTTTCAAACCACGCCATCCCTTTCGGAATTTCTCTTGCAAGGGAATTCGGAGCCAAACTCTATTTATGTCATGTCATCGACATATCTTCAACCGCCATGTATGGGGAGGGCTTTGCAGATCCTTATGAGCAACAGAAAAGGATCAGCGATTATGCCCAAGATCATTTAAACCAGTTAATCGGAGATATGGCCATAGACTGGGAACCGATCATCTCGGTAGGAAATACGGCAGATGATATCGCAAGGGTAGCAGAGGAAAAAAATGCGGACCTTGTTGTATCAGCCACCCATGGCCGTGCCGGACTGAAACGGATTGTTCTTGGGTCCGTAACAGAACGTCTCATGCGTACGCTCCCATGCCCTCTGTTTGTAGTTCGCAGCCGGGAAAAGGGACTTTCCAGCCCTGTTCAAACGGAAATCAAGATGAAAAGGATCCTGGTGGGATCTGATTTCTCGTCGGATTCCAGCCTGGCTATCCAGTATGGGCTCAGTCTTGCGCAGGAATTTCAATCGGAATTGCACCTGGCCCACGTAATTGAGCCCGCCGTATACAAAGACATGTTGAAGCAGAATGCACAAGAAAATGAGGCATATGAAGAGGATTTGCGCGGGAAACTGACAGATGAACTAACAGGGATGGTTCCGGAGGAAGTTCACCACTGGTGTACACCGAAAGCCGTTCTCCTTGCCGGCCAGGCCCACGATGAGTTGATCAAGTATGCAGTGGTCCATAAGATGGACCTGATCATTTTAGGAGTCAGGGGACGCAGCCTGGTGGAAAGCCTGCTTGTGGGATCCACTACGGATCGGGTAATCAGGCAGGCGCCCTGCCCTGTCCTCTCCGTACGTCCCACGACCGGTACGGATTAACGACGTCAGCGTTGGGACGCAGATCTCCGCTGATGAAATGGATAATTGATCTCGCGCAGAGACGCGGAGACGCAGGGAATGACGCAAAACTGGCATCGCAGGATTGAATGGCCCCGGAAAATATTTTCCTCAGCGTCTCTGCGCGAGAAAAAACCCGAGGTTTCACACACTCGACAGTTCTTTACAGGCCCCGCCCCCCACTTAACCGGGGATGGTGAAACGCTCCTCTACCGTTTCAATCTCCCTTTTCTTTCTGGCACGGTCCCATTTGAGAGACGTGGCTGCCACATCCGCGATGGCTTCCACAACCTCTTTTCCCGGGTGACCGATGGTTCCGATCCCTGTCCTTCGAAAAAGGATGTCTCCAAGGGTCAGGGCCATCTCATTTCGAATGGCAAAAAGCGCCTGTGCCGCGATTTCTCCGTCATCGTCGAGGGGGTTGGCCAAACTCCTGTCCCTCCGCGCTATGTCAAGAACCCGGCCATATTCCGTACCATAGTTTCGACCTAGGAATTCCACAGTCTTCGGTTCAAAATCATCGTTTTCCATGATGATCCTCTGAACAAATCGTTCCATATCCCTGATTTCGCACCCCGCAAGGTAAGAAGACCCTGTCCTGCATTTTCCCAACTCACATTTCAACTTTGTTTCGACGGTTTTCATTACATTTTCGGCAAGTTTACGACTGGTAGTATATTTTCCTCCCTCCACCGTAATCAGGCCTTCAAGCCCATTTGCCCCATGGTCATAAACCTCGTATTTCCTGGATGAATGATAAACATCGGCAACTTGGTCTTCCAGCAAAGGTCTGAGTCCGCCATAGGCAAAGAGGACGTCTTTGTGCCGGATGGCGTTTTTGTCATTCAGCAACAGGTTTGCATCGCCAAGCAGTGTAGAAATTGCATCTCCGGAAACTCTGAAATCATCCGGATCCCCAATATATTCACGATCCGTTGTTCCGATGAGGGTATGATTTCGCCAGGGGATAAGAAAAACATGCTTCCCTGCGGGAGTAATATACGAGACGATATGGTGATTCACCAGCTTTCGGGTAATCACGTGAATCCCCTCTGAACGTCTCGCCCGTTTATCCGTTTTTTCATTTTTGAGCTGCCCAAGAAGAATATCCGCCCATGGTCCGCAACAATTAACAACAAGCCTTCCAGTCAGGTCAATGGGTCGATTTTCAGCCAGATCCGTGACTCTCACGCCCGATATATTCTTACCCCCGGAAAAAAGAAACCCATCCACCCGTGCATAGTTCGCAACCAATGCACCACATCTTACCGCTGATTTAAGGAATGCCAGCGTGAGGCGCTCGGGTGCAATGCTGATACCGTCATGGTACACAACGCTATCCCTGATCGCCTCTTTCCTGATCGCCGGTTCCAGTGCAGTCACACGCGAGAACGAAAGCGCTTTGTGGCACGGCATTTTCTTGCCTTCATCCCATGTCCACCCTTTGTCAAAAGAGAGGAGATCATAGATAAACATGCCAATTCTGATGTCCCGGCTACCGTTGCTGATCAGGGCCGGAGTGGGATAGACGAAATTTGGAGCAATATTCTCAAGAATCCTCCGCTCTCTGAGGGATTCCCTCACCAACCTGAACTCCTTGTTAGCCAAATACCGGAGACCACCGTGAATCATTTTTGAGGTGGCCGCCGATGTGGCGCCGCCAAAATCTCCTTTTTCCACCAGCGCCACGGAAAGCCCTCTCGACGCCGCATCATAGGCTACAGCGGCCCCTGTGATCCCGCCGCCGACAACGATGAGATCAAATGTTTTTTCTCCAGCTTTTTCGATAAAGCGTTTCATGCGAGTAGTCCGATGTCATAAGTCCAAAGTCTGAGGTTTCTCGTTCCCATGCTCCTGCGTGGGAATGCATACCATAGGGATTCCCAAGCTGGAGCATGGGAACGAGGTAACGAGCAACCAGGGTAGTTTCTCACGAGCGCCGCCTCTGACCGGGAAATATGGTCAGTCTGATCGAAGAAGAAACTTCTGCATTCCCACACCGGAGCATGGGAGCCGGAAAAAGCGAATATCCAATATCGAACAAGGAACCGCAGAATATCGAAGTGTGGAATCGCTTCGCTCATTCATTTCCAGGAATAATAGGATCGACAGAGCACTTTCCTTCGACATTGGACATTCCTTGTTCGACATTGGATATTCGTTTTTCGTGTAGTTTCATATGAGAAGTCTTATGTCCTGGTGTCCACAAAGTCCCTGATCCAAGTAGCCTGTTTTTTTAGTTCTCAGCGCCTCTGCGTCTCTGCGCGAGACCTGTCTATTTCCGGGTTTGCAGTTAATCCAGCCCGAGCTGCCCTCCGGGATTCATGATATTATTGGGGTCAAAATGCCGTTTCAGCGCCCGCAACACCTCCATCTGAACTCCACCAAGATGGCTCTCAAGCCAGGGCGCAATCATCTTCCCCACTCCGTGATGGTGGGTCATAGAGCCCCCATTTTCCAGGATTGCATCCAAGACGCCCGACTGAAACCGCCGATATTCTTCCACATCGTCAGTTTTCAAAATAAAGATAAAATAGAGGTTGGCGCCCTGAGGATAGATGTGAGAAGCATGAGACATACAAATCGTTTGAGGACGGCTCTTGATGAATGTCACAACAGCATTATGGAGTGTTTGGAATTTGTCCCAGCCGATAGAGGTTTCCAGGGTATCGATCACGATGCCGTAATCCTGCAGGTCATCTCGCATGTACGGTTCGGAATAACGGGTTTTTTCCCAACGCTTAACGGGCAGACTGCCAAGGGGCAAGGCACCGTTTTTCAGACAGATCCTGAATATTTTCCTGTTCGCGTTTTTTACGAAGCCCCTTTCCCCTTCAATGGTTCCCATGCACAGACATCTTTTCATCGGTTTGTATTTTAACAGGTTTGCGGCTCTGTCCAGAATGGTACCGCTGAAGTTGTACAGTTTCAGCCCCACCTCGGTTTCTTCCGCATCAGAAACACGAAAAACGGCAGGCATCCCAAATTCTCCCTGAGAAATCTCCCGACTGGCATTTACAGCGGCATCCCAGCTTGGAAACATGAAAGAAAACCGGCGGCGATTCCCGGGCATATACCGGAATATTTTCATAGTAACCCCCACCAGGATCCCGAATGTACCCTCACTTCCCTTCATCATATCATTCACTTTGGGACCCGTAGCCGCAGAAGGGTAATCCAGTGTCCTGAAAGACCCCGTTGGCGTCACATATTCCTGGCTCAACACCAGGTCGCAGGCATCGCCGTAATAAGTTGAAGCCTGTCCGGATCCGAGGGCCGCTATCCACCCCCCCACCGTAGACATTTCAAAAGACTGGGGGAAATGTCCCCCGGTATAATTCCGTCGTGTCCCAAATCGACGCATGGAATAGTTCAGGGTTTCCTCATAAACCGGCCCCATGCATCCCGGTTGAACCCTTGCAGTCTGATTTTGCTCATTCACCTCCAGCACCCTGTTCATATGGGTTCCCATGGCGAGCATAATGCCTCCGCAGACCGGTCTCACCCCAAGGGTCACTGACGAACCGCCGCCATAGGCATAAATTGGTATTTTGTTGTCGTGACAATAGGACACAATTTCACGAACGTCCCCCTTGTTTCTTGGATGAACCACTGCCCAGGCCACATGGGAAACAGTCCCTCTTCGAAGTTCCATAGCTTCTAACATGGTTTGACCGTGGCTGTATTTTACCCTATTGAACGGATCAATCGCTACATTCTTGGGGCCTAGCAATTCGAAGAACCATTCCAACTGGGTTTGTGAAAGCCCGGTCTCCAGGGTAATGGATACGGGATCGCGGCCCTCGTGCACTTTTTTTTCGAAGTCTGAATTGTGCATGCCGAAAGCTTCTTTCAGCATGTCAAACCAGGGTTCACTGGGATGTTTAAATCTGTCAGGGGCGCCCATCTTAAAAATGGAACGGTAGGAGCCTTTTTCAGGAGCCTTTTCACTCCAGTCAGGGATAAATTTTTCTTTTTGTTTCATCATCAATCCAGATCTATACGTGGAAATCGGGTTGCTGGTTGCTGGTTAAAAAAAAGGTTCAACGCAGATTAGCGTGAAGAATCCCTTTTTCCGGAACCGAGGTGTCAGGTTTCGGGTGTCAGGTTTCAGTACCAACTATCCCTAAATTTCGCAATTTTAATTAGTATAACTATTTGTTATTACATAGAATAAGATGAATGTGACCGGGTTTTCTCCTGACACCTGACACCTGGGATCTGAGCATGTTCTATTCAACAACTGATAAGAATATCACGTTAATCCGATGAGCCAAAAAAAACTACGCGTAATATTTGCATGGAATCAACATCAAATATTGAATGTTTTCATAAGCGACCTTCGATTATAAAATATAAGATAGCCCTCTATCAATCGCTATTTATTTTATGATGTAAATTATGCTGTATTCATAGGTTTGTTTTCAGATTGGAATTTATTATTCTCATCCGTGAAGAGACCCATTGAAAAGAGATCTGGGTTTTGATAAGAACAGGTATCTAAAATTGGAGTGTACAGAGATGAACGACAAACAAAAAGCTGTAGTCCTGTCAAGCGGTGGCCTGGACTCCACAACGGTCATGGCCATCGCCCGGTCCGAAGGGTATCAAATCTACAGCCTCAGTTTTGATTACGGACAACGCCATGCCGTGGAACTGGCCGCTGCGGAAAGTGTCGCAAAGGCATTCCATGTGGAGAAACACCTGGTAATGGCTCTGGGTCTCAATAGAATAGGAGGTTCAGCTCTCACAGACCAGATCGACGTACCCAAAGGGAGAAGCGAAAACCTTATGGTTCAGGAAATCCCCATCACCTACGTCCCTGCACGAAACACCATCTTTCTCTCCTATGCCATGGCCTGGGCCGAAGTTCTGGAAGCATCCGATATCTTTATCGGTGTAAATGCCATTGATTACAGCGGCTACCCGGACTGTCGTCTGGAATTCATAGAGTCCTTTGAGCGCATGGCAAATCTCGCCACCAAGGCAGGGGTCGAAGGAAAAACAAGGCTGAAAATTCGAACTCCGCTCATGGATCTAACCAAGGCGGAGATCATCAGGAAAGGCATTGCGCTCGGTGTCGATTACAGCAT
>CAYOWC010000182.1:0-9954 GCA_964407525.1 uncultured Desulfobacteraceae bacterium | reverse complement strand
GATGCAATTAGCGGTTAGCCGTTAGCTATTAGCCGTATGAAATCGGTCATTTACGGTTATAATGGGTTAGCATCAAAAAGTGAAACCCCAAGTAAAGGGAAAAGTCATGCAAATGATTAGGATCTTTAAGCTAACGGCTAATAGCCAAAAGCTAATTGCAGTTTTTAGGTTACAGATAGCTTTCAAGCGCCACGGTGTCCGCCATCTCTGATTTTTCAGATATCTCTCGAATGATCTTGCCTTCTTTCATAATGAATATCCGGTCAGCCAGACGGGAAACCACGGAGAGGTTCTGCTCTACAATGAGGGCCGAGACATTCTCTTTTTTCATCTGGCTCAAGATCCTGAAGATATCTTCGATTACGATAGCGGCCAGGCCTTCGGTGGGTTCATCGATAAGAAACAATCTGGGGTTTCCAACCAGGGCTCTGCCGATGAGAAGAATTTCCCTCTGCCCTCCGCTAAGCCCCCCGGCCTTGCTGTCCATGAAGCGTTGGAGACCCGGATAGATGCTGGTCACCTTTTGAATGGCCTCCTTCATGTCTTCACCCACGGCATAGGCGGCCAGTTCAATATTATTCCGCACGGTCAAATCACTGAAGACCTTTTTGTCCTGGGCGACGAAACGACAGCCTTGTCGGGCTAGTTTTTCAGGTGGCCAGCCCAGGGTATTTTTACCGCGGTATGTGATAGAACCCTTGGAAGGCTTCATTAATCCGCAAATGGTTTTTAAAAGAGTCGTCTTACCGGCCCCATTTCGGCCTACGATGAAGACCATCTCGCCTTCTTCCAATGTCAAAGAAACATCGTGAAGGACCAGTGCGTGGCCGTAACCTGCATTTATTCCTTCTACATGGAGCACGTGTCTGTTTCCTTTCCCCAATAACATTCCCTGACGGAGGGGTCGCAAAGGACCTCTTGGGGATCTCCTCCGCAGATAATTTGCCCTTCGTTCATGACACTGAGTGTTTCCACCAGTTCCATGATTTTGGATATCTTATGTTCAATGATTACCAATGTGAAATTGTCTTTGACCCGATCAATGAGGTTCAATACCTCGTTGATCTCATGATCGCTCAGTCCAGCCAGAGGTTCATCGAGGAGAAGTAACTTGGGCTGGAGTGAAAGGGCAATTCCGATCTCGAGCATCCTTTTCTCGCCGTAGGAGAGCTCGGAGGTGGGCTTTTCTGCCTGCTCTTCCAATCCCACAGTCTCCAGGGCTTCCAGGCATGCCTCAAGGATGATCTTCTTCCGAGCCGGGGCAAAAAAAAGATTCCCGACGGTCCGTTGTCCTTCCCGAAACCGAGTGGTTGAGAGGACCAGGTTTTCCCAGGCCGTCAAAGAATCGAACACGGATACCAGCTGAAAAGTCCGGGCCATCCCCATCTCCACTCTTTTGTGAGGAGGCACTTTGGTAATATCCTCTCCAGCAAAGTTGATCTGTCCTGCGCTGGGAGAAAAGAGGCCGGAGAGCAGGTTGAACAGGGTGGTCTTGCCGGAACCGTTGGGTCCCATGACGCCGGCAATTTGCCCTTCCTGAATTCGTAATCCAACCTCGTTAACGGCCACCAGGCCGCCAAAACGTTTGGTCAAACCTTGTGTTGTAATTAAATCAGCCATACCACCTACTTTGTTTTCGTTATCCTTAGATTGAGGAAGAAAGAGACGGCCCTGGGTCTAGGCCGTCTCTTTCTTCTTTTTTTCTACACTATTTCCAGCCCAACTCGGCAGGGGTTCTCTGGAAGTATTTGCCTCCGTAATAATCAATGATCTTCGCATAGTCAAATTTGCTCTTTCTTTCATCAGCACCAAGACCCATTGCGATGAAGGAGGAGTATTTGTACCTGGGGTTGCCGTCGATCATCCAGGTGGCCGGTCCCTTAGGTCCGATCCATTTAGGAGTCGCCATCATGGCATTGTAGGCCTTTTTGGGATCCGTGGATTTTGCCAATTCCATTCCCCTGACCACATTCTTGACTCCCATGTAGGCGCTCAGTCCGTAAGGATCCGGCGGTTCGTTGTATTCGGCCATATACCTTTTGGTAAACGCGGCGGACAGCGTCACTACCTCTGCGTTCTCAAAACCGGTCATGTCAAAATACCAGAACATCTGGCACATGACGTCCTTCAGGGCTTCTGCCGGGATGCCGGTGGCAAAAACGTTTACGATCCAGTTAAAGAAAATCTTGGTCTTTTTGTTCAAGCCCATTTCGTAGGCCTGTTTGAGGATATTAATGGCGTCATTTCCCCACTGGCCCATCATGACGATATCCGGTTTTGCTTCCATGGCCTTGATGAGATACGGGGTCATATCGGCGGTTCCGACCGGGGTCATAATAGTGGTATATTTGACATGGGGCATTTTATCAAAGACGTTCTGTATTCCCCTGAGGGCGCCATGTCCATAGGCATAGTCCGGCAGCATAACCACTACATTTTTCAGCTTCATGACTTCGGCGACATAGGCAGCCGCCCCACTCCCGATTGATTCCGAGGGAGGGATCATGGACATGCTGTAAGGTCCCTTCACTTTCTTCAGGAACATTTTTTCAGGCACACCGTTCGTGGCGCAGAAGATGATGGGCGTCCGCTTGCTCTGGGCATTCATGGCCAGAGACACATGGGCGAAGGTCCCACCCACCAGGGCGGTGATGCCTTTGTCCTTGATCATCGATTTCATCTTACGAACAGCCACATCCGGTTTGGTTTCGCTGTCCTGGAAAAAGGCTTCAATCTTAACTCGTTTGTCTCCGAAATCGGCGCCACCCGCCGCGTTGATTTCTTTGATGGCCAGTTTGGCTGAGTCCATCTGCTTGGTACCCAGGGCCGACCCCTTGCCGGTCATGGCATACATGATCCCAAGTTTAATGGTTTCCTCCGCCGCCACCGCTGTTCCCAGCGAAAACATCATCGCCAGACCAAAAACAAGTCCAACCACACAAGAAACTCTCCATCGTTTTTTCATCTCTGATTTCCTTTCCTTTCCATCGGGTTAAAGCCAAAGGCCTATGCAGAACTCCCCACAACGCACCTGTTGAGGGCGCCCGCCCAAGTGCATAAAGACCAAAGCCGTTTCAATCTCCCACAGGTGGATCCCTGCCGGGAGATACTGGACCCAAAAACTACATCCTTCTGAACCTCAAATGAGGCGAAAACCTGGTTTATGTCTCGCCTAAAAGATGAAATTAGCCGTTAGCTGTTAGCCGTTAGCCCTATAATGTAAATCATTACCATCATTAAGCTAATGGCTAACAGCTTAAAAGCTAATTGCTGCTTCTATGTTTCAATATTGCCGGGCTTATCAGGAATACAGTCTTCTCCACCGCCCGGACAGTCTATAATACAAAGCAGTTCGACGGGGACATCTCCCATCACGCAGCCCCGGTGACGTTCATTTTCATAAAAATAAACCGTATCGCCGGCCCCGACCTCCACATGCTCCCCTTCTTCATTTTCAAACCGCATACGCCCTGAAAGGATGACCGGGGACTGAACATAGTTGTGATTATGGAAAGGAATATCTTCTATGGAAACCCCGGGTTGAAGGGTGTATTTTCGAACGGCATAGGAATGGTGGTATTTTTCATCTCCCACGTCATTGCTGATAATCCATTGAATCATCATTTTCCCTTCCGGGAAACCAAAGGCTGTTCCCACGTCAATGGCCTCTACATCTTCAAGTTTTCTTAGAATCATCGTCAAGCCTCCATTATTCTTTTGATTTTCCCAAAAGACCGAATTCTTCGATATTCCTGTCTGCCAGGGTCTGGATTGCAGCGATTTCCTTTTCCCTTTCAGCTTCTCCGAAAAGATGTCTGAATCGCTTCTGCAGTTTGAGATACTCTTCCACCGGGACCTGTTTCTTGATTTTTCTCACATGGATGACTTTACCCTCTTCCATCTCAAAGAGAGGGATCAGTCCGCTCTGCACTCCCATCCTGCCCACCTCAAGGGTGTGGTCCGACGGAAAACCCCACACCGAAGGGCAGGGGGTGTCCACCTGAATATAGCGGGGTCCCCGAAATTCCATGGCCCTTTTTACCTTTTTCTGCAAGTCCTTTACATAGGCCACCGAAGCGGTGGCCACATAAGGGATGCCGTGAGCCGCCACTATCATGGGGATGTTCTTTTTCATTTCCACTTTTCCGACGGATTTTTTTCCGGAAGGGTGGGTAGAGGTGGCTGCATAAAGTGGTGTGGCGCCGCTTCGTTGTCCTCCGGTATTCATATAGGCGCCGTTATCCACACAGATGTAGAGGATGTCATCTCCCCTTTCCAACATGCCCGACAACGCGCCGAAACCGATATCAAAGGTGGAGCCGTCCCCC
This sequence comes from uncultured Desulfobacteraceae bacterium, assembly GCA_964407525.1. GTDB lineage: Bacteria > Desulfobacterota > DSM-4660 > Desulfatiglandales > Desulfatiglandaceae > DUZB01. The sequence continues at coordinate 5,626 of CAYOWC010000182.1, read as the reverse complement.
CCGATACCCACTACCCTTGTAGTGTCCCTTTTCTGTGCCCGAAGGGCGGCCGCAACTCCCGTCGCGATGGAGGGACCGTTTTCAAACAGATGGTGAATCCAGGGTACCCGCCACGGCGAATATCCGTAGGGCGAGGTGAAGGTCTCCAGACAGCCTGTGGGAGTAACCACGATTACATCTTCCCCGGTAGCCTTCAAAATATGCCGGACCGACAGGGCCATGCCGCACCCATGGCAGGCCCGATGCCCTGAAACAAACAGATCTTCCTGCTGCGCGTTTTTCTTTGCCGTCGTCATTTCACACTCCCTGTGGCACGATCGTTGGATTCAGGCCGGCCCAATAGGGCTCCCGCAGGAAATACCCTGATGCCTGCGCTTCCTTCACCTTCTCGACGATTTTTTTGATTCTTGACTCATTTACATCCCGGCCTCCAAGCCCCGCAATTACATCTACCACCAGCGGTGCATTGGGGGCGCCGTAAAGCTTGGCCTTCAGGTCCATGCCGATGGCCCCTTCGCTCCCAAGGGACAGGTTGGCGTCCACCACGGCCACGGCCTTGGCGCCTTTTACCGCCTCCCAGATGTCCTCGTAGGGGAAAGGTCGATAGCTACGTATTTTCACAAGGCCCACCTTGTCGCCTGCGGAACGCAGGTTATCCACTGCGTCTTTCATGGTTCCCGCCATGGATCCCATGGCCAGAAGAATGACCTCCGCATCGTCCGTTTTATAGGACTCGATCAGGCCTCCATAATTACGACCGGATATTCCGGCCCATTCCGCGAAAATCTCTTTGATCCTTCCCTTTGCGTATTGCATGGCCTGCTGGACTGAATACCTGAATTCCATCACCATGTCTTCCTCGCCGATGGAACCCCATGTTTTGGGATTTTTCACGTCCAGAAAATTCGCTGGTTTAAAGGGAGGCAGGAAATGGTCCACATCCTTCTCTTCACTCAGGGTAATCCTTTCGTAGGAATGGGTCAGGACCCAACCGTCCATGCAGACCATTACCGGAAGGAGGATTTTCGGATCTTCAGCGATCTTAAAGGCGGTGATGTGTGCATCGTAAGCCTCCTGGCTGCTCTCTACGAAGAGTTGAATCATGCCGCAGTCTCGAAGGCTCATGGTATCTTGCTGGTCTACCTGAATGCTGATGGGCGCCGAAACTGTTCGGTTAACCCCTGTAATGACAAAAGGGAGCCGCATGCCGCAGCTGGCATAAAGGACTTCCGACATGAGGAGCAACCCCTGGGAAGAGGAGGCGGTGTAGGCACGGCTCCCGGCCGCTGAAGCACCACTGATCACGCTTGCTGCCGAAAATTCCGAATCCACCCGGACGTATTCCGCGTCCATGTCTCCGTCCGCGACAAATTTGGCGATCCCTTCCACGATGTGGGTCTGAGGACTGATGGGGTAGGCCGATATTACCTGGGGTCGGCAGGCCTTTACGGCCAGGGCCACCGCTTCGGATCCTTCCAATACTTTCACAACGCTCATATCATTTGTCCTCCCTGATCATGGTAATGGCGTCCGCCGGACATTCGTACGCGCACAGTCCGCAACCCTTGCAATAATCATAATCAATGATATAGGTCTCTTCCACCACATGAACCGCGCTGTCGGGACATACGCTTTCGCACTGGCCGCAGACCTTGCATTTTTTCATATCCAGTACCGGCCTTTGGTCTCTCCAACTGCCGGTCTTATATCCCAGGGACGTCCCGCCTTTGACCACCGCTCCGATCGTTAATTCCATTCTCTACTCTCCTTGCAGCATCTGATAGCTTCGTTCCACGACCTGAACGTTTTTTTCTCCCAGGGTCCCGGGGAATTTGCTTCTGACCGCTTTAAGCGTTGCCTGCAGGCTCAGTTCTCCTGTCATGGCCGCAAAGGCTCCCAAGAGCGCTGTATTCATGATGGGCCTGCCTAAAATCTCCCGCGCCAGCTCATCTGCTGAAAAGGAAAAAACCTTGAAATCTCCTTTCAATCCCATTTCTTCAGCAGTCTTATCGGTGTTCACCAGGAGCATGCCCCCCGGTTTCACCCCAGCTGCCACATCTACTTCCTCGAGGATGGTCATATCCTGCAGGATCACATAGTCTGCCTGGCTGACCCGGCTTCGCAGGCGAATGGGTTTATCGCTCAGGCGGCAGAAGGCCATGATAGGTTTTCCACGCCTCTCTCCTCCTCCTCCGAGAAACGGAAATGCTTGACCGTATTTCCCATCTTCCAGGGCTGCTATGGCCATGAACTGGGCCAGGACCAAGGATCCTTGTCCCCCCCTGCCGTGTATACTGATTTCTTTCATATTTCCCTCAGTGAATCTTAGAATTCTAGGGTGATTTTCTGGCAAATCGGACCGTTTCAAATTTTCAAAACTTGTCGGAATGTATAATTCGTTGCATGACGTCTTCCAGATGGTCTTGCATGTATTGTTTGGCCCCTTCCGGATTGTGGTGGAGAATGGCGCTGTAAACTTTCTCATGAAAACGGTAGGTGACCCGCATCAACTCATGCTGGTCGACAACGACATCGTAAAAAACCCGTTCGATCAATTGCTTCATCAGCCGACGAAGGATCTCCACAATCTTTGTCATGATTTCGTTGTCACAGCTTTCACCCATAGCCACATGAAATTTGACATCCTTTTCAATAAACTTTACAAGGTCATTGGACTTTATGGCATCGCCCATACCGATCAAGGCTTTTTCGATTTCCAGGATCTTTTCTTTATTCCCTTTTTCGGCGGCGATTTTGGCGACCGAAGACTCGATCTCAAGCCTCGCCTCGAGAAGTTGAATGGCCGATTTTTTATTCAAGACGAGGAAAGAATCCAGGGAACTCATGAAATCCCTCGGTGTCAATTCTCTCACAAAGGTCCCTCGGCCCTGCTTGATCTCTATGAGGCCCATGAGCTGAAGCCGATTGAAGGCCTCTCTTAACGAGGCACGGCTCACACCCATGGTTTTGGCCAATTCATCCTGAGAGGCGAGCATATCTCCATTTTTGAACTCGCCTGCACTGATTTTTTCCTCAATTTCAGTAACAATTTGATCGATGAGGCTTGTCTGTTTTAGCATAAAACCACCGTCGGTACCCCTATACCCAATGGATTTTTATTTGATTGGCTGTTAACCGATGTCATCTAATGATTAGATGACATGATGATTTTCTACCTTAGACAGCATCCTCTGTCAACAGAATAGTTGACGGAAAAAAAGGTTTGATGGCTTTGCAATGAAGCTTTCATCGTCAATTCCACTCCACATTAAATTGGGTAACCACATCTTTAATCTGTTCCCGCGTCAACATGTTTGCATCAGAACCCCGTAGCAGGATAGCCAGCTTTGCAGTTTCTTCAAGTTCTTCGATGGCGTATACAGCTGCTTCCAGATTCTTGCCGGAAGCAACGGGCCCGTGATTGGCTAGCATGACTGCGGATCGTTTACCGAGCAATCCGCGCACGGCATCTCCTATTGCGGGGTCGCCGGGCGGATAATAGGGAAGGAGTTTCACCTTGCCGAGACGTATGATGGAATATGGCGTCAAAGGCGGTAGGAAATTGTCGGGGTCCACGCCCGGTATCATCGATAGCGCCACCGAATGAGAGCAGTGCAGATGGACTACCGCTCCTGCTGTTGATCGTGTATCATAAAAAGCAGTGTGCAGAGGCATTTCTTTGGTTGGCGTTAGACCGTCTACCTGTCTGCCATTGGCATCAAACCGGCTTAGTTCAGCCGGATCCAGTCCCCCTAAAGTAGATCCGGTCGGCGACACCAACAACCCGCCATCTGCTGTTCTGGCTGATATATTGCCTGAGCTCCCTCCGGTCAGGCCTCGATCGAAGAGCGATTTAGCCAGCAGACACATTTGTTCACGTAATCGGTATTCTGTCATTTTGCACCTTCTGATAAAATTCGGGCGGCTTTGGTAAAAAAGTCTTCTGCGCCAAAGTTGCCAGACTTCAGTGCCAGGACAAGCCCAGCGTTTGCACGCATTGCCGGAACACCGGGATCAATTTCAGGACCGATTTCCATGGCAGTAAACCCGAGCGCCTCTACAACCGCACCTGCTGTTTCGCCGCCGGCCACAATCAGACGGTTTACCCCAGTGAAGACGATACGTTTTGCCACATCGGCGAAAAATGTTTCGAGGGCATGGGAGGTTGCTTCCCGACCAAAGGCTTTTTGTGCCGCTTCGACCGTTTCCGGGTTTGCTGAACTATAGGCGAGAGGCACGCCCGGTTGTTCCATTAACCACCGAGTAACACTGTTTGCGCTGATTGCACCTCCGATGACATCCGCAGGCAAAATCTCCAGGGATGGATTGCCTTTTCGATGCAACTCCACCTGGGCTCGAGTGGCTATAGAGCAGGATCCGGAAAGCGCTGCACAGGGTCCTTGTTCTCCGGTCCAGATGGGGCTATCATTCCCTATCTTTCCTTTTTTCCTGAAATTTGCGGGCAACCCCATGGCTACCCCGGACCCGCCTGTTACCAGGGGCAGGTTGGCAGCTGCACAACCAATTTCCATCAAATCCTCGTCCCGTATGGCATCTACAACAATCAACCGTTTATTATGGTCATGCAGCGCATCAAGACGACTTTTAATGCTGACTGCACCGGCAAAGACAACCGGAGCCGGGACATGGCCCACTTCAAATTTCGTTTGTTGTGCCAACCACCGGCGAATATCTGATTCCGTCATCGGGTTCAAGGGATGATTCTGCATGCCGCTTTCGTTCAGGAGCCTGTCATTGACAAACAAATGCCCCTGGTAGACAGACCGGCCCGCGCCCGGAAAGGCGGGGCAGACGATAACACGATCCGCGTTCAAGGTTTCAATCAAAGCATCAGCTACAGGCCCGATGTTGCCCTTTTGTGTAGAATCAAAGGTTGAGCAGTATTTGAAAAAGAATTGTTGACAGCCCTGCTCCTGTAGCCATTTGAGCGCTTCGAGCGACTGGCGAATAGCTTCGTCCGCCGGGTTAGACCGGGATTTAAGGGCTACGACTCCGGCGGCTACGTTGTCATCGGCCGGTTTGTGGGGTACGCCGGAATACTGCACGGTCCTCATACCCTGCTTGGCAAGCGTATTGGCCAGGTCGCTTGAACCTGTGAAATCATCACCTATACAACCCAGAAGCATTATTTTTCTCCCTGCAGAAGCATGTTCGAAGAAGTTTTCAAGGCATGTCATCTAATGATTAGATGACATGATGATGAAAAAAGTTTATCGAAGCCAGTAGCTTATGTCAACAAGAAATAAAGGCGTTGGTATGAAAAGCCAGTAATGGCAATACCTGTCAATGCTACAATTTTCTTGACAGAGAATGCTTTTTACGATAGCATAACTCCATATGATTCGGTCACCTGATGATTAGATGCCATCCGTCAACAGACGCGTTGGTTTGAGTAACTGGCTCTAAATAAAGATGCTGCGCGTGATTAGTTCTGTAATGCAGAACTCCGTTTCCTATTGCAGAATATTTTTCTTGACAACTCCTATGATACATTGCAAAATGTTGTCTCTTAGGAACGTGAACGCAACAACTTTCGTAAGTAGGCGCATGGATTTGGGTCAGGTTCGGAGTCTTCGCTTACCTGTTCGATATGGAATCACAAAAG
>CAYOWC010000181.1:8119-9974 GCA_964407525.1 uncultured Desulfobacteraceae bacterium | reverse complement strand
AAAGAACGCATTATCCGAAGGCTTTTTATCAACATTGCCTCAAGCGCATTTGAGTATCTTAAAATCGGTAACGTTACTGAGTCGAGTTATCTTGACTTTATTCGCTTCGAAAAACCAGAAGCATTTTTTCGGGCTGTTCATGGGGAAGAAGGCCTTATCGTGGTCAGTGCACATCTGGGAAACTGGGAAATCCTGGGCAGCGTGGCCGCAAAACTGGGGGGTAACCTTGGGGCTGTTATTCACCGCCAACTGAACCCCTTTACGGACAGATGGTTGCGAAATATTCGTGAAAAAGACGGCAAAATAAAATGCTACTACGATGAAATATCAGACATGCGTCGAATGTGTTCTCACCTGAGAAGCGGGGGAACTCTGGCCATCCTTGCAGACGAACGCAATGCCGTCAGACCTGTCTACGTTCCTTTCTTTGGAAGGCCGGCGGCAACCCCGGACGGCCCTGCCAGACTTCATTTGCTTTTTGGCACCCCCATTGCATTTTGTTTTTCCATCAAGCAGGACGATGGAAAATATCTATTGACCTTTGATGGCCCTTATCAGTTTCGAAAGACAGGCAGCATGAAAAAAGACTGTGAATATGTGATGCGTCAAATATACCAGAAATACGAAGAGGTGATACGGGAGCATCCGGATCAATGGTTTTCTCTGTTAACCCCCAGATGGGAAAAAAAAGACCAGAAAAAGATCAGTAAGAGTGGCGGCGTGCGATGATTCCTTGAAAATTTCTGTCGGTTCCTGTATTAAAACCCTGAGTCACCAGAATAGCAGGGCACATAAATTCAGTCAGTTTCCTTGAAAGGAACGAGAGGATTCCAATGAAAAAAAGACGGGTCGTTGTTACAGGATTGGGCGTGGTTGCGGCCAATGGTATCGGCGCTGAGGACTTCTGGAAATCCAATGTATCGGGTCGTTCCGGGGTTGGCAAAATAACCTGCTTTGACCCGTCCCACTATCCATCACGGGTGGCCGCTGAAGTGAGAAACTTTGATCCTCTGCTTTACATGCCTGATAAAGTCGCAAAAAGAGTAGACAGATTCGTTCATTTCGGCCTGGCTTCGGCAAAAATGGCCATGGATAATAGTGGGTTGAATTTCGAATCCGAGGATCCGGAACGGATCGGGGTGATTATCGGTTCCGGTCTTGGCGGGGTCCTTTTCCATGAAGCCCAGATCATGGCGGCATACGAAAAAAAATCCCACCGCTTCAACCCCATGTGCGTTCCAAAGATTACGCCCAATGCAGTTGCCGCTCACATTGCGATTCAACATGGATTTCTGGGTCCAAACTTTGTGATTTCAACGGCTTGCGCCTCAGGGAATCATGGAATTGGCGAGGCCTATCGCAAAATACAGCATCATGAAGCAGATGTGGTTTTTGCAGGGGGTGCGGAAGCTCCCCTGACCGAATTCACTTTTGGCGCCTATTGTGCTTTGCGTGGTGTTTTGTCCAAGAAAAACGAACCCCCAGAGGAGGCCAGCAGGCCTTTTGATCAGGAGCGGGATGGCTTCGTCATGGGAGAGGGGGGGGCAATTCTGATTCTGGAGGAAATGGAGCATGCCCTCGAAAGGGACGCTCACATTTACGCTGAAATCGTCGGATATGGTCTGGCCAGTGGTGCATATCATATTGCCATGCCTGAACCCACTGGAAAAGATGCGGCCCGAACTATGATGCTGGCGCTCTCTGAAGCCAAGGTACAGCCCGAAAAAATTGACTATATTAATGCGCACGGTACTGGTACTGTTGCCAATGATGTGGCTGAAACAAGGGCTATCAAACGCGTATTTGGAGATTTCGCCCACAGTGTCCCGATTTCTTCAACCAAATCCATGATCGG
>CAYOWC010000181.1:0-8019 GCA_964407525.1 uncultured Desulfobacteraceae bacterium | reverse complement strand
GATGCGGCGTAGGTATGCAGTTTGTGAAAAAGACCATCCTCCCTGAGCAGGTTTTTTCGGGTGTCAAACTGAATCACTCTTCCGTTGTCGAGTACCATGATGTGGTCTGCGTTCCGGATAGTGGACATGCGATGGGCGACGATGATGGTGGTTCGGCCCTTCCAGAGCGATTGAAGAGAATCATTGATCAGATACTCCGATTCCGGATCAAGCGCCGATGTGGGTTCATCCAGAATCAGCAGCTGGGGATTTCGAAGGAAAGCCCTTGCGATGGCAATCCTCTGACGCTGCCCCACTGACAAAAGGTTTCCATATTGGCCGATTGGCGTATCATATCCCATGGGAAGCTTCTTGGCGAATGGTTCCACATGAGCAGCTCTTGCGGCGGTATTGATCTCATTTTCCGTCGCATTTTCTTTTACAAAATACAGGTTTTCCCTCAGGGTGGCATCAAAGAGGACCGGTTCCTGGGGTACGAAACCGATCTGTTTTCTCAGGCTGTCAATGCGATAACGGTGGATATTAAGGCCATCAATCAAAATGGTTCCGGAAAGAGGATTCAGAAAACGCAGCAGCAGATTAATCAGGGTGGTTTTCCCCGCACCGCTTGGTCCCACAATAGCCAGCGTTTCTCCCTGCTCAATTTGGAAATTGATATTCACCAAATGAAATCCTTCTTCCTGGTAGCGGAAACAGACGTTTTCAAAACGAATGTGCCCCTTTATTTCTGGTAGTTTGGGAAAGGTTTGACTCTTTAAAGGCTCCGCTGGCAGGTCAAAGATCTCATCAAAACGATCCATTACCGCAAACGTCTTGCCTATAAAACCGAAGGAACTCGAAATCTTGGTAATGGGCGTGAAAACAAGAAGGAGGCATGTTACGAAGGCTGTCAGGTTTTCCACGGGCAACAGGTCGTGGCTGAGCATCCATGAACAGATAAGAATGAGTACACCTATGGTAATAAAGGTTTGGCATGAAACAATGGCGGGGTTAGCAGCCCTTAATTTGTCCTGCCGATTATGGGCTTTACGGGCACTGTCGCTCAGTTCTGAAAACCGCTCTTCCACATTCTTTTCCCGACCATAGCATTTTATTTCCTTTATCCCCCTCAATGACTCCTCCACCATGTTGTTCACCAGACCCATCTTTTCCTGGGTACTTTTTGCTCTCAATCTGATTTTTCTTACAAAATACTGGACGGCCCACGCCATGGGCAAGATCAGGATGATGGTGAAAATGGACAGGGGCAAGGCATACCAGACCATCATGACAGTCAGTCCCAGAGTGATCAGAAGATTAGGTATCAAAGTGAGTAGGCCAAATTGGATTCCGTCTCCGAAAATGCGGACGTCGCTGGATATTCTTGAAATCAAATCGCCAGTTCTTTGTTCAGGAAAAATATTCAGGGGCATCCCTACAATTTTTCCAAATAACCGAACTCGAATAGCTGCCTCAGCCGCATTGGTCAAATGGAATTTTCGCAATTCTCTTTGAAATTCAAAAAAAATGATGGCAAGAAACAGAACCAGCCCCCACAGGAGATGCTTTAACAGCAGGGCAAAATCTTTTTTGAGTAGAATTTCATTAATGAGGATTTTGGCCCAGTACGGTACGAGCATGATAACGCCTGAAAATAACCCCATGAAAAGGAGAATCAGTATAAATTCAAGACGATTCTGACTCAAAATACCCCAGAGCGTTTCCAAATGCTTCGATTTCAGGCTGAGAATGGACATTTTTCTGGATTATACCTCTATAACAACAGATGCGATCTGACCACCCACTCCGCATGAGACTGATAAAAAGCTGTTCCTACTACACGAGTGATGGTTATGAGAAATATTTAGATGGGAAAAACTCTCTTCAGATGCGTCAAAGTGCAGCGTTCCCGGCGTCATCCCATGTTGCAACCCTTTAATTCCAAAAATCAACTCGGCGATATCGCTGGCTGCTCCCATATGTCCGGTATAGGGCTTCATGGCGACGATGGGGACATGCAAGGCATGGTTTCCCAGGAGTGTTTGTATGGATACCAATTCGGAGCGATCTCCCATTCGTGTGGCATTTCCATGAGGGGAAATGAACCCAAGGTCGGTCGCATCCACACAGGCATCTTTCAGAGCCATCGACATGCAGCGCAGACTGGCTTTCGGCGAAACTCCAAGACTGTGTGTATTGTCGAATTCGATGCAGTTGCCTGTGCCCTTGATTTGGCCATGTATAAACGCGCCGCGTTTTCGGGCCGGCACTTCGGCTTCCAGAAGGACAGCCGCCCCCCCCTCGCCCGGTATGAATCCATTCCTTTGTTTATCCAGGGGTCGGAAAGATCGAGATCCTTCCCGACAATGGGAAAGCAGGCCGAGGCCATGCAGTTCGTAGAGAGGAATTTCAGTGATCCAGTTTCCACACCCCACCACCAATGCCATATCCGCCTGGTCCTGCCGGATCATCCTCGACCCTGCCTCCAGGGCATGAAGACCGCAAGGAGACAGAGTGGCCAGGGAGGCATTCGGACCCTTCATGTCAAAAAATGCGGACAGGAAACTGAAAAGGTTGTTTTGAAGCGATTCCAGCAGGTAAAAAGGAGGCACCTCGTGAAGACAGGTTTCATTCAATCGTTTGGTATTCACATATCTGAATTCTCCGCCTGTCCCTTTTTTTACGGCAGGAAACAGAAAATCATATCCGGTTTGGGTATGGTCTCCTGAACCGATAAGCAATGCTCTGCGATCCGATGCAACCCGGGATGTCTCTACTTTGGAAGATGTAATGGCTTCATGGGCCGCCATGAAGCCCAGCAGTGAACCGCGATTTAGGAATTTCATCTGATTTCGTAATTTTCGTGGTGCCCCTTTCGGTATTTCGAAATCCGGTGCTTTCCCAAAATAGTTAAATGAGGCAGGCTGCTTTTCCCTGGGATAAAAGCCAATTCCACTCTTCTTGAGTGTAAGATTACTCCAGTTTTCATGGACATTTTTCCCGAGACAGGTGATCAGGCCCAGTCCCGTTATAACAACGTTTCGATTATCCATCTGGCCTAAACCCACATGCTCGCGTCAAAATTTGAAAAAAATGTTTTGCCGTGGCAAGGTCATGATGTCTGGACAGGGGGTCTATGGACCCTGCAAATTGCGCGTCGATGAATTTTTTACCGTTGACCTTTCCGACGCCCTTATACATCCTGGTGTACGGATTTTCCGGCGTTAAAGGGATGACTTCCAACCGTACCCGATCGCCGGGCCGTGCAAAGCCGTAGTAGCGGCATTTCCTGATTTTGTGGAGCAGCACCCAGTTGTTGAACCCGCTCGATTCCGCCTCAAGCCAACCTGCCAACTGAACCAGGGCTTCCAGAAGCAATGCGCCGGGCATGACTGGGTTATCCGGAAAGTGAAACGAAAAGAAATCTTCACTCATGGTGATATTTTTGATGCCCCGGATCAGGCTGTTGCTTTGGACCTCGGTAACGTGATCGATGAGTAGATATCGCATATCTTTTATGCCTCAAGCATATTTTCTGAGGGCAATGGTCGCATTCTGTCCGCCAAAGCCGAAGGAGTTGGAAAGTGCGTTTCGAACTACCCTTTTTCTTTTGATATTGGGGACATAGTCCAGGTCGCATTTCGGATCCGGATTGCGAAGAGAGATGGTTGGGTGAATTTCATCATTCATGACCGTTAACACTGTGTATATGCACTCAGGCCCACCAGAAGCCGCCATAAGATGTCCGATCATGGATTTGCTTGAACTGATGCACACTTTTTTTGCTTGATTTCCAAAAACAGTTTTAACCGCCAGGGTTTCGGATATGTCATTCTGTTTGGTTCCCGTGCCATGGGCATTGATATAGTCAATATCCCCGATGCCGAGGCCGGCGTCTTCCAGGGCTTGTTTCATAGCCTGAGCCGCGCCAACGCCTCGGAGATCCGGGGCGGTGGCTCTGAAAGCATCCATGGTGGTACCGTATCCGGCCATTTCCGCATATATATGGGCGCCCCTTTCCTCTGCATGGGAAAGGGCCTCCAGCACCAGAAAACCTGCCCCCTCTCCGACAACGAGGCCATTTCGCTTCAGGTCAAAAGGTCGACATGCTGTTTTTGCCCCGCCGGAAGAGACGGAAGCCGCAGTGAGGAGCACAAAAAACATGAGGCCAATAGGGTCGATCATCGAATCTCCTCCTCCGACAACCATGATTGTTGCATCTCCCCGGCGGATAGCGCGAAAGCCCAGGCCGATGGCTTGGGTTGCCGAAGCGCACGCGGAAGTGATAACACCGTTGGGACACTGGAGGCCGAGTTTTTCTGAAAGAAGACCCCCGGTCTCATGAAACCTGGTTTTATTTATCGCAGTATGACCAAGTCTGCCATGCTCTTTTCCAAAGCGGAACCCATTAAAGTCTTTTTGTCCTCTCACATATGGGGCAATTTCCATAAGCGAGACCGTTGGGATTCCCTCAGCGGAAAAAAGACCCCATCGATTTCGATTCCCCGGAAAGTCGACCAGACCTGCATCCCTGAGAGCGGACACGGCGGCCCAATGGGCAAAAACCGTTTTCTTTCCTCCAATTGTTCTGGAATTGCAAGCAAAGACCGCTTCCATTTTTTTCAGCTTGGCTTTGTCGATTTGGCCTGCAGCCCTAATGGGCGATGAGCTGCTGTGAGGTAGGTTCAGGGCTGTGATTCCCGAAACCCCGTTCAGCAGTTTCTGCCAGTTTTCTTCCACTTCAATCCCAAGGGCTGTTGCCAACCCAAGGCCTGTCACGACAACTCTCTCACCCATGAATTTTCCTTACTGCTCCCGGGACCTTGGGGGAAACAGCCATCAGGTCGAACTGGTTTCGCAGGTTCACGGGATCGTGGGCAGAAAAATGACTATAAATCATTCGATCGGCCCGGGCAATAGATTCTCCATCCACATGGATTTCTGCTTTTCCAAGGGAATCGGTTTCGGTTGTTGAAACAATATGGGCGGATACGCGGGCTTCGAAGCCAGGCGCCATGTCCGACATCACCTCAACATCTTCGAGAAGGCTGATAATGGGAAAACGCAGAAAATCATGTGAATAGATAATGAGCCATCCTAAAACCTGGGCCATGGTTTCGATAAAGATAGAGCCCGGCACAAGGGACGCCTTTTCAAAGTGCCCATTCAAGAATTCCTCGGAAAGAGGAAACACCTTGATGCCTTCAATAGATTCTCCCTTGTGAATTTCGACAATCCGGTCACAGAATAAAAAACGCATGCCGGCGACTCCTTTTTATTTGGCTATCAAAAAGCTGATCCTCAGGGACAGGTTCAGAGTTAAAAGGTGTGAAAACCTGACTACTGAAACCTCATACCCGTTTTTCTCTGCAGGCAGTAATAACCAATGACCCGCAGTGTCCTTGATGACTTCGGGTGTTTATCAGGACACATTCAGGCCTTTTTCGCAGGCTTTCACGGCAGATCAGATTGAAAGGCATGGGGTTTTTCATCGAATGGTCAGGGTACGTCGGGGGAACCACACCGTTTTCCATCATTTGAATACCCAAGATGGCATCCACTATGGGCGATGCTGCAAACAGATTTCCCAAGGCACCTTTAGAAGCGTATACATCGATGGTTCTGTCTGCAACGGAAAAACACCTGCAAATGGCATCCTTCTCATTGTTGTCTCCAGCTGTGCCTTCTCCATGGGCAATAATCAGGTCAACACAAGCAGGGTCTACCCCTGCATTATTCATGGACGACTCCATGGCTTTTTGAACGGCAGGAGTAGTTGGCCAGGCTCTTTCTCCACCCCGTTCAAATGCCGATCCAAAACCTGACACTTCGGCCAAAGCTCGTGCCCCCCTTTTTTTTGCGGAGGAATAGGATTCCAGAAGCATTACTCCACATCCTTCTCCCAGGATGGTTCCTTTTCCTTCGGAGCTGAAAGGAATGCAGGCGTTGCAGCTCAGGGATCGATCTATATTTAATAGTTCTAACGACAGGTTCCTGGCAAGACTCAATGGGGATATGATCTCACTGACGCCTCCCGCCAAAACAGCTTCGGCTTTCCCTTCCATAATGGTGTTCACTCCTTCATAGATGGCTTTTGCACCAGCGTCTCCGTAGGCTGCAAACACGGCATTTTCGCCTTTGATGCCCAAACGAATCGCCACCTGACACAATGCCATGTTACTCAATAAGGAAAGGGGCCAGAGCGGGTAAATTTCCCCGTATCCCCGGCTGAAAAACGCCTCGTTGTTAATCGTACCATCGCTGTTCAGCGAAGCCTGGACCGCGGGCAGAAGATCGTCGAGGTTGTAATCCACCATTCCCATTCCTATGAACAGGCCCATTGATTCACCATTGACGGGGTATCTGTTCAGATTGGCATCGGCAAAGGCATCCCGGGAAGCTTTTATCAGCATGAGCCCCTGAATACCCATAATGCGCGCGTCCCTGGGGTTAATTACTACCTCCCTGGGATCGATGGAAGGAACTTGTGCGCCCATTCGGCATGCAAAACCCCTCGTATCAAAGTCTGATATGGGGCGAATTCCCGAACAACCGTCCAGCAGCGCACGGTAGGTTTGAGCGGGTGTACCGCCAAGGGACGTCACCATTCCCACACCTGTCACAACGACTTTTTCCACAAAGGTTTTCCTTTTCAATTCCTAAGGAGTTCTCAGGTCCAACCGGAATCTCTTGAATAAATTCAACGGGTCTTTCCTATACAGAGACATCCATTTTGTCCTCCGAAACCAAAAGAATTGCAGATAGCCACGGAATGGGCTTCCCGGACGGCCTGGTTCGGCACTAGCCAAAGATCGCATTTTGGGTCGGGATGGGTCTGGTTGATGGTCGGCAAAATCAGGGAACGGTGTATCCCCATGAGTGTCAGAATCAATTCAATGGGACCGGCCGCGGCAATGCAGTGTCCCAGCATGGATTTGTTTGAACTGACAGGTATTTTTTTTGCGTTTGGGCCAAAAACCGCATCGATGGCCCTGGTTTCACTGATATCGTTTTTCAGGGTGGAAGTTCCGTGCGCATTGATATATTGAATTTTTTCAGGGCTCAATCCTGCATCGGAGATGGCCTTGCCCATGGCCAGTATGGCGCCGTCGCCCCGGGGATCGGAATCTGTAATGCGATAGGCGTCAGATGAACTGCCATATCCCAGGATTTCTCCTTGAATCGGTGCGCCTCGATGACTGGCATGTTCAAAATCTTCCAGGACCAGGGCCCCAGCGCCCTCCGACAGGACAAACCCGTTTCTTTTGCGGTCAAAGGGCCGTGATGCGGTTTGTGGTGTTTCATAGCGGGTGGTCACGGCGCCCAGCAGTACAAACCCCAGAATTCCCACCAGATTCAGAGTTGACTCGCAACCCCCAGCGATCATAACATCGCATTGCCCGTCTTGAATTATCCGGAATGCTTCACCGATGGCCTGAGCGCCGGCCGCGCATGCCGATGTACTGGAAAGATTCGGGCCTCTGCAGTCAAAAAGCCTGGCAATTACAGCGGAGACCATATCCGGTTTTCTACGGTAGAACCGAAGGAAATTGTATCCGCCTTCTCTTGCAAGGCCTTCCAGATCCCAATGCCCTTCACCGTCATAGAACTGGTGGAGCCATACCACTTCTTCAAGGGAAGGGTCTTCACCGAATGAACCAATTTGAACCCCGATTCGCTGACGATCAGAGACCGTGGGAAGTTCCGCGTGAAAGGCTGCTTCCCTAGCGGCAATGCTCATCAGTTTGAGTCCTCTGGAAGAAAATTTCAGAAGCCTTCTGTGTGTGAATCCATCGTCCGAAATCCATTTGTCATTCACCTGCCCCGCAATCTGGCAGGGAAGACCAGTTGCATCAAAGGCGGTGATATGGTTAATGCCGGATTTTCCCTGGCTGCAACTATTGAAGGTATCCGCAGCATTCCTGCCCGATGGGGTAATCATGCCGTATCCGGTAATGACGACTCTGCGTTTATAAGCCTTTTTCCCCATGCTCGAGTGAAACTTCATCCGGTTATTTGTTTTTGAACCGCAAAGACGCC
>CAYOWC010000180.1:0-10048 GCA_964407525.1 uncultured Desulfobacteraceae bacterium | reverse complement strand
CGCGATGGTAGCACGCCTGCGTAGGGTCCGGCAGGAACATGCCGGGTATTATAACTACTTTAATACACTCAAACTATGCGACTTCGTGTCGCACGCCATCGACAAGCTCACCGGCCCCCTGCACCCAAAGTTGCCATTTACCCCGTCGCGTCCAGGGGTCCGGTGTAGCGTTTGGTTGGGCAAAATGCTTGCTTGTATAGATAAATTTTCTACCAAAGCTAATTGCAATAAAGCCATTCTTGGTTTTGAACTCATTCTGCCACCACAAGCAGAATGGAATCTCTGATTTTTGAAGCGATATCCTCAATTGTCTTTGAATTCTTCATATTCACTTCTTTGATAACGCGCCTGCTGGGTGCCGAAGACAGCAAACCTCTGAGGTATAGGATCTTGATTGCATAATTGACATTTTGTGGAAGGTCTCCTGTCCATTTGAACATTTTTACGGCATTAAGTTTTCCCATAACAACTCCTACAACCTCTCCTCTCATATTGAGCAGGGGGCCACCACTGTTTCCGGCCTGAACTGGGACGCTTATTTGAAGGACACGGGGATCATCTCCAGCTCCACATGTTGCACTTACTATGCCTTCGGTTAATTTTGGTTTTGAACCCATAATGTCTGGATGGGGATACCCCATGGTTAAGACCGAAGCGCCAGTCCTTGTGGTACTTTCAGAAAGAGGCAAAGCCCCTGGCAGAAATTTCAAATCCTTTGGTTGAAGCAGGGCTAAATCATTAGATTCATCTCTGAGAATTACTGTTGCTGCAATACGCTTACCATTTGTTCGGATCAAGGAAATGTTTTCGTGACCAGAGACCACGTGATTATTAGTAACAACGAGACCTGCGGCTGACGGCCATCCGGTGCCAAAAGATATCTTCTTGTTCTCGACTTTTCTGTTTTCACCAGATTCATTCTCGCTATGTGAGCAAATGTAGGAAAGAACAGTATCACCAATTGTTCCAGGAATTGCTGGCTCCATCTTTATTTCAGAAGGATCAATAGAATATGATTCGAGTAATCTATCCGCAGTTCCGTATTCATAATAACCGGCTAAGCCTCTTGTTCCTTTTGCGCAGTCGGCGACATTATAACTCTTCATGTATTCGACTTCAGGATGCTCTTTGTTTTTGTAAGGGATATAGAGCGACCAAAACCAAATGTACCTTCCATCCTTTCTAATTTTGGGATGCGTTTAAGGCCTGCGTGGAGGATAACCGGGTCCGGCCTGACCGTTCGCATTTTTACGTCAAATGGGCGAAGGCATATGTTAATTTTCTGCCGGGGAAGCGGTTGCTTCACCGTTCGCGTCAGGATATTGAGGCTTTTCTTTCCGATCTGGGCAAACAGGCCGACATCAAAGACTGGCAGTTGAGGCAGGCCGAGCACGCTTTGAAAATTCTCTACGAGTTGTTTCTTCCCGATTATGCACCTCAGAGAGCGACAAAACCGGCGGCCGTGATTGAAAAAGAAAAACAGACCACGGGAACTGCTTTTAGACCGGGTGCTTTTCGTGATCGGGCGATTCCCGGCGAAGTTGAGCGTCTTTTTTCTCCACTGACAAATGCCTTGAAAGCCGAAATTCGAACCCGCCATTACTCGATTCGTACGGAGAATGCCTATCTGGCTTGGGTAAGGAGATTCATCGCTTTTCAAGGTTATGCTGACCCTAGGAAGATTGATGCTACCGGCGCGGTGAAAGAATATCTTGAATACCTTGCGACGGTGCGGGAGGTGGCGGCCAGTACACAGAACCAGGCCCTCAACGCACTGGTGTTTTTTTTCAATCATGCTCTGAAGAAGCCCTTCGGAGACATGGGAGGCTTTGTGCGGGCCAAGCGGCCGAAGCGACTGCCCGAAGTGATGACCAGGGATGAAGTCCAAGCCCTTCTTGATCAGATGGAAGGGGTGAGCGCATTTATGGCCGGTTTGATGTATGGGGGCGGCCTCCGGCTCATGGAGTGCGTTCGTCTCAGGGTTAAGGACCTTGACTTCGGCCGGCATCAGATTATGGTGCGTGACGGCAAGGGACAAAAGGACAGGGTAACAATGCTTCCGGAGCGCTTTGTTGTTGGGTTGCAGGAACATCTTTCCCGTGTAAAGGCTGTGTATGAAGAGGATCGGGCCAAAGAGGTTCCCGGAGTCTTGTGGCCGGCGCTGGCCCGAAAATACCCGAAGGCCGCGTCTGAATGGAGGTGGCAGTATGTGTTCCCTGCCAAGGGGCTCTCGGTAGACCCCCGAAGCGCGACGGTCCGGCGGCATCATATCAGCGAAAGCCTCGTGCAGAAAGCCGTCAAAGAAGCGGTTTCCCGGGCGGTAATAACCCGAAAGGTCAGTTGTCACACATTGAGACATTCCTTTGCTACCCATCTTCTGGAGGCGCGCTACGATATCCGTACGGTGCAAGAACTCCTGGGACATGCAGACGTCTCCACCACCATGATCTATACCCATGTCCTGAACAGGCCGGGGCTTTCAGTCCGGAGTCCAGCTGATTTCGATTAGGACGGGACTCTGTTAATCCTTCATAGAAAGACCAGGGGTCTTGCATGCTATATTTATTTTGACATTTACCTGATATTTATTTCGGTTTTAACCTGACAAATATTCGTGAAGAGATGATAATATTATTGGGCTATGTAATTCAAGGTTTTTGTTGAAATAAATTTTCTAGATCTGTCCCACAGGGATGCCGGTGTGAAGACCATTGAGATCTCCGAGATAGTCCAGCTGAATCAATAACTTCGATTTTCGAGGAGAAAATATACGGAAATAAGATTTGGGCATCACAGATATTATGTACTATTTATACAATATCAGGTTGAATCTTGTAATTGGGAAATCGGACAGGGTTAATCCACGTTTACTCGGTGAATGCTTTTTCAACTTCATACTGCTGCAGCCGTTTTTCCAGTTCCACAGCCAGATCTTCATCCCTTGCCGACCGGGCAAGGCTTAGGCTTTCCCGGGCGGTCCGGACTGCCTCATTGAAATGACCCGCCTGGGCATAGGCGGCCCCGAGGGTATCCAGGTATTCGGGGTTTTTGCGCCCATTTCCTTCGCAGGCAACCTGGGCCCATCGTATGGCTTCGCTGCCATTTCGGATTTCACTATTTCTATCCGTAGCAAGAATCCAGGCCAGGGAATTGGCAGCGGTTGCCCAATTCGGCTTCACACCCAGTATTTTGCGGTACTCCTGAACCGCATGTTTTGAATCTCCCAGGCTCCACAATGCCAGTCCGAGGTTGTAGCGGGCGTTGATATGTTCCGGATAAATCTCCAGGGCCTTGTTCAAGGCCCCGATGGCCTCCGGGAATTTTTGCTGTTCCAACAGGGTTGTTCCCAGATTGTTATATACATTTGGATTGTCCGGATGAAAATCCAAGGCCTTGAGAAACATCTGCTTGGCATCCTCCAACTTGCCCTCACGCCTCAAAATAACGCCCAATTGAAAATAGGCCTCATCGCTTTTGGGATCCAGATCAATGGCCTTTTCGAAAAATTCGTGGGCTTCTTTCCTTTGCCCTACCATGAAACACAATCTGCCCAGAGCCAGATGTACCTGGGGATTTTTTGGGTCCAGCTCTTTAGCGCGACCGAAAAAACCGGAGGCCTTTTGGATATCAAGCTCTATGATGGCTTTGGATCCAAGGACCAGAAGTTGTTCCAAATCGTAACACAAGTCATTGAGGGAATCGATCCAGGGATCGGGGGCGGGGCGAAAGCGTATGCATTGGGCAGCACGATCGAGGGATTGCTGTTTGTCATCGTGACGGTCGAAATGCGCATGAATCGAAGCCATCAACCGGTGGGCGGGTCCAAACTTAGGATTTGCTTTGATGGCTTCCTCGAGATATGTCTGTGCCGTTTCCCATTGGGCTGTGTCAAGGGAGATACGGGCCAAACCTAATAATGCGTAGGGGTCTCCCGGCAGGAGATCCAACCGGCGTTTGTAGAAAACCCTGGCGTCCTGGAGGTTCCCCGTTTTGAAATGGCTGTCGGCCAACTTGAGTATGGCGGGTGCGTAGCGAGGGGCAAGCTTTATGGTCGTATCCAAGAGATTCCGTACCGACTCGTTTTCTCCTTTTTCCTGTTTGACAAACGCCAGATAATAGTTCCATCGTGGATTTTCTTTATCAAATTCCATAGCAAGTTGATAGCAGGGAACGGCTTGGTCATAGAAATGATTCGCCTGGTAGAGTTTGCCTAATTGCCCTGCTTTCCGACCAAAGGCCTTCTCAGGGTTCCCATTATCCAATGTCAGCCTCAGGGCATTATCGGCCCGGGTTACCTTTTTCTTCAGCGTTTCGTTATTGAAGGAGAGGTCACTTATTCTTGGGAGACGATCAAGAAGGGTGTTACGTCTGGCCCTGTCCATCATCCAGAGAGTTCCCAAGATGATAAGAATTGCCAGGACAGCAAGGACCAGGGGCAGCCGAAAACGTTTTGCAGGAGGCGAAACAGGCACAGAAACCCTTTGTTTTACCTTTTTTCTTTTCGTCATGGTTTTCGCCGATGCAGAGATTGTTAAAGTGAATTTGTAATAAGTTCGGGTGTATTTTATCCGTAAGAATTTTATAAAAGGCTTACGCCTTAACTCCGAGAAGACAATGGCTTTTTCAATTAATTCGTGTAATTCGTGTGATTCGTGGTAAAAGCCCTATTCGCTTGTTTTCACTCCCGGTTTTCGGTCCAGCCAATGGTTATCCCACAGGAGAACACGACTCATCCGATCAAATGGTGGATAGGCATGCATGCCGCCCGTCACAAAATCGACCCATCCATCCCCGTCCATATCGGCGGTATCCAGTACAAGGAGATGGGTGGGGTCCGAGGCGATATCATGGGGTTTAAAACTCATTTTACCGTCGTTTTCAAACCAGATCATCGATTGAGCTTTGGGGTCATCCCATTTATTAAAAGCGCTGACCACGCCTATGTCCAGGTCTCCATCTTTATCCACATCAACGGCGTTGGCAAAATAAGCCCCTGGAAAATCGCCTATCCTGTGGTATTCGAATTTGAGATCCCCTTTATTTTCGAGCCATTGAACACCGTGCCACGGGCGGGGGCCGGGAGGAATATAATCAAAGGCGTCACCGTTTGTGTATAGGATATCCGGGTCTCCATCCAGATCCAGATCCACCACCGATATACCGCTGCTCCCAAAATCCTCGTTTGTAGAGCCATAAATCATATTTGGCTTAAAGATCCCCTTGCCGTCATTTTCAAAAACATACACCTCTTCCCACTCCTGTGAAACCAACGCGACAATGTCCAGATCGCCATCCCCATCCATGTCATGGACAGGGGTGTGTATCGTGCCGGAAAGGTTTAATAGATTGTGACTGTCAAATTGCCAGTCCCCCTTATTTTCCATCCAACGGATCTCTCCATCATCATAGCCGAATTGGCCGACGGCCAGATCGATATCGCCGTCACCATCCAGGTCACCAGGTTCCACATCGGTAACCCGGGCAATCTTGTCAACCAGCACCCGATTGGTAAACTGTCCGTCCCCTTTGTTTTCGAGGACTACAACAGCCCCAATCTTATCGTTATTAGGGAATATCATCCCCATTTTTGCTACTAGAAGGTCCAGATCTCCATCTTTGTCCATGTCGAAAGGGGTGACATGCGCCGGCCCACGTACCTGGGACCCGATATCCTTTTCTTGATAGGTACCTTTTGGGTCCTGTCGAATCCACGAGACCTGGTTTCGTTTGGCATCGCATACCACGATGTCTTTTAACCCGTCCTGGTCGAGATCCACAATTTTCAAATGGGTTATCCATGGTTTGGTGTCACCTACTGGGTCACCAACAGGTATCTTCTCCAGAAAATCGATTTTTTCCCCTGCCACGGGAACATTTGTGGTGTCTATATGTTTTTTAGTATCGGTTTTTGAAATGGCTCTCTTGATATATTCGCCCACGGTTTGCCCGGTCCGGCCAGCCTCGTGGGTGATGAGTGCCAATGGAATGCCGATAAGTATGGCCAATAAAGCTAACAAAGATATGGTGGTTGATTTTGACATGCCCATAGTTCAGATATTCTCGACTTTCTTAATAGTTCGTAAGATAAATAATCATTCCCCCAGCCACTATTAACAGGATAGCCGCCGTTGGAGCAAAGCCCCTTAAAGCACCCGTTCTTTCTACCGCATTATTCCACAGTCGGTAACCTTTTTTCAAGCTGAGTGTCACGCCCATGAGAATCAATCCCACTTGGATCCATGGAATTCCACTTGGCCAGATTTGAATCCAGGGCATCCCTGCAGTACCGAACAAGTCCCAACCCCAGCCGAATGGATCTGAAAAGCTCAAGAGAATAAAAGTCATATTGGCCATAATGGTTTCAACAAAAAATACGGCCCATAGTGCCAGGCCAAGGGGCAATAACGCCGGTAAAGTCCTCTTGAATATTCTTCCTGTTGATGCATTGAAAAAACTGTTTTGAGAATCCTTTTCACTTGTATCGTTTCCGTCGCCTGCCTTTTGAGTGCGATTCAAAAGCCACAACCCTAATCCACACATCAGCCAGAAAACAAGAGGGACAACACCCAGGGCTACAGCACAGAGGGTGGCAAAAAAGAGTCCGAATTCTGAAAAAGAGGCCTTGTCGACCATATTCACCATATTACGCATAGCCGGCCAGGGCGAATGTACTGTCAGAGAGTAGGTAATGGCCAGAACAAATAGGACAATGGCCTGCCACGCTTCACCATAGGTTCTGAAATGCTCTGTCCATGGCCCTCTGCGCCAGGAGAGAGAGACATTATCGTTCGGACAACTTTTGAAGCACTCGGTGCAGATACCACAGTCGGCGTTTCGATCGATTTGGGAAACCAGCAAACCATAGGGGCAGGCCCACCCTGCGGCGTTTCCCTGAAAACATGGCTTATCTTTACAGCTCCTGCACACGTCAGGATTTCTCTTTCGAACCATGAGCCGACCTATGGTGCTGTATGCCGAAATAAAAGCGGCTACCGGGCAGACATATCGGCAAAAGGAGCGAAGTTCCCACACCGCGGACATGAATACTCCTGCCGCGACCATGATCATCAGCGTAATGGCCGTCCACTTGGGCTGGCCTGCCAGAGAAGCACTGAATGTGCCGAGAATCAGAAATAAAAACAGTCTCAACCACGGGCCACGTAAGGCCCGGGGCCACTGCCTTCCCAACCCGAAAAAACGATTTCCGAATCGGCCTCGCCTTCCTGCCCGCACCTCGGTTGTTGCACCTCGCTGCAGGTATTCACCCATGACCGGTAAAGGGCAGATCATACACCAGATCCTTCCGCCCAGAGGAACCAGGAAAAGCGCCAGAATCGATATCCACACGATCCAGGTAAGCATGACCGCCACATTGCGGCCGCCCACCTTTGTACCGAAAAAACCGGCTAACAACACCACCATAAGACCTGCCAGCACCGGAAAGGTACAGATAAACTGGAGAGGTCTCCATTTGAGCAGTCTGTCCAACAGGACAAATCGTTTATTGAGATCTATAGGTTTTGGTGGAATGGTTTTCTTGACAGGCGATTCTAACCGGACACGCAAACAGCCGATGACGACGATAGACAACAGAAGACCCAAGCTTCCAGCCATCAGCCAGTTGGGGCGAACTATCAAATCCCCCTGTTCGAATCCATGCATTGGCCCGCAATAGACATGGCATCGAAATCTTGAAATCGACACCAGGCTTCCCCAAAGACCGGACAGACCTGCTTTGAGAGGCATTTCCTGCACATAAGACGGCGGTTCGGTGGGTTGAAGAGGGTCACGGACTTCGACTGTTTCGCTGGCAGGAGTAATTTTTGCATCGATCCGATAGTCCTGGAGAAAAAAGCTATGGCCTGTGTCGCGGGTTGAAAAGGTCAGGATAAGGTCGTCCCCGCGATTCGCACGAATGATAGCCGGCGATGTCCCATAGCGAAATGCTTCAATAGGTATTTTTTTTGTTGATGGGGGGGGGGTAATGAACCATTCAGCGAAAAGCGGTGCCCCAAGGCAAACGACAATAATAGCG
This sequence comes from uncultured Desulfobacteraceae bacterium, assembly GCA_964407525.1. GTDB lineage: Bacteria > Desulfobacterota > DSM-4660 > Desulfatiglandales > Desulfatiglandaceae > DUZB01. The sequence goes on along the minus strand of CAYOWC010000180.1, from coordinate 2,013 downwards.
GTATACAATATTTTGTGGCGTAACATAGAAACGGACTCGTGTAAAAAGTGAAAGTAGGTAGTAAGCAGTAGGCAGAAGGCAGTCCCATGCCATCGGGGATACCCTCAGAAGCCTCCTGTGAAACCACCCGGGTTACAGGTTGTAGGTTCAATGACATTAACTTAACAGCAATATTCGAACAACGAACAGTCGATTGACGAACATTCGAATGGAACGGCAAAACAACAGATCAGCATTTCCTTGCTTTTAGGGAGTCTTTTGTTCGATTGCTCGATTGTTGTCTTTTCAAATGTTCTTTAGTTAATGATATTGGGTTACAGGGTTTTCGCGTCCCATGCTCTAGCGTGGGAATGCGCCACTTGTGTGAAACGTTCAGGTTCAAAGGTCCATGTTTGCTTCATTATCAGCTTACTACTTACTGCGTACTCCCTACTGCTTATTCCCTGCCGCCTACTGCCTACCACCTACTGCATTCTGTCAATAACCCATTCATATTCATCGGCAAAACTTTGCACGAGATCCTTTTTTGTGAGATTTTCGGGGAACTGATCGAACGTGTATGTCTCGATCTCAAAATGATCGCAGCCGCACGCAATCGCTTTTTCGAAAAACCCGGGCTCTATATCGGTTCTGGTGGATTTCAAGTCTTCATTGCCGGGGAAATAGAGCGGCACATGGAAATGAATCCTCCATTCCTCTCCGGAGCGATTAAGGGTGTCTTTGAAAGAGAGGGCGGTTGGCAGATCTCCATAGGATCGTATCTCATTATTGCCCTTGCGCGCCTTTACCTGGTGAAGATAGACCGGATCGCAGAAGTCCTGCAACCTTTTCAGAGCTCTGTCCGAGCAGTTCGTTTTGAGTGCGGCACTGATCTGGATTTTTGAGAGACGGATACCGTGTTTTGTAAGGAGAGAAATGCTCTCGGACAGATTCTCGAATTGAAGCGACATGTGGCAGGTATCAAAACAGACACCAAGGTGTCGGGTTATCATCTTATCTGTTTCTGTTTCTGAAGCGCCGGTCAGGCCGGCAAGATATCGTTTTCCCTCTCCATGCAGATCCCGGGTGAAGAAAGCAACGGTCTCTTCTGTGGTTTCCAGGAAACAGTCCGGCTCCGGTTCAAGTGCCAAGTGTATCTCTTTGCCGGTTTTTTCCTGGATATGGGCCAGATGGGCAACACAGGTCATAAGATTGTGGACCATTTCGGTTTTGTCGGATTCTGTCAGTATCCATTCTTTGTAAGATCCCGGCACCGTACTGATACTACCAGATACTCCTTCTGGGATGAGCTTTGAAAGGATGTCTGCAAGCTGAATCGTGTACTTGAGCCGTTTGGGGCTCCGCCAGTCGGGACGATAAACCCGTTCTTTCACGGGAGCTTTATGAAATTCCCCATAGGGAAATCCGTTTATGGTAAAAACATAGAGATGGTTTTCTTCTAGAAAGATCTTGAAGGATTTCAATGTTTCGTTGTCGGTAAGGGTTTTTGCCGCCAAATGCCCCAGGCGCAGGCCCAGACCGAAAGGACGACTTGGGGCCACCCGTTCACGGATCTTAAGGGCCACGGTCCTGATAGCTTCAAAATTTTCCTCCCAGGTTTCTCCAGGATGGACATTGAGGCAGTAGGTTAGATGTGCAGGGGAATCTTCCTGGATTTTCAATGTAGGAACCTCGTGTGAAACTACATTTAGAAACTTGAAATTTGAAACTTGAAATTGGATGCCCCGAACACTGACACCCGACACCTTATTTTGAAAGTTTTCTTCTCGATCAGCCCGGCCATTTTTTCAGGCGGAGGCGGAGCTCGTGTGAAACTTTATCTGGTTATTGGTTTTTGAACCGCCAAGGCGCGAAGGCCGCAAAGCCTTTTTCGAATCGGAACGGACGATTCGAAAAAACAGCCATGATTTTTTCTGTGCTATCCTTCAGAATAGTTCCGATAACGGTTCCATTCTCCCAAATGCCCGAAGGGCCGATTGCTTTACCGAATCGTCCGTTCCGATTCGGTAAAAA
>CAYOWC010000179.1:0-10061 GCA_964407525.1 uncultured Desulfobacteraceae bacterium | reverse complement strand
GGGGAAAGTTCTGATCCCTATAGCAGTTCTTCAAGGAGCGGCAAGAGCTCCCGTGATTTTTTCGAAATTATCTAAGAGAGAGAAAAACGTGTCATCGGGTGTGTTTCCCACTGCTCCCAGTATTCCGTAGCCTTCTGCTTTTTCCTCAACGTCTTCCTCGCTTGCGTCCGTTATCAGAATAATAGAAGTCATTGGAGATCGGGTCACGACTTCTTTCATCAGTTGAAACGGGGAATAACCGTCAGCGGTTTCACCAAGAATCATCAGGGAAATGATCTTTCCGTCAAACTGTCCGATCATCTCTTCTCTCGATGATAAAATCGCTGATGCATAGGATCTCTCTTTCAAGAGCTTCGCTATTTGTCCCGCGCGTTCTTTGTCATGCTCCACAATGATCGTGTTGATTTTTTTTTCTTCCGTCATGGTACATTCCTCCAATAATTGTTTGTCAAATTGTATTCTTCGTGTACTTCGTGCTCTTGGTGGTGAAATTCAATCGTATCAAAGCTAAAAGCTGCAATTACCTTTTACATAGCCGTTAGCTTAGAGATCTCAAACATTTGAATGATGTTTTTCCCCGGTTTGGATTCCTTTTCTCCACATATAGAGGGCGATTCCGGTTGCCATGGCTGCATTAAGGGACTCCACACCTTTTCTCATGGGGATGCAAATACTTATTGCGTTTCGAAGGCTTTCAGGCAGTCCCGGGCCTTCTAAACCGGGAACCAGACAGAAAGAAGGGGGAAATTGGAAATCCCCCACATCCTGTCCCTGTGGTGAGAGGGTTATGATCTGTCCGCCCATACGTTCAATCCTGCCAAGTTCCGGTCCGCTGAACAGGGGGATTCTGAAGAGGTTGCTTCCTGCCGCTCTCATGGCCCTGGGATGAAATGGATGGGCAGCTTCTTTCATCATTACTACCCTGGTTACGGAGAATGCAGCCGCAGTACGAATAACAGCCCCCACATTGGCTGGGTCCTGAAAAGGGATCAGGAGTGTGCACCCTTTGGTTTGTATCATGAAGCTGTAATCAGGAAGCGTCTGAACTTTTACGAGCAGAAGCGGTTTTCCGGTATTGAAAAGGTCTATCTGTCTGAAAAGACCCGGGCTGAGAACAAAGGAAGGAAACATCGCTTCCGGTTCGAGCGGGACTTTTTTGAAGGCCGTGCAGGATATGATCCCTGCACACCTTTCCGGGAAATCTCTGAGGACCTCCCTTGTTTGTTTTGGACCGGAAAGGAGTGCCATGCCGCCTTTTTTTATTCCATGGGCTGTCGTCAGTTTTAAAAAGGATTTGAATGTCGGATTATCAGGACTGCATATCCTTGTTTCTTTCATTCCTTTATCCCTCAGACCAGCCCTTTCAAGGTGCTATTAGAATCAGTCAATAATCAGTGTTTTATGTGTGAAAATGAGGTTCCAGAGCCATAGGTTTCAGGTGTCGGGTGTCAGGCAGGTGTGAATTGAGAAAATCGCTTCATTCCTGAAACCTGAACACTGACACCTGAAACCCAAAACAACAATAATGAGTTATAACAACTCACTCCCTCGCTCCAAATTATAATGCTTTAGAAACCACCTTGAAAGGGCTGCCCTCAGAACCCATTCCTTCTGAAATCCGATTTCTCACTGTTTCGATCGATTCTTCTTTCACGTTATAAAATAAGAGAAGCAACCGCAGGTGTTTGATGGCCAGGCTCCTGTCTTTCATGGCTTCGACCATGGCGAGATGGCCGTTCATGTCATAGAAAGCCTTCAATTTCAAAAAAATTTCTGCTGCATGGGCAGGCTCTCCATGGGACTGTTTGTACTGGAAGATGGTGTTAAGAAGCCCTTCCAGGGGCTTTTTATAACGGCTTATCATCCTGTAATTATAGTAGTGGATTTCTCTCTCTGATTGATGTTCTTTCGGGGCGAACTGTTCGATATTATGGACTAACAGTTCGAAAAGGTCCCCCGGTTTCGCCTTTTTTTTGCGTTGTATCAGTGAGGTAAATATGTCAAATGCCATGTGTCATTCTCCAATAACCGCACTATTTCTTATGTTTTTGACCGCTTGAAAGAGAAAAAAAGCGATGCCTGCAACCAGAATAATGGTTGCGCCGGAGGTGAAATTGTACTTATAGGAAAGCCAAAGGCCTAAAAAGGTAAAACAGATGCCTAAAAGTGAGGACAGGGCCATCATCTGCGCTAGAGACCGTGTGTACCTTTCTGCAATATAGGGGGGAATCGTCAGCAGGGCAATCGTCAGAATCAGACCTACCGCTTTGATGATCATGACAATGGAAAGTGCCGTCATCCCTAAGAGCAGAAAGTATAGGAATTTTACTGGGATTCCCACGATATATGCAAATTCTTCATCATAGGACATGGCGATGAATTCTTTATAAAAAATAAAAACAGCCAGGAGTATTACCGTGTCCAGGGGCGCCATAAGCCATATGTCAGCTTTGGTTACCGTAAGGATGCTTCCGAAAAGATAACTCATCAGGTCAGCATGATAGCCTGGCGTCAGATCTATAAACAAGATTCCCAGTGCCATTCCTACAGCCCACAGTACGCCGATAACAGTATCAGCCCTGTGTTTGCTTTTGAAACTGACAGCGCCCATAATCATAGCGACTCCCACAGCGAAAACTGCGGCTCCCAGGGAAGGGGTCAGGCCCAGGAAAATAGCCAGTCCGATCCCACCAAAAGCTGAGTGGGCAATCCCCCCCGAAATAAATACAATGCGGTTAACCACGATGAGGCTTCCAATAATACCGCACGAAATGCTAACGAAAACACCTGCAAGAAGGGCATTTCTCATGAATTCAAATTGGAGAGCATCCCACATACTATTTGTCCTCGTGAATGGGAAGTACCCTGTGGGGCAAACCGTGGGCAATCAGGTCTACTGGGCACTGGTAGGCGTCATCAATCATTTCTGCAGAGATCTGTTTGTCGCTGTGAAAAGTAAGAGATTTGTTGACACAGGCTACCGATTTGACGTGCCGTGATATGACCCCCACGTCGTGGGTAATGGTAACGATGGTGACTGTCTCATTCAACTGATGGAGAAGGTCGAAGAGGTTTGTACCAAACTCCAGGTCCACACTGGCTGTTGGTTCATCAAGAAAAAGTAGATCCGGGTCCGTGGCCAGCGCCCTGGCTATAAAAACCCTTTGCCTCTGGCCACCGGAAAGACTCCCTATCGATACGCGTCGATGTTTCCACATCCCGACCTTTCTCAAAGCGTCTTCGGTACTTGGAAAATCTTCTCCTGAATACCATTTTCCGATACGGGATCGGGACAGCCTCCCCATAAGGGCCACGTCTAGGACGGAAATGGGAAATGTAACATTAAAGTCTGTGTTTTGAGGTACATATCCGATACGGTGCTTGACATGATGTGGTGGCTTCCCCAGAATTTTGATCATACCCCTGTCAGGTTTGATTAAACCTAACATCAGCTTTAGCAGCGTTGTTTTCCCACTGCCGTTCGGGCCAATTATTCCGAGAAAATCTCCCTGTTTCAAAGCAAAGGTAATGTTTTCCAGAATCGGAGTCTTTTCATAGGAAAAATAAACATCTTTCATTTCGATGGCGGGAATATTCATATGAGCGTAGCCTCTGACCGGAAAAATGGTCAGTCTGGTCGAGAAGAAAGCTTCCAAAAGAAGGTTTCAGGTGTCGGGTGTCAGTGTTCGGGGCACCCACTTTCAAGTTTCAAATTTCCAGTTTCTAAATGTAGTTTCATATGAGCGCCGCCTCTGACCGGGAAAGATGGTCAGTCTGATCGAGAAAGAAACTATGCATTCCCACGCTGGAGCATGGGAACGAGGGAACCAGCAACGAGCAACCAGTAACGAGTAACCAGATGAAGTTTTACACGAGACTTCATTTGGATCCAAGGGTTCTGCGGTTCACCTTTTCTGGTGGAATGCATCTTTTAAGTACAATAAAAAAGGGGGTTGTCCTGTTACAACCCCCATGTGCGTTCATTCCTGCTAATGGCCTTTTTTCGTCCTGCCATCAGGCAGAATTAAAGTAGGGAATTCCTTTCACTACTGATATAATTCATGTAACAAGCCCTTGTTCTTATGTGGAAGCCGCCAGCCGACGAAATTGTCGGATCAGGGTTTAAGGCTATCTTTTAAGCTTTCGATTGCTTCCTTGATGACCTTTTCGGCTACCTCGACCATGGCTTCACGGACTGCTTTTTCGACAACATCTCTTATTAAGGCCTCGATCTTTTCTTCAGTCATGCCCGAAAAACCTTCATTCGAAACAGGATTCAACGGACTGCAGCTCTGACCTTCCTGTTCCAATTTAGACATGATTTCTTCCAATTCATCATCAGGGAAATCGTTTGAAGTCTCAGGAACAGATTCTTCTTGAATTTCGAAATCAAAATCCGGGGATGAAATGGGGGGCAGCTCTATATCCTGATCCGGCATTTTTTCAGAAAGAATTTCCATTTCCTTTGTTAATTCATCCAGGTTAATTTCGCCGGCGTTTTCAGAACGGTCAAGTCCGTCCTTTTTATCAAGAGCTGCTGCGGAATTGGAGTTGTCAGGGAGAGCGGTCTTCCTGACGACATCTACCAGTTCTATCACTTCGCTTTCGTCGGAAAAGGTTGGGACATCTCCCTGATTCCGGCTCGAAGAAGGGGTTGAAGATGAATCATTGCCTGTAATCATAATGGGCCCCCGGAAAATTTAGGTGAAAGGCGACGATATTGTAAGAATAAAAAAATAACACAGAGTTGGTGAGCTGTCAAGATTTTTTGAATGGTGCTTGCTTATTGTATCTACTTGTAATTTATGGTCTCTTCAAGTTGACCACATATATTCCAAGGCTTACGAATAACAGGGATAAAGCAAGGCGGAGGGTTGCGGGTTCATGCAGAAAGAGTATCCCTGAAATGGCCCCAAAGACCGGCGTCAGAAAGGTAAAAGCGGAGACACGGCTAATCGGATATGTATATACCAGATAGAACCAGAAGATGTAGCTGATGAATGCAACGATGATGCCTTGAAACAATACGGAGGAAAGGACCAGGACATCTACATGACGGACGGGTGTTTCCCCGAAGAGCATGCTCAGGGCAAAAAGGATCGGAATCGAAAAAACCGTTTGATAAAAGAGGGTATGATGATGAGTTATCTTTCCCACAAGTCTCTTCCTGATATAGATCGTGGTGACCGCCCACAGGACGGCTGCCACGAGGGCAAACAAATCCCCCGTCAACTGGGAAAATGAGGTAATTCCCAAGTATTTGCTCAGGAGGATGACGATGCCGACAAATGACAGGAGCAGCCCCAGAGCTTTTGGTACGGTGATCCGATCTCCCTTCAGGAAGAAGTGGGCGCCCAGGGTATGGAAAAAAGGTGTGGTGTAAAGGAGTATCCATGCTGAAGAAGCGGTTGTGAAGAGAAGGGAAGAGAAAAGAAAGGCAAATTCCACCCCGAAAAGAATCCCCACAGCCACCCCATCCAGGATGCTTCCGGGAAACAGAGGCATTCCCTTTGTCTTCATCCAGATGACCAACCCCAGCCCTGCGATTACGGATCGGATCCCGGCACAGAATATCGGGTCGATTCCCACATTGCTGATTTTAATGGCCACTCCGTTCAGACCCCAGAGAATACAGAGACCGGTCAGCAGAACCATCGCTTTTGCGTCAAGGGTTTCTTCTGCCGTCATCCTGCTTACTTCTCAGCTCTTCGACTTTCTTCGCTGCGGATTTCTCTTCTCAGGAGTTTTCCCACCTTCGATTTGGGGAGCATATCTCTGAACTCAATATACTGGGGAACTTTATAGCCGGCCAGCCGCCCCCTGCACCATTTGATGAGATCGTAGCCGGTGATTCCTTTGACATCTTCCTTCAGGACCACGAAGGCCTTAATTCGTTCTCCCACCTTGGGATCGGGGATTCCCACAGCACAGGCGCCCACAACTGCCTGATGCTCCTGGAGTGCTGACTCAATTTCCGAGGAAGAAACCCTGTAGCCTTTATGCTTTATGGTATCCACGGTTCGATCCACGAAATAGAGATATCCATCCTCGTCTCTGGTTACGATGTCGGCAGTGCGATACCACAGGACCCCATCTATTTCAACAAAAGAAGCAGCTGTTTCCTCCGGCTTGTTCCAGTACTGGGTCACCATCTTTTCAGAGTGGACAAGAATTTCCCCGGGCTGACCGTCAGAGACCGGTTCAAGGGAGTCGTGGGCAACCAGTTTTATCTGTTTGCTGGCAAGGACCTTTCCCATGCTTGTGGGTGGACTTTTCTGGTCTGTAGGGCACATGGAGACTCCACCGCAGGTCTCTGTCGCTCCGTATCCCTGGTAAATGGGGTTCTGGAATTTCTTGCGCCAGCGTTCATTGATTTCCAGCGGAAGGACGTCGCCGCCGTTAAAACAGTACGTCAAGGAACTCAGATCATAAAAGTCAATACGGTCATGTTCCAGGATCATCCTGTACAGGGTTGGTACGCCGATCAGGGTCTTGGCCTTGAACCGCTGTGTGGAATCAAATATGGCGTCAAGATTTACTTTGGGCATCAGGATAATAGCACCCCCCACGAGAAGGGTGCTCAAGGAGCATGTTTGGCCGAGAATATGAAACAGGGGCGCGGAACCTAAAACCACATTTTCCGATGGTGAAAAAAGGTGTTTGGGAATCATAATCTGTTCCATGGCCGATTCCAGATAAAGGCCATGGGAAATGGGGACTCCCTTGGGATCCTTGGTGGTTCCTCCGGTATAAATTAACTCCATGGTGTCGGTTCCCCCCTGTGTCACGGGAGGGAGAGGGTTTCCCCTGGTTTTTGTCATTTTAGCAAAAGAAAGGGTATTTGCGTCTCTTTCCGTCTTCCCTTTGGGAACCCTGTCAAATGCCCATCCGAATGCCTTTTTCCACCAGGGCAGAAGGTCTGTTAATTTGACAACAACCACTTTTTCGAGGCCCGTATCAGGAATAGCCTGTTTGACATATCCGTAGTTAGTATCCGAACATATAATGGTTTTTGCCCCGCTGTCATTGCCGATGTAGCGAAGGTCGTGGGCGGTGTATATTGGCGTGATTGGGACGGCGATCGCGCCTGCCCTCTGTATGCCCAGCCAGGCAATAACCCAGTGTACGCTGTTGGGGATGTACAGGATGATCTTTTCCCCTTCCGCTACGCCCTGCTTTTTTAAAGAGGCCGCGAAATTGTTCGTGAAATCGAGGATGTCTCCATAGCTGAAGCAGGTCCCTAAATAGATGATTGCCGTCTTGCTACGGAATTTTTCCGCGGCTGACGCAAATGCTTCAGAGATGTTGTTTGGCAGGCTTTCTGTGTTCATATTTTTAAATTCCAAAATACGCTGACTTTACTTCAGGGTTATCCATCAGTTCCTTACCTGTTCCCGCCAGGGTCAGCATGCCGTTTTCGATGACGTAGCCGAAGTCAATCATCGGTAAAACCGGCCTCGCGAACTGCTCGCTGATGAGTACTGTGATTTTTGATTCATTTCCCAGGGCTTTAATGGCGTTAACCAGCAGGGTCTGCATCATAGGGCTGAGTCCCAGAAGTGGTTCATCAAGGAGAAGGAGCTCAGGCCGGGCAACGAGGGCCATGCCTACCGCCAGCATCTGCTGTTCTCCCCCACTCATAAAACCTGCCTTTCTATGTTTCAGGTGGACCAGCGCAGGGAAAAGATTGAAGGCAACTTGAATCATTTCCTTCGTGCTCTGTCTCTTTTGAAGGTATCCCGCAATTTTGAGGTTTTCCAGTACGTTGCTTTCAGGAAAGATGGGGTGTCTTTCTCGACAAAGGACGATACCTTTCTTTACACGCGTGCTTGGTCGGGTTTCCGTGATGTCTTCGCCTTTGAAGGATATCTTCCCATACACGGTAATTCGTTCTCCGCCCCTTCTTTTTTCCTTGATCCGCATGTCTATGATCAGGCCTGAAAGGGCATTCATCAGGGTGGTCTTTCCGGCGCTGTTAGATCCTATGATGCCGACGACCTGCTTTTCCTCGAGCTCCATGCTGAAGTCATTGAGAGCGACGGCGTTTTCAAAAAAAATCATCAAATTTTCGACTTCAAGCATGGACATAGTGGTTATGTATCCTATTCAAGTTCTCTGGTAATTTTACCTAAAAGCGGCAATTAGCGCTTAGCCGTTAGCTTTTAGCTCTATAATATAGAACGTTTACGGAGAAACAGCTCAGTATCAAAAAATGAAAGTTGTAATACAGGAAAAACTAACGTAAATCATTTGCTACATTAAACTAACGGCTAATAGCTCAAAAGCTAATTGCTGGTTTTAGGTTTTATACTTCGCTGCCCAGGTAGGCTTCTTTCACGGCGTCACTTTCCATGACTTCCGCAGCCGGGCCTTCCGCAATCTTCCTGCCGTAGTTCAGGACCATGATTCTGTCAGCAATCCTGAAGAGTTCTTTCAGCCGGTGTTCGATCATGATAATGGTTTTTCCCTGGGAGAGCAGTTTTTCAATGATCGGAACGATACCCGCTACTTCGGCCAGGCTGAGGCCGGAGAAAAGTTCGTCCAGGATAATCAAATCCGGTCTCAGGGCAATGCTTTTTGCGAGTTCCAGGCGCTTTAGATATCCCTGAGGCAAGGCGCTTGCAGCCTTGTAGGATACCCGGGCATCCCGCTCGAAACCCACTTCTTCCAGCAGATCCAGCGCAACGGCATCCCTTGCCCCATACTTGCCCCCAGCCAGCTTTTTCACCCTGGGTGAATAGAGGGGAACGATCAGGTTCTTAAAAGCAGGAAGTTGATAAAAGGGCTTGACCATCTGGAATGTTCTGGATATTCCGAGGTCCACTATTTTATAGGGAGGTTTGCCTGTAATGTTTGCTCCCTTGTAGAGCACTTTTCCCGATACCGGTTTCACAAATCCGGTGATAAGATTGACAAGCGTTGTTTTTCCCGACCCGTTGGGACCGATGACTCCCAGGAGTTCTCCCTCTTTGAGGTCAAAACTAATACCGGTAACGGCCATTACTCCACCGAAGGATTTCGTGAGGTCAGATACTTTGAGGAGGGGTGATCCAGATTTCATTCGACTTCGACCCATCTTTCCAGCTGGTGATACTTCCGCTGTATATAGGAAAAAATGCCCTCAGGGATTCCCACCACGAAAATGACGAGGAAGAGGCCATAAAATACAATCCTCAGTGCGCCGAGGGCACGTAGCATTTCGGAAAGGGGCACGAGGATGAACGCTCCGAGCATGGGGCCTGCAAAGGTTCCTGTTCCACCCACCACGGCAGCGGCGACAGGCATGATGGAGTAATCAAGTGCAAAACCCGGCATGCCTGCAAACATGTCCAGGTGGGTAACGAAGGCGCCTGCAAAACAGCCTACGGATGCACCCATGAAGAGGACCTGGGCTTTGTACCAGTAAATATTGATCCCCGCATTCATCACGGACCGATCATTGTCGTTTATGGCCTTGATAACCAAGCCATAATCTGACGACATGATCCTTCTGAAGCCAAACAGGGCGCACAGGAGTGCGACTGCTATGACATAAAAAGCTGTTATCTGATTGGGAAATGGGGTAAGGCCCGTCAGCCCTTCCGTTCCACCAAATATCCTGGTTGCTTCCACCAGCCGGGCAAACATGAGGGGAAGAACCAGTGTGACCATGGCGAAATAGATCCCTCGCAATCTGAGGACAGGCAGGAGCAAGACCATGCACAGGGCTCCGCCGACCAATGTGGCGATTGGGATAGTCAAAAATGGACTTACGCCCCAGTAGTAATTCAGAGTCCCCGCGATATAGGAGCCAATGCCGAAAAAGAGGGACTGCCCCAGGGAGAGAAGTCCCGCACCCATGAGCATGTCCCAGCTGATGGCAAGAAGTGCGTAAACCGCGGTGGATATGACGACTTCCTTCCAGTAAGCGCTTAAAAGGGGAGCAAAGCAGAGGAGCCCGATGACCGGTATTGCCCCCGGCGCCAGGAGATAGAGCATCTCTCTGTAGGAAGAGAGTGCAAAAATATCCGCTGAACGTGCCTTGATTCCCCGGTCGATTCTTTCTTTACGTTTTTTCAACT
>CAYOWC010000178.1:4099-10196 GCA_964407525.1 uncultured Desulfobacteraceae bacterium | reverse complement strand
CTGAGCATGGTCTATTCGCGAATTGATGAAAATATCACGTTAATCCGATGAGCCATAAAAGTTAACCGGTTTCTATCCTAGCCGTTCAACCACCACAATATCTCCGTTGTCCAATTTCTCAAGGGGTAATACAGAAAGGTCTTTCTTGGCAGGTCCTGATATCCGCTTGCCGGAAAGGTCGAAAGCGCTTCCGTGGCATGGACATCGGAACTTGGAGGATAGAGCATCGTAGCCAAGTGTACAGCCCAGATGGGTGCATTTGGAAGAAAGGGCGTGGAGACTTTCATTCCGTTTTTCAAGAAAGACTCCTTCTTTGAAATTCAGTCCCAAGAGCTGCTCTTCAAGGTGGAAAACGACTTTTCTTTCATTGGGTTTTCTGAAAGTAATAAAGGAAAAGACCGGAAAACCGAGGGCAAATGCTCCCGCGATATAGGAAAGCCAGCGAAACAATTTTTTAAAGAATGCTCTTCTTTCCATTCTTATATACAAATTCCAGGTTAAATACAGTGAATCTAATAAAAATAAGAGACAGGGGGCTTTCCCCGGAACTGAAGGAAGTTTCCCAACTCGCACAAGAACGGGCAAAAAATTTCTTTATGTCTAAGCAACTCTATTGCTCCGAGGCGGTATTGGTTACGCTCAATCACGGGCTCGGAGGAGAATTGACCGACGAATTGGCCGTTCGCCTTTCGTCTACGCTTCCCGAAGGGCTTGCAGGAAGCGGTTGCCTCTGCGGTTCCCTGGGAGGGGCGATTCTCGCCCTGGGCCTTTTTCTTGGCAGGGATAGGCCTTGTGGCCAGTGCGACAAACATCATGCCCTTACGGGAACAAGGGAGTTGCACGATTTGTTTAAAAAACGGTTCGGCGCAACCTGCTGCCGAGTTCTGAGTAGGAAGGTAAAAGACCTTCCCAAACAACATTTTGAACAATGCGCCGGTCTGACAGGTTTCGCAGCCGGTCTTGCCGCTGAAATTATTCTCAGGGAACGCCCCCGGATAATCAAACAGGTTGACTATGCATTCCTTAAAAAACGGGAATCAAAAATGATCTCTCTGGTTCGAAAAGCCGTCAATTCAATGATCTTCTGATGATCTAATGGGGACAGTGTTACAACTGTAGTTCCGAGAGGCTTTTCATAAAGCCCTGCTTCATTATCACTTTCAAGTCCACCCACAACGGATCCGCTTCAAGGTTTGGCATAACTGCTGAACCCGAGATTCCTCTCCCCTGGTATTTTTCAGTCAAAACGGACTTGCAACGATTTCTTTCCTGATTGATCTCTTCCTGGTATTTTTCCAGGATCTCAAGAAAGGGAGAGACATCCAGCCCGGCAGTTTTCTTCATCAGGTCAAGCAAACGGGTGTTATCCACCTCAGGATTAATGCGGGAAAGGCAATCTTCGAAAAAAATATCCCGGACCATTTGCTGTTCTTGAATTCCAATCGCTGTCAACTCTTTAATCAAGCGATCTTCATTCATAATTTGATCCTGAAATCTTTGTAGAAAACCGCGAATTTTCCCTTCTAATTCTTTTTTCTTGAAGGCGATTTTATCTTCATCCGTTACAACTACCTCTTGCGCTTTCTCCATGATAATATCAAGAGTGCTTCTTATTTCAGCCATGGGTAACCATCCTTTTTTCAATCTCACATATCGATATTGTGTTTGAACTGGCTGTATTCCACCATTCTTGCGAGAGCGTTTACCGCATTTTCCGGCGTCTGGTAGAATACCCCATTATACTTTTTCCCAGGGAGATATCTGACTGTGCCTTGTTCTGTACGGGCCAGGGAAACCCCGATAACCGGCTTTGCATAAGTTTCCATGAGCTCTGCCATTTTCATCACAAAACCTTCTTCAAATTCCGCGCTTAGTTCTTCAATAGCGGAAAGGGCGTCAAGAGAAGCCTCCGGATCGACCTCTTTTGTGGACTGAAGCAGTTGACGGACCATTTCATTTCTCCCCACAATGCCAAGACAAATGACCGCATCGATTCCTTCCCATTTGAGGAGCTCTTCCACGGCAACAATAGGGGCTTCCCGATTTGTCGTTCCCACTAGATCAACCGGATTTCCCCTGCTCCAGAAAGGTGGAAGGTGTTTCCCAATTCTCTCGACAATCTCCCTTGGAAGTTCTGGAACCTGAAGGCCCCGTTCGTTGCATTCATCAGCGGTTACCACTCCCCAACCTCCTCCAAGAGTCACAATCCCGACTTTATTCCCCCTGGGAAGGGGAAGAGAGGAAAAAGCAGCGGAAAGATCCAGCAATTCCGTTGGAACCCGCACATCCAAGATGCCTGCCTGGCGACAGGCTGCCCTGAAAATAGCGTTCTCACCGCTCATGGATCCCGTATGGGAAGCCGCCGCCGCCCTGCCGGCATCAGTGCGGCCGCCTTTCAGGACAATGATCGGTTTCCTGGCATTGATCCTTTTAGCTGTCTCAATGAATTCCGGTCCGTTCTCCACACTTTCCAGATACAGCACAATGATTCCGGTATGGGGGTCCTTTTCCAGGTATTCCAGGTAATCGTTGCAGGAGAGCATGGCCTCATTTCCAGAGCCCACAAAAAGAGATATTCCGATTCCCTGCTGTTCAGCCCAGTGTATGAGCTGATTCCCGAGGTTTCCGGATTGTGAAATAAATGCAACAGAACCCTTCCTGGGACGCGTATGTGTTCCCGTTGCAAAGAGGTGAGAATAGGGACAAATAATACCCATGGTATTAGGACCTATTATGGCCAGTTTATTTTGCACACAAAGTTTTACAATTTCCTTTTCGAGCTTTTTCCCGGAATAATCCTGCTCACTAAAGCCTGAAGTGACAATCACAGCTCCCTTGACGCCGTGCCTGCCGCAATCATCAAGAACATCATGGACAATACTTGCGGGAGTTGTAATAAAGACAAGATCCACTGGTTCCGGAACATCTCCTATCCTTTTATATACCTTCAAACCAAAGATTTCGTCGTCCCGCGGGTTCAAAGGAAAGACCTTTCCCTGGAAACCACCGGCAATAATGTTTGACAGGATCAATTGTCCCCATTTCCCAAAATTCTTAGAAGCGCCTATCACCGCAACGGTTTTTGGGTTTAAAATGGATCCAAGGTTTTCCTTATAATCCAATCCGGATGGCAGTTTCTTGTTTGATTTTCTCACAGGCGAATTTCCCTCAGTAGTGGTTGCTTGTTGCTCGTTGCTGGTTACTGGTTGCTCGTTGCGTTTCAAAGCGCAGCGGAGATCCCAGGGGACAAGGAATTACTGGCTACTGTGAACCGACCGGTCCTGAGGAACAGCTTCACCCTGACCCAGTGCATTCAAGTTCTGCGGAACGCTTTTTTTCGACCTGTACAAAGGGGGTTGACCTTAAAGTGGGATTCAAGTTTGAACGAGAAACTGCCTCTAGCCTCCTCAAAAAAAAGCGTTTAATCGTTCCCCAGACAGGTTTCACGGAAAGGACAAGTAGCAATACAGCTCCAGCAGACTGTATCCATGTAGGCACCATTTCAAACCCCTGGATCACCGTCGCGTTTATAGATGTCCCAAAAAACAGATAAATTCTGTCCACGGCAAGGCCGAAACAGATCGCAGAAAGGGCGATGGTACTCATATAGATTATCGTAGCCCGCTTCCCTAAGACTCCCAGAAGTACGGTCAGGGAAGTAATATTGGTGGCCGGACCTGCCAGGAGGAAGACGAGGGCAGCCCCGGGGCTTACTCCCTTCAGAATCATGGCAGCCGCTATAGGCGTTGAAGCCGTGGCGCAGATATACAACGGCGTACTGACGAGAAGCATGATCAGCATGGAATAGATACCACTGTCAAGATAGGTGCTGAAAATCTGATCCGGAATCAAAACCGTAATAAGCCCTGCCAGCAACATGCCCACCAGGAACCATCCTGCCATGTCACCCCAGACCTCTGAAAATGCGTACTTTAAGCCAAAACCAATCTTCTGAAAAAAACCGTGATGACGTATGTGCTCTTCAGGAGAACAGCTGTTTCCGTCACAGCAACCATCCACAGGACAGGAGAGGTCAGCAACCGGAATCACCTCTTGAGTGGTTCGACCGAAAAAATTTTCCGCTATTCCTGCAACAGTCGCCGTCACAAAAGCCGCAACCGGTCGGATCACCGCCATAATTGGACCCAACAGGGCATAAGTAATTGCGATGGAATCCACCCCCGACTCAGGAGTCGATATGAGAAAGGCTGTAGTAGCACCGCTGTTCGCGCCCTGTTTCTTCAAAGATACCGCAGCAGGAAGAACACCACAA
Source organism: uncultured Desulfobacteraceae bacterium (assembly GCA_964407525.1). Classification (GTDB taxonomy): domain Bacteria; phylum Desulfobacterota; class DSM-4660; order Desulfatiglandales; family Desulfatiglandaceae; genus DUZB01. The sequence continues at coordinate 5,923 of CAYOWC010000178.1, read as the reverse complement.
GAGCAAAGAGGTATCGGAATTCCCAGGAAAGCTGCTTTGAATACCGAAGAAAACCGACCCTTGCCTAAATGTCTGGCAACGGTATTGGGGTTGAGGAACACTCGAAGCAATCCTGCTGCAACTATGCCAATAAGAACATAAACAGTAGATTCCTTTAATAGATTCCATGATGCCAGGATAATTTCAACAATGTATTCCATCGATTTTAAACCCACCCCCTCATTTTCTCAAAATTCTCCAGTTGTCCATTATCTTATAAACTAGGTTTCTTCTCGCTCAAAAACAAGAGCGGGCCTGTTTAAACCGCCAATTATCATTTTCCACCCAGGTTCATAGAATTGCTGTTCATGGTTGACACAAATCCTGTTTGCCCCTATAGTCGTGGCAAAGTTCATTGAATTAACGAACACTTCGTCAATACAAGGCTTTCCCCGTAGTGAGAACCTGATGGAATTTGGACAAACCAGGTTAAAAAAAAACCGTGAAACGTATAGAAAAATGCATTTTAATCGGTAATTCATTCTCTGCCGGTTCTTTCAACCTGCAGGCCTTTCACCATCATTATCGGTCACACATCATCAATCAAAAGGTCCTTTGAAAAAAGGACTGGCGTCTTAAAAAAACTGCGCAGTTACTCAGGATTCATGGTTCCCAGGTTAAACGGAAGATTGGGCCGTAAGGTCTGCTCAAAGGCAACCCGGAAGACTTCCAGATACAACATTACAACCATAAACCTAATAAGGAGGAACAACGCATGAAGAAGAACAACCGAATCGTATTGGTAATGGCACTGCTTATTTTTCTCTTCGTTTTTCCAATCAAAGGGGCACTTGCAGCCGACCCCATTCTACTGGGAGCGCCACTCTCAACATCCTATCTTTACGGTTGGGATGCAGAGAGGGGAATCAAGCTTGCTATCGAAGAGATCAATGCGCAAGGCGGGGTCAAGGTGGGCGGAGAAATGCGGCCTTTTGCCGTGGATGTCATTGACACAAGAGATCTCGAACCCGGTGTTCCAGTGAGTGAGGCCTTAATGGCCATGGAAAAACTGATTTTGGGGAAAAAGGTCAAATTCATTGTAGGTGGTCCAGTACGCTCTGAAGCAGCCCTGGCAGCCATGTCTCTTCTTTCTAAACACAAAGTTATTTCCATCTTGACCACAGGTGCACTAAGCCCCAAATACCATGCCCTGGTGGAGAAAAAGTACGACAAATTCAAATATTGTTTTCGTATTCATGGGGAAGCAAAATGGCTCGTGAAAGAGATTCTTACCTGTCTGATGGAAATCAAGCAAAAGTATGGGCTGAACCGCCTGTTTATCATGGTTCAGGATGTGGCCCATGCTCGGGCAGCAGGAAAAATCTTAGGGAAAGTTGCCGCCAAAAAAGGCTGGGACATCACTGGAATGGAAATCTATCCCACAGGAACCAGCGATTTTTCCATGGGACTGATCAAAGCCAAAAAGACCAATAGCGAGGTTTTGTCTATCTGGATGGATATGCCTGAAAGCTCCATCCTGTTAAAGCAATGGTTTGACATGAAAATCCCCGCTCTGCCGTTCGGATCTACCCTTGCCGCGGCCGAGCAACCGGGATTCTGGGAAGCAACCAAAGGCAAGGGAGAATACTGTCTTGCCAACGTGGTCAATGCGGGCAACGCCCCCAGCGACGCTACTCCATGGACCATGAAGTTTTATAATGCCTACAAGAAGCGCTGGAATGTTGAACCGGAAGGCCTGGGAACCTCCAGCAGCTATATGGCCATCTATGTATTGAAAGACGCTATCGAACGAGCGGGCTCTCTGGATCCCGACAAGGTGGTTGC
>CAYOWC010000178.1:0-3999 GCA_964407525.1 uncultured Desulfobacteraceae bacterium | reverse complement strand
TATTGAAAGACGCTATCGAACGAGCGGGCTCTCTGGATCCCGACAAGGTGGTTGCGGCTTTGGAGAAAACGGACATGATGGGCGTTTACGGCAGACTTCGTTTCACGCCCAAAGGACATCAGATCATTCCCAGTTTTGACCCCAAGGAGGGAGCTGTAGGAAGTATTTTCCAGTGGCAGGCCGGAAAACGGGTTGTCGTATTCCCCAAATCGATTGCCAAGGGTGAAATCCAGCTTCCGCCATGGATGAAATCTAAAAAATGATAGGGGTACGGAGCGCTTCCCTCTTCCTTTGAAAAAGGGGGAAGGGAGCGGATTTCATCCCCCAATCGGCATCTTTCACACAAAAGCCAAAAAACAGTTTACACTTTTTGAAAATAAAATCCTTACGGATTAACTCCTAAATCCTAATCTCAGGGATTTTAGGCGTAAGCCTTTTATTGCGTTTCCTGAAAAAGTATAAAGTGACAAATGAAGGGTTCCCCCTAACCCAAATGACGTGCAACCAGCAATCCCGAGGGATCTCAGCTGCACTTCGACACGCAACGAGTAACCAGCAACGAGTAACCAACAACCAGCACCATAAATCGGGATCTAAATTATGGATATTTTAATTTACGGCACCATCAACAGCATCATGTTGGCATTAATGGCCCTGGGTTTCGCACTGGTGTATGGAACCAGCCGGATACCGAATTTCGCTCACGGGGCCATCTATGTCCTGTGCGGGTTTGTCACCTGGGTCTTTGTTCGATCCCTGGAACTGAACTATTTCCTGAGCATCGTCCTTTCTTTGATAGTCACAGGGCTTCTTGGAGCTTTGATATACCGGTTTGTGCTCATCCGGGTAAGGGGAATGGAGATTTCAGAAATCATCGCCTCCTACGCTATCGGCCTGGCCATTTTGGAGACCCTTCGCTGGGGGGGATTCAAAGGAACGACCTATACGTTGCCGGTTTTTATCGAAGGGAGTGTTATGATCGGCGATATTCCGGTGGACTACCAACGTATCCTCGTGGTTGTCCTTGGTGTCGCGGTGGTGACGTTCCTGTGGCTTTTCACCCACTATACCCGTATCGGGCTGGCTCTGCGGGGAATGGCGCAGGATGAACGGGCCGCCCTCATGCTGGGCATAGACTCGGACACTATGGCCCTTGTGGCCATGGCCTTTGGTTCCATGCTCGCCGGGTTTGCGGCCATCGTGCTGCTGCCCCTGGGCAATATCGTGGTGGAGAAGGGGTATAATGTGCTTATTCAAGCCATTGCAGTCTGTATTGTCGGAGGGCTGGGAAGTTGGATGGGCGCCGTTCTTGCCGCATTCATCATAGGATTCGCACAGATACTGACAACCGTATACCTTGGCGCCCATTATCAGATGGTGGTGGCTTTTCTGGCCATTATTTTAACGCTGATCCTCAGACCGTCGGGTCTGTTCGGACGGCAAAAAGAACTGGAAGAGAGGGTCTAACGTGAATATGGAAAACCGTCGAAAGGAGAGGATTGATCGCGGAATAAAGGTCAGGACAGATGGCCTCTACTCGCTGATGGGCTGGCAGGAATTGTCCTATCTGACCCTTCCCAGACTCCTGTTGATTGTCGGATTGCTGGCGCTGCCCCTCATCATGCCCGGCATGTATTGGCCACGGGTCATTACCATTGTGTGCATTTACGCCCTGCTGGCGCTCAGTTTTGATTTTCTGGCCCATTTTGTGGGGCTGGTATCCCTGGGCGGGGCATTTTTCATTGGGACGGGGGGGTATATCTCGGCCATCTTGAACACTTCTTTCGGCATGCACCCGATGCTGGCCGTTCCCATCGCCACGGTCTCCGGAGCGATCATCTGCACCGTTCTGCTCTTGCCCTGCCTTCCCCTCAGAGGGGTCTATTTCGCCATTGTGACCCTCATGTATCCACTTGTTCTTGCTAGAATTATTGAGGCACTGGACATCCTGGGAGGAACCGACGGTATTCTGGGAATCGACAGTTTTCCCAATGCGTGGGTGGAACAGTATTTTGTCATTATTGTACTGCTTTTGTTCCTCTTCGGCGCCAGAAGATTAGTGAACCAGGACATCGGACTGGTTTTTCGTGCGGTAAAGGACAATGACCAGGCCGTCCGCGCATCAGGAATGAACGTGAATACCTATAAAGCAGCGGCGGTATTCATTGCTTCCGCCATGGGCTGCTTCGGAGGCGCCTGTCTGGTCCATATCTACATGTGGGGAGGGATTTCTCTTTTCGCCCTGGATTTTTCCATTCTGCCCATTGCAGCTACCGTCATCGGAGGTGGAGGGACCCTTGTGGGACCTGTCCTGGGTTGTCTGATTCTGGTTCCCATCTCGGAACTCCTGCGGGAGTTCGGAACCCTTCGAATTGTGTTTTATTCCTTGATTCTGGTTGGCTTTGTGGTCTTTCGAAGCGAGGGGCTCATGGTGTACGGGGAACGAAAATATCATCAGTTTGAAAGGTGGGTCAAGGTATGAGCGATCAGCCAATATTGGAAATTCAAGAACTCACCAAGACCTTCGGGGGGATCCTGGCCCTGAACCGGGTGAGTTTTCAGGTAAACGAGGGGGAAATTCTGGGGATCATCGGTCCCAACGGGTCCGGCAAAACCACCATCGTCAACTGTATTACAGGGTTCATCAAAGCAACAAGCGGGAAAGTCTTTTTCAGGGGAAAAAATATCACCGGCAAGGCCGCCCACAAAATTGCCGACATGGGTGTAACCCGCACCTTTCAGATTATGCGGCCCTATTACAGCCTGCCCGCCTACAAAAACCTGATCATACCGTTGTTTTCACCCAGGGCCAAAAGAACAGGCGGATGGCGGGGGGGTGGAAAACTGGGCGACAGGAACACGGTCGGGATCGACATCCTGGAAGAAATCGGATTTGAGCGGGATTCTTATGTTCCCTACAAAATGGCCTCTACACTGCCTACCGGCTATCTCAAACGACTGGAACTTGCCCGCTGCCTGGCATTGAAACCGGACATTATTCTTTGCGACGAGGTATTTTCCGGCCTCAGCATGAGTGAAATCGCCAGTATGGTCCCGTTGATTGAACGGCTGCAGATGGAGGGGATTACTCTGATTATGATTGAACACCGGTTGCGGGAACTCTTTCGGGTGGCAAACCGCATAATGGTCCTGAATTTTGGTGAAAAGCTCGTGGAAGGCTCTTCAGACGAAGTCATGGCCAATGAAAAAGTAAAGGAAGCTTATTTCGGATCCGAAGACGTCGAGGAGGTTATGAGCTATGCTTGAAGCAACCGGCCTGATGGTGTTTTACGAAAATATGCTGGCCCTCAACAATGTGAGTGTCCGGTGCGACGAAGGCCAGATTGTCGGCGTCTTTGGCGCCAACAGTGCCGGGAAATCGACTCTCATGTACACACTTTCAGGTATTATGGAGGATATCCGGAAAAAAGAAGCCATGGCCGGGGGCGAGAAAATTACGATCCTTGGAGAAATCCGCTATTTCGGAAAAGAAATCATGACCATGAAGCCAAGTCTTCGCGCCAGAAAGGGAATTGTCCTCTGTCCGGAAAGGCGAAGGATTTTCAAAGAAAGCAATGTGTTGGAAAATCTTCGCATTGGCGGGTATCTGGCTAAACCCTCCCAGGCCAAAGAGACCATGGAGTATGTGTTCACGATTTTTCCGGCCCTTGAAAAGCTCAAAAAACGAATCGGCGGTTTCCTCAGCGGAGGTGAACAACAGATGTTAGCCATTGGACGGGCCTTGATGGCCCAACCGAAGCTCTTGCTTCTCGATGAACCGCTTTTAGGCTTGAGCCCCCTGATGCAGGCTATTTTGATCCGAGGAACCAAAGTGATTCGCGACCAGCGGAAAATATCGATCATGGTCACGGAACAATACGCCAGGCCTGTGATGCCCATCGTGGACTATGCGTTTATCCTGGAAAACGGCACAGCGGTTATGGAAGGAACCCGGGATGAACTGATGAGCAATCCAGATATTCGCTCAGCCTATTTCGG
>CAYOWC010000177.1:0-10333 GCA_964407525.1 uncultured Desulfobacteraceae bacterium | reverse complement strand
TCGCTTTGTGTCCCGAACTATTTTTAAAAAATTTAAAACAAGCCGAATATTTACGATATTACTTCAAATAAGATATGTGTTTCAAGAAGTTAGAAAGTATCAACAGCGGTCTGCAAAACCGTTATTCACCGGTTCAAATCCGATTGCCGCCTCCAGAACATCATTATGAAGAAAAAGTAAAGCCTGTAAGTGAATGATTAACTTGCAGGCTTTTTTTTTTGCCCGTAATCTCCCGTGCTTGACCACAGGCAACTCAGTAGTACCAGGCCTCCTGCTCAAGTTAGACCACTTAAATCATTGAACTTCCTTATTGCTAAATGGGCTGAAAAGCACTAATCTGAAAAAGTAATATAGTTTTTCAAGGGCTGGTACACGCCCAAAGCGTACTCAGAACAAAAAAGGAGAGGTGAAGCATGAAGATACGGATACTATTTGCAAAAGCATTAGCCGTTTCTCTGGCAATCTTACTGCTGGCGCCTCAGGGCGTTATCGCACAAAGTGAAGACGGAGATGAACCTTTCGAACAAGAAGAGTTAGACCAGTTGCTGGCCCCAATTGCGCTTTATCCGGACTCTCTTCTGGCCCAGGTCCTTATGGCATCAACGTACCCCCTTGAGGTCGTTCTCGCAACCCGCTGGGCTAAGGAGAATGAAAGCCTCAAAGGGGATGAGCTAACCACGGCTCTTGAACAGCAGGATTGGGATCCAAGTGTCAAGTCGTTGGTGAATTTCCCTCAGGTTTTACAGATGATGGGCGAGAAGCTGGATTGGACCCAAAAACTGGGAGACGCTTTTCTTGCCCAAGAGAAGGGTGTAATGGACACAGTCCAGAATCTGAGGAAGAAAGCCGAAGAAGCGGGTAACCTGAAGACAACCGAGGAGCAGAAAATCGTTGTCGAAAAGGAGACGCAAACAATTATCATAGAATCACCAAACCCTCAGGTCATTTATGTCCCAACTTATAATCCAACGGTGGTTTATGGCACATGGTGGTATCCGGCCTATCCTCCCTATTATTACTATCCTCCCGGATACGTGGCCGGTGCGGCGCTCTTTTCCTTTGGGGTCGGAGTGGCAATGGGAGCTGCCTGGGGCTATGCGTGGGGAGGCTGCCGCTGGGGGCGTGGTGATGTCAATGTCAACATCAACAGAAACACCAATATCAACACCAAAATAGACCGAAACAAGTACGCCAACAAAGTATCAACAAGAGAAGGTGGCAAGGGTTCGTGGAAGCACAACCCAGAGCACCGTAAAGGAGTATCTTACAGAGACCAGTCAACGGCAAAAAAATTTGACCGGGGAACATCTCGGGATGCAAAATCCAGGGACGCCTACCGTGGCCGTGCCAATGCAGGCAGACAGGATCTTTCCCGGAGTGGAGCAGACAAGTCCCGTGACCGCTCAGCCGGCACTGAAAGCCGTCAGAATCTCAAGGGTAGCGTGGATACTGGTTCGTTTGACCGAGGAAAGACTCAACAACGAAAAGATACAGGCGGGTCTAACCGGTCAGGAACCAAGCAACGTACGAATAAAAGCGCTTTTGGAAACTATGAAAAAGGGAGTCGAACCAAAGCTTCCAGCAATCGCGGCCGTAAAAGCATGTCCTCTTCCCGCACCAGCGGCAGAAGCGGAATGAACCGTGGAGGGGGCGGTCGCGGCCGTCGCTGAAATTTCTCAAGAACAAAACGAGTTTTTTGATGGAGGAAATGCCATGACGATAGCAGGAAGTATGAGAAAACAGAATTCACTGTTAAAAGACTGCGCAGTGCTCCTTATATCAGGATTGTTAGTCGCAGTGGCCTTTGGCACATGTCTTGCCGTGCCGCAGGATCAGGAAACTTTTGCGTCTCCTGATGAGGCCGTCAACACCCTGGTAGACGCATTGAGGGCTTTTGATGTAAAGGCCCTGTCTGCTATTTTCGGGCCTGGTGGCAAGGATGTCGTCTCTTCCGGCGACCCGGTCGCGGACAAAACACAGAGCGAGCGATTTATCAATTTATACGAACAGAAAAACAAGCTGGAAAAGGCAAATGCAAACAAGGTGGTTCTCTACGTAGGAAACGAGGAATGGCCATTCCCTATACCAATCGTGAAAAAAGACGGGGCATGGCAGTTCGATACCAATGAAGGCAGGGAAGAGATTCTTGCCCGCAGGATCGGGAAGAACGAACTAAGTGTCATCCAGGTCTGTTTAGCCTATGTGGACGCCCAGCGGGAATACGCACTAAAAGACCAGAATAGTGACGGGCTCCTGACCTATTCGCAAAAACTCAGGAGCGATTCAGGGAAGAAGGATGGTCTCTATTGGAAAGCAAAAGAAGGTGATGAACAAAGCCCCTTGGGGCCACTCGTCGCCGCGGCTCATGAACAAGGCTACACCACTAAGCGACCGGAGGGGAAACCGGTTCCCTATCATGGGTATTATTACCGAATCTTGAAGGCACAAGGTAAGGATGCCCTGGGTGGTTCTTATGACTACGTTGTTGAAGGAAAGATGGTCGGGGGATTTGCCATGGTGGCATATCCTGCTCGGTACGGATCTTCAGGGATCATGACCTTTATTGTGAACCATGATGGCGTCGTTTACCAGAAAGACCTGGGAGAACACACGGAGAAGGTTGCTCCGGCCATGATGCTCTTCAATCCGGACAGCTTTTGGGAACAAGCGGAACAGGATAGTGTTAAGGCAAAATAACCTCCTGAGAAAGGAAGGGCCGGCGAACGATGGAAACAGATGCGCATTGAATGGACTGGAAAAATTGCTGATGACTTCTATGTTTTGGGGCATTCAGCGGTACCGATATTTCTTCTGGATGGCCCAGCGCCACTCCTTTTTGATGCCGGCTTTACCGGCCTCTCCCAGATGTACGAACGAAAGATCAAGAACATCTTAGGCCCCCGATCTCCCGCTTTTCTCTTCTTAACGCATTCTCACTGGGATCATGTGGGTGCGGCATTCCATCTGAAACAAGTGTGGCCTGAGATGAAAATTGTGGGGTCTCCGAAATCCTCTCAGATTTTAACCCGCCCCAGAGCGATTGCCCAGATAAAAAAGCTCAATCAAGGGGCTCTTGAAGTCCTTCGCAGCTGGGGGATATCCGATTTTTGTGAAGATGAATTTAAACCGTTTGATTGTGATGTTGTTTTAAAACATGACCGGACTATAAAAATTGATCAGGATTTGACGCTCGAAGCAATTCCCGCGCCAGGCCACACCTGGGATGGCACTGCATACTGGATTCGGGAGAAAAAGATCTTGATTGCGGGGGAAGCAGCCGGGTGCGACGGAGTCTGCGAATTTCTGGTTGACCATGAGGCCTATCTAAACTCTTTGGCGACCCTGGCTGAACTAGATGCGCAAATATTGTGCACTGCCCATAACCTGGTACTTACGGGGCCGGATGTCAGAACATACATGACCCGATCGATCAATCAGGTGCCTGAATATGTGAATAGAGTTCAACGGTACCTGAGGGAGGAAGAGGGTGATGTGGACCACGTTGTTGTCCGTATCAAGACGGTGGAATGGGACAAGATGCCTTTGCCAAAACAACCGATGGAAGCCTATTTAATGAGCACCAAAGCACGTGTCGAAACCGTTAAGACCCACATGCAGAAATCGTTTTCATAGCTAATAGCTAACGGCTAAGCGCTAATTGCGCTTTTAGGTATTCAGTTTTCGGTCCCATTCAAATTCCTTGGATGTGACCGTATGCTCCAATCGCTGAATACGGCGCATCAGGCTGTCATATCGCCTTTTGAGACGATCTGTAGCCCCTTTCCTGGAATGGACGTAGCTATCATAAAACTCCTGCTCTTCACTTGTCTGAACCGGGATTGCGGGTGCAGGTTTCATCAAGAAGGCCCCGATGAAATAGATAGCTGTAATGGGCCAGAAGCCGCTTATGAAAAAAACAATAACGGCGGCGACCCGAATCCAGAAAACAGAAAAATCGAAATATTGGGCGATCCCTTTACAAACGCCCAGTATCACACCGTTTCGTGAACGATAAAGCCCTCCATTGAACAACCCCTGAAATCGATCACTCATATGTCGGCTTCTACGGGGGCGATAATGCGCTCGGTGGCGGAACTTCCTATTCCTTCTCATAGATTTACACGGTCCTTTCTTTCTCGATCCAAAATGATAGTCTCCAAGGCCTCAAGACGCTCTTCCATCAGGGAAAGTCCTTTGTAGATCTCCTGTATCATTTTTGCTTCATCGGTTTCGTTTTGTTGGCCCTTTTTAGAGGTCGGCCCCTTGAATATCTTTATGGCCATGAGAATGGTGCTCCCGATGATGGCCAGGATCAGAACAGAGCCTCCTAAAATGATCGATAGTGCTATAACGCCATTCATAGTTAATTTTGTCCCCTCAGTCGCTTTCGGCTAATTTAGACAGACACCCCCTGAAAACCGCATCTTTTCTTCTCTCAAACGGCTAAACGGTTAGAATAATCCGTAGAATCTTCGGACTAAACCAGGGGGGATGTCTCATCCTTCTTTGAGAAAGAAGACTTTATTCTTTGTAGCTCCTTTTCGATATCATCGTCAACCAAAAGACTGTCCAGCTCTCCCTCAAGTGTCGGCTTTCTTCCAAAATTAATCAGGTCCGCCTCCGCTTCCATTCTTTCTATGCGATTTTCAAATTCTTCGAATCTGAACAGGGCATCCGAAGTCTCCATGCGGCGAATGTCCTCCTGGGCGCGCATCTTTCTTCGTGCATGAATGTGACGCTGTTGGAGCAACCGTTGTTTCTCGCGAGCAGACTCCATCTTGTCTTCAAGCTGGCTAATATCTTCCTGGTATTGCTCGACCAGAAAATTATGTTCCGTCAGCTCTTTTTCAAGTGCCCCCGCCTTTTCCGCATACCGGCGTTTTTCCAAAAGCGCCTCCCGCGCCAGATCATCCCTCCCTTTTCTAACCGCAAGGGCAGTCCTTTCCTCCCAGTATCTAATGCGGGATTGAACTTCATCAATCTGGCGCTGAATTTTTTTCATGGCAGCCATAACCCCGGCGCATGAAGCCTTGATCTCAACAAGCGTATCCTCCATCTCCCGGATCATGAGCTTGATCAATTTTTCCGGGTCCTCTGCCTTATCCAGCATGGCACTGATATTGGAACTGATGATGTCTCGAAATCGTGTGAAAATACCCATGGCATAGTCTCCTTTTTGTCTCTATTTGCCTTAATCCCAGAGCATTAATCGTGCCATCGCTCCAATTAACTCAAAAACCAATTTCATTTCAAGTGGTTACCCCATTGACAACGCAGAATACAATATGGTATATTTCGCCTATTGTTAGTTATTGTAGCTATCTTATAGGATTTTTTACCATGAAAAAAAAGCCATCCCCTTTAACACAGGACATCCGAACAAAAACCTCTATCGGGGTGTCTGAAGCCCTTGGACAATCCGATGCTTTTCTCGACTTTCAGGAGAATCTTTCCAGGGTAGCCCCCATCAACCGTCCGGTACTTGTCATAGGCGAAAGAGGCACTGGAAAGGAACTGGCAGCTTCCCGGCTTCATTTTTTATCCAGGCGATGGCAAGGTTCCCTGGTGGCCTTGAACTGTTCGGCACTAAACCCTGCCCTCATCGAACCCGAATTATTCGGGCATGAAAGGGGCGCATTTACCGGAGCTGAACAACGGAGGACAGGGAGGTTCGAGGCCGCGGACGGAGGCACCTTGTTTCTGGATGAAATCGGCAATATCCCCATGGAGGTCCAGGAAAAGATACTGCGCGTCGTCGAATACGGTACTTTTGAGCGTGTCGGCAGTTCGGAGAGCATTGAAGTGGATGTAAGAATTATTGCGGCGACCAACGCGGACCTCATCGCCTTGACCGACGAGGGCAGATTTATGCGAGACCTGCTGGATCGCCTTTCTTTTGAGGTTCTCTTTCTGCCCCCTCTAAGAAAAAGACTTGGAGACATTCTTCTGCTGGCAAACCATTTTGCAGGAAGAATGACCCTGGAGTTAGGCCGCAAAGAGATGCCCCAATTCAGTCAAGAGGCCATGGACACCCTTGAAACCCATAACTGGCCGGGAAACGTTCGGGAATTAAAGAATCTGGTGGAACGTGCTGTATACAGGTCAGATTCACCGCATATCTCTCATATTGATTTTGACCCTTTTCGAGCCCAGCCCTCCGCCCGGAAAGAAATGGAGGCCGTGGGTAAGGCGGGAAACAAGGAAGCAACCGCTCTCAATGATCTTATGGAAAAACCTCTTGAAGAAGCTGTCAGGGAACTCCAAATCAGATTTTTAAAAAAGGCGCTCAAAGATGCCAGATTTAATCAGAAAAAGGCGGCTGACGCCCTGGGGTTAACCTATCATCAGTTTCGGGGGCTTTACCGCAAATACGATAAGGAATTAATTTGATTTCTGTTAAATTCCTTTTCTATATTGGGCATCGGTTGTGGGATGAATCATTTGTTTAAGTTCTTTTTTTGAATCGGGGTTTCCATCTAAAAGATTTTCAAAAAGCCTAATTATTTCGGTTTTATCCATTTCTATTTTTGTTTCAGTTTTCATATCCCTCAAATCAATGAAAAATGCGGAAAATTTATCCGGCATATCAGTAACAATATCCGTATTCAAAAAATTACAATTATTATAGATAGAATGATAATTCCCTTTTGATTTTCTAACAAAGAAAGGTGTATTTTTCAAATTTGTAATGGATGTACTTCGATCACATTCGTGAATGCACTCCTCACTGAATTTATCTTTTTCGCATCCAACAACCTGGTGAAATAAGCATTGTCTGGTGATCATAAGTACAATTGGATGGTAGATGCTATAATATAGCTTGAACTTCTCAGGACTAACAATTTTTTCTATCTGATTTATACTAATTTCATTGGAAACAAATGATCCATGACAGTTAAACTTTTCTTTCAGACATAGAAGGCTAAAGGAATTAACAATATTAAGATAAGGTCCTGCTATCCATGGGATTCGCCTTTTATACGCTTCATAGGCTACTCCAGTATTATTTGTTACAATAAGTTTTGGTTTCACCTGTTGGAGAAATTCTACCGAAGCAGTATAATTCTCTCCTATCAATACAGATGGGAACCAGGGAATTAATGCATTGTTTTCTAAAAAAAGATCTCTAATTTCTAAATCTTCATTTTTAAGGAAATTCGGAATTTGAAAAAATACATCTACAGAAGCCTTATCACAAACGTACAAATCCTTTTTCGAGGCGATTAATACAGCAAGAGCGGGTTTAATTTTTACTGTATTTTTGTTTATAAATGGAACGTCGATGGGATCAACAATTTCTTTTGAACCATTTAAGATGGATATAATCCTTCTTTTTATTGAAGTGAGCTCTTTAAAAGGTATAAAAAGATCACTTTCAAGATTCTCTAACTCCAGATGTTTAATGAAATATTCCGTATTATTTAAAGCCTTAAATTTTTTCAATAAAAACTCGTAATTCAGGCATTTAGCGGCAATTTTCTCTTTTTTTCCTGAAAAGTCCTTGCTATCTGATGGTATTGTTTTTGCCTCACATCTTTGTTTCCGACTATGCTGGTCCAGGGTGTAAGTGCCGGCATTCACTAAATTACTTTCCGAAAGCACCGTAAATGACGTGTAGGGAGTTTTTATGGATACTTTTAAAGGATTGTCAATTTCCCCTGAGACACTCACTATTAAAGGATATTTATCTATACTTAACTTGTTCACCTCCCTTGTAGCTTTTTTAAAAATTTCTTTTTTTTCTTCATAATATTCGATCCTGTCTTTTACCATTTCATCATTCGTAGAATAATTAACCATTTCAGAAAGCTGTTTAATCGAATTATCCATGGGATTATCAATAAACATATGTTTACCAATATCTCCCTTCAAATAGGAGTCTGAGAAATCCCGGTTAAATACTTTATAGAAATCACTATTGTCAGTATCTAGTAATTTTTCATGATAAAAGCCTTGTATTTGTTTTTTCCAGCAATTCACCACCGTATAGACGTAATCAAAGCTCTTCATTCTCCCTTCAATCTTTAACGAGGCAACCCCTGCATCAGATATCTCACTTATATCAAAATAGGCTGAATTATCTTTAAGATTAAGGGGGAATTTTTTTCCTTGAGGAGTAGTCAAATATCTATCTCTACATGGTTGACTACATCTGCCACGATTTCCAGACTTACCTCCAAGAACAGAACTCATATAACAGATTCCTGAGAAAGAGATACAGTAGGAGCCGTGGACAAATATTTCAGTTAAGATATTATTTTCATCTCCAATCAAAGTTAACGCTTTTATTTCATGAATATTTAATTCTCTTGAAAGGTTAACCCGGGTAACACCCAATGTACTTAAAAACTTTATCTGACCTTCATTATGAGTAGTCATCTGAGTAGAGGCATGTATCTCAAGATCTTTAAAATATTTAGATAATAGATATAACAACCCTAAATCCTGAACAATTACTCCATCAACGCTTGTATTAATGATTCTATTCAGCAATCCTATGAGGGCCGGGATTTCATTTTCTACTATAATTATATTGAGTGTTAAAAAAACTTTGCAATTATTCCTATGAGCAAGATTCAAAATCCCATTTAGGTCCTCAAAATCTATATTTTTGGCTCGGTTTCTGGCATTAAATCTATTGAGCCCACAGTATATGGCATCCGCCCCGGCTGCAATTGCGGCTTTTATAGAATCAATATCTCCGCCTGGCGCCAGTAATTCAATTTTTCTTTTCATTATAGCTAAATCCTGTGGGTGTAGCTTTTTCCGAAGAGATTGGACATCAATCACGCAACCGCAAAATTAGAGATACCCCGGCAAATACTTCAGGGGGGAGAGAGACAATCAAAGCGGTTTTCGGCCACTGATGATACGCAACAAAACAACTACAATAGCAATGACGAGCAGGATGTGGATGAACCCGCCGATGGTGGTTGACGAAACAATTCCCAACAGCCAAAGCAGAATCAGAACAACCGCAATTGTGTATAACATAACTGGCTCCCTTTCCTTTTTGTGTTTGAGTGACATCCACCGTATAAATCAGCCGCGCGGCTTTTTGCGTCCGCTGAATTTATTCGTTGAACTCTGCTGCCTTTCAGTGACGTCTGGTGTCTGCAAGTGCGGCCATTACTCCTAATCCAATATAGACGGTTCCTACCAAATACCGTTCAACCCGTAGAAACGGGCGACTGCCTTTGAGCCATTGTCCAGCTGTACCCGCTAAAAAAGCATACAGACTGTCTGTGACAATGGCCATGAGTACGAACAAACACCCGAGGGCCAACAGCTGGAGAGCAAATGAGCTCTTTGACGAATCCGCAAATTGTGGCAAGAAAGCGAAAAAGAATAAGGCCGTCTTCGGGTTAAGTATGGCCACCAGCACACCTTGCCGAAAAATGCGTCTTAGACTCTGACGCTTAAAAGTCGTTGGCTGATGCTCGGTATCGCGTGCGAGAAGTCGGCGTATCCCCAGATAAATGAGATAGGCGGCACCCAGGTATTTGACAATGGAGAAAGCCAGTGCTGACGAAACGAGTATGGCAGACAATCCCAAAGTAGCTGCCAATACGTGCACGAAGTTGCCAACCTCGATACTGAGAACCGAAACAAATCCAGCCAACCGGCCCTGATCCAAACTGCGCGCCACAATATAAAGTACTGCCGGACCAGGCGTGAGTAGAAGAATCAAGGCCGCCAACAAAAATATGGACAAATTTGGTATGCTGAACATAAGAGAACTCAGTAAATATCTCCATCAGCAGCTTTGGGTTCAGAGCCCGAAGTTGTTGACAGGTCACGAGTTTCATGGATATAATGAAGAACAGGTTAATAATATGAAACGACTTCCACAGAGAAAAATTCTCTTCCACATTTTTCTTGTTACCCTGATCTTACATATTACAGTCTTTCTTTCAAGAACGGAATGGATATGCCAATGTGATAAAGGTCTTGAAAGGACCTCATTCTGTTGCAATTGTCCAAAATGTGATGACAAGAATGACGGATTACTCATTTCCTGCTGTTCTTCAAGTCTTAAAGTCAAAGAAGGAAACAAAACGTTTATTTCAGAAATGGAGGGTTGCCTATGCGGTTCCAGCCTCACTGTTTTGAATCTTCCTGCTAACGGCACTTTTATCCCAAGCAACCGTGCTGACGACTTTTCACATCTACGTGAATATTCCTTTAACACCGAGATTATTATTTCACTATCGCAGGAACCCGTTGTCCCCATTGATCATCCTGGATGGCCTCCTAGAATGCCCTACCACCTATTTTAACCTAAATCCTGCAAGCGTTGCTTTTGCCAAAGATACAAGGCATCAAGCGCGTC
>CAYOWC010000176.1:7258-10361 GCA_964407525.1 uncultured Desulfobacteraceae bacterium | reverse complement strand
GCAACGCCCGCCGTGTACACGGGCAAAAGAATTTCGAAAATTCCTGCAATATCATCGGCAATACCCTGCTTCCTTTCTATGGCATCGCCCTTTGCCATCTGCTTTTCGATACGAAGGTCCATTTTGTCGGGGTTGTCGAGTCCACCGAAAAAAGCGTACAGAGATTTAATTGGTGATTCGTCTTTTTCCGGTCGGCGAACCCAATGGCCTGCATCTGCTTCCAGCTTACCGGCAAATCCCTTTACCCCCATATCGAACAGATAAAGTCCGTGAGACGTACATTGCTCAAGTAGCCAGGCATCGTTTTCAGACTGTTCCAACCATTTCAACAACCCGTTCCAGTCGTTTGTTTCAGAGGCAGACAAATCGACAGTAGGGATATGAACACCGAAGCCGAGGCTATCCGGTTCGATCCGGGCATAGAATTTCGCCTGAAACAAAACATCATCCTGTTTTTGGCGCGTTACATCCATCCATCGTACTTCAGGTTTTCTCAATACTACCCATGAGTTGAAATCGAACTGTTTTGACTTCAACCGATGACCCACTGCACTCCCGATTTGACCACGACCACGCCAAGTGGTCTTGGAAACCATATTGTTGAAATCATTTTCTTCCAGCCCATCGAATTGCTTCGCCCTGGAAGGCGACTTGGCTTTCTTTGCCTTTTGCGCAATCCTTTCCGCTTCAAGCTCTTTTTCATGCCGCATACGTTCGAGAATACGCTGTTGCAGATTTATGGGAGTTGAGACTTCCTCCCCATCTTCCCAGCGAATATTCATGGAGTCTTTTTGCATAGAGATAACTTCGAAGACTCCTTTCATGTTTTCGTATTTTTCACCGACTTCAAATTCAATTTCTTCTATCATTCGGCTCTCCTTTTCATCACAGCTTTTTCAGGAAAATGGCACGCTGCTGCAATTATTGACACTGTGCTGTCTGTCATACCGGTAGTGTGAGCGAATAAGGACGGGGGTGGAGGACGTGGCTACAATCCCTATGAATCCGGGCGGATAAAAGCGTTTAAGGATTTTATTGAGCTTTTCTGCAATGTTTCCATGATGGAATCCATAGGCACCCTGGACAATCTCTTTACTCGAATTTATTTCTCTTTTTCCTTTAGCTTACTTCCACAGTGTGAACAAAACAATACATCACCAAACTTATGGGTTTTCACCCTCATCCTGCAAAGGATCTAACTTCTCTTCGGTTTTTAGATTTTTTTTATCCAGTTTGGCTTGTCTTTTTTGTTCTTTCTTTTTTTTCCTTGCCATTTCTTTCTGACGCTTTTGGAACTCAAAATTTGGTCTTGCCAATTTGGCCTCCTCCTTGCCTACTATTCTTACTGCATAATTATATCTATAATAACCTTTCTTTTAGTAAGAAGCAAGTTAATTATGGATTTTTCAGCAATTCTACATAGGGACTTCTTCCTACTGAGGCCATGGACCCCGCTTCAACGGGATTTCAAAATAGCCCCAATGACGTTCATTAAGCACATTACTCGAGCTCCTATGCAGATTGCATACCTCTCCTGCCATGCCCCTTCGATTCTTGTGAGGACATCCAGGAAAACGCTCCCTTTCTAGCCCGTCCATTTGCCCCACGGGCCGGCTTTTTCTTTTGCGTTTTATACCCCTGGGTACTATGGGAGGATCTTTTTTGTGATGTTAAAGGCGCAACATTATAATTGAAGTCTGCCAGAGTTCGTCTTTCTATGGGAGTACCAATAATTCGATCAATGGCGCGAACCATTTCCTTGTCGTCTCCGGTGATAAGAGTAAAAGCTTCGCCACTGCGAGTAGCCCGGCCGGTCCGTCCGATTCGGTGAATATACGCATCGGGGGTGGAAGGAATATCGTAGTTGATGACATGGGAAATCTTAGTGACGTCAATGCCCCTGGCGGCGATATCAGTGGCCACCAGGATTTGAAATGTCCCGTCACGAAAGCCTTCCATTGCGGCCTGGCGGCGCCCCTGGGAAAGGTTTCCCTGCAGAGAAGTGGCGCTAAATCCGGCCGTGGACAGCTTTTTCCCCAAACTTTTAGCGCGATGTTTGGTCCGGGTAAATACAAGCACCGATTCGGCGGTAATATTCCCTAACAGCTTTAACAGTAGCGCCGTCTTCAAATGCTGAGCCACCGGATAGAGCGCATGGCGAACAGTGTCCGCAGGTGCAGTGACACCCACCTGAACAGTGGCCGGATTTCGCAGAATGTCCTTTGACAGGCGACGTATTTCGGCGGGCATTGTCGCTGAGAAAAGCAGGGTCTGACGTTTTTTGGGAAGATGGGTCAAAATACGCCGGATATCTGGGAAAAAACCCATATCGAACATCTGGTCAGCCTCATCAATCACCAGCACTTCCAACTGGGAAAGATTGACGGTATGGCGGCCGATATGATCAAGAAGCCGCCCGGGGCAGGCCACAACAATATCAACACGCTTCAATTTTTGAATCTGCGGATTAATATTAACACCACCATAAACGGTAGCGCTCTTCAGGCGGGTCTTGCGACCCAGGGTTTCAATAGCCTGATGAATCTGTTCAGCCAATTCTCTGGTGGGAGCCACAATCAGCGCACGGATACAACCAGGTTTTTTCCCCATCAGCCGATTGAGTATCGGCAGGACAAAGGCAGCCGTTTTGCCGGTGCCGGTTTGGGCCAATCCCATCACATCGTGATTCTTAAGGACCTGCGGAATTGCCTGATCCTGAATCGGGGTGGGGGTAACATACCCCGCCGCTACGACACCTGCCGCAACATTGGGATGGAAATTAAAAGACTCGAAATTCAATAAACACCTTCCTTCTGTGTTCCAATAAAAAAAGCCCCGGAACCATTCCGGGGCTTACGTGTTTTTAATTACAACCAGGAACATCAATAATATTTGGTACAAACTACGGCTTGTTAACACCAAAGTCAAGGGAGTTTATGAGATCTCAGGAATGGTCATTATGAGTTTTAGGCCTATTAGGCGTCATGGGAAAAAACAATAATGAGAATTGCCGGTGAAATCCGTCTTCGATTCTCAACTGTCTTCCCTTTTTTAAAGATCAGGAACTTACAACTTGACTCCACCACAAAACAAAATACAATCA
>CAYOWC010000176.1:0-7158 GCA_964407525.1 uncultured Desulfobacteraceae bacterium | reverse complement strand
GGAGGAAAAAATGTTCACTACATCTGAGATTATTGAACTTGCCATCCGCATCGAAAAAAACGGGGAAAAAACCTATAGAAAAGCACAGGAAAAAGTCTCCAATCTTTCCTTGGCTTCCATGCTGCAATGGCTGGCTGATGAAGAAGTGGAACATGCAAAATGGTTTGCTGATCTGAAAGAAAACAGCAAAGGCATAAAAAGTGCTCCCGAGTTGGACGCCATGGGCAGGACAATCCTCAAAAGCGTATTGGGAGATCAAGCATTTTCGATCACGGACGCTGATTTTTCCAGGTTGGAAGACCGGAAGGAGTTGCTTGAAACGTCCATAGAATTCGAAGAGGACACCATTCTTTTTTATGAATTGATTGGTTCATTCATGGGCGATGAAGATTCCCTTCAAGGTCTGCAGAAAATCATCGAAGAAGAAAACCTCCACGTACGGAAGCTGAAAGAGTCCCTTGAAGAAGCTAATGAACGCTGATTTTCTCCAATTTTTTTCTTTTAATAATTATCTGCGCCTATCTGCGGAAATCTGCGTCCCCAAAAACCAATTGATACTTCAACTTTTGAAATCCTGAACAACAAAAATATGGAGGCCCCCATGGACAACAACAATGACACACACCTAAAAACCGTCGGCTATATCCTGTGGTTGTTCGGATTTATCGGCGCCCACAGATTTTACTATGGCAAAACCATCTCCGGCATCATCTATTTCTTTACACTGGGTCTCCTCGGGATCGGCTGGATCATAGACCTGTTCCTCATCCCTTCCATGGATCGACAGGCAGACTTTAGATTTCGGTCGGGGCGCATCGATTATACGGTGGCGTGGGTCCTGCTCACTTTCCTTGGCTTATTTGGTCTTCACCGCATGTATATGGGTAAATGGCTCTCCGGCTTCCTTTATCTATTGACAGCCGGAATTTTCGGACTGGGAGTTTTATACGATTTCCTGACTCTCAACGAGCAGGTCAATCTCATAAACAGCCAGGAGCAGTAAAACGAGGACCGAAAAGAAACAAACTGCAGCATGACGAAGTGTGGAAGCGAAGCTTCCCGGGAAATGCGTTCCCAAGCGGAGCTTGGGAACCAGAAAAAGCGCGTAGCCCGCAACCCGTAACCCGAGTAGTTTCACACGAACGCCACCTTCCATACTGCCTACTGCCTACTGCCTACTAATGATAGTCATGGGTTCCCAAAACCACCTTGATACCGGTATTCTTTTCGAGAAGCTGCGCGTACTCTTCCGCGCTGCCATAGGGGCACGCCGGCTTGGCGTTGGCAAAGCATGAACTCAAATGAATTGTATCGGGCTTTATCTTCGACAGTTTCATAGCCATACCCAGATTGGGCACAATCGTTCTTCCCGGACACTCGCATTTGACAAAAGCCATAACCTGTGACGGTTCCTCAAATGTGCCTTCACCAAGGGCTGCCGCTTTCAAACAACGCCATTCCCCGGGGCAACCGCATCCACTTTCCATATAAGATCCGCAACCAATAACTGCTACTTTTTTCATGATCATCCTCCATTTCTTTTTGATTCTTATTTGGCGCCCTATATATCACAAAATATCGACAATAGAAAAACCTTTTCAAAAAACAAATTCCATGAAGTATCTATTTTAAATAACTTATTATTCAATCATTTTCCCGGTGGATATCATCTGCTGCAAAAGAAGCTTCGCCATAATCTCCTGTTCGTATTCCATGCCCCATAATCGTTTTATATCGATTCGAAAAGCAAAACGCATGACCATAATGCTTGACAACCGCAGTACGCTCTCCCTACCATATTAGAAGTCAGAAGTCAGAAGTCAGAAGTCAGAAATGGATGGAGGATCACAGGTATGGAAAGAAGAACATTCATAAAAGCATCAGCAGCAGGACTGGCCTCAGCCGTTCTCCCATTGGGAAAGACAAAAGCCGCATCAAAACCTTCTTCTTTGAAAAAACCAGCCTTTTCTGGACCAGAAACAAAGGTCTTTTTGGCCGGTCTGGATCGTAAATCCACCGAGAAAGCCTTCAAGAATGCGCTTCGGGAAGCCGCCGAAGCCGCAACGGATTTTTCGTGGTTGTCCAAAGGGGACACCGTATTTATCAAACCGGCTCTCAACTCCGGGAACCAATACCCGGCAACAACCAGTCCTCTCGCCATCGGAGCCATGGTGACGCTGCTTAAGGAAAAAGGGGCAGGCAAGGTTATAGTGGGAGACATGTCCGGAATTGAGCACGTGAAATTGACTCAGGAAGGGGCAGAGGGTTCCTCCAGGGAATTGATGGAGGCCTGCGGTATGGCAGAGGCTGCCTTGAGAGCGGGAGCAGAACTTCATTTTCCTGAAGAGGCCGGCTGGAACTCCTTTTATCAAGACATGCCGGCATCCGGTTCAAACTGGAAAGGTAGCCTGATGATGCCTGGAATATTGAGGGAAGTAGATCATATTGTGCTTATGCCAAGATGCGCTCGCCACGTCTTGGCCGGAAGCACCCTCGGACTCAAGGCTGCGGTAGGCTACTGGCGAACCGATACCCGACTGGAGTACCATCGAGATGCCGCAACCTTCCAGGAAAAGACGGCCGAAGGCAACACCGTGGGGACGCTGCTCCAGAAACAGCGTCTCGTGCTCACAGCGGCGGACAAAATACTCACCTCATTCGGCCCCGATAAGGGGTACGTAATGCAACCAGAAACAGGACTCGTAATCGCCTCGGAGTCGGTGGTTGCCCACGATATGGTTTCCCTGGCGTGGCTTCTCTTGAACAGGGAATCCGCCCCGGAGTCAGAGAAGGATACATTCAGCGATCCTTACGAAAGCCAAATTATTGTCACTGTAGCGAATCATTGGGTAGTGGGCAAGCTTGGAGGATGGCTGGCAGCCTTGACGCCGGAAGCCCTAACCAGGAACGATATCAACACCATATGGGACGACCGTACTCTCAACCGGGCCTATCAGGTATTGGGAGGGAAACCGGAAGTAAATATCAAAACCGCAAACAATGTTGTCCCCGGGGAAGTGGAAAAAAGCCTGGTGGAGATGACAACACCGCAGGAGTTAGAAACCAGTGCTTAGATAAAGAAATAGCGGGCAGTGTGTAGTAGGCGGTATCCCAGGTAAGCGAGCTTGCGAGACTCCGGGTAAGCGAGCTTGCGAGACTCCGGGTAAGCGAGCTTGCGAGACTCCGATGACGAATGACCAGTGACGAACGACCAATGACCCCAGTGAAATACGCTACGCTGACCCTTCGGGTATTTCACGGGGCAGGCCAGAAGGAGGCCCCATGGAAGGAAAGAAAATAAGTGAAAGCGCTGTAAGCATTGCCCATGTCATGCTGCCCCAGGACGCAAACCCTTCCGGGAATGTACATGGAGGTGTTGTCATGAAATATATTGACACCGCAGCAGGGGTGGTTGCCCGACGTCACGCCCGATGTAATTCTGTAACGGCATCTATCGACAGACTCGATTTTCACCACCCTGTCTACATCGGGGATTTACTTACTCTCAGGGCCAGTATCAACATGGTTGGAAAAACCTCCATGGATATTGGTGTGCGGGCTGAAGCGGAAGACCTCACTACCGGTCGTATTCGCCACACCTCCTCGGCCTATCTCACTTTTGTAGCCCTTGATTCAAACGGCAAACCTACTAGTATACCTCCATTGGTTTTAGAAACAGAAGAAGAAAAAAGACGTAACCGAGAAGCTCACGACAGAAGAAATGTAAGGTTTGTGGAAAAGAGGAAGGAGAAAGAAGGTCAAAATGAATCAGCGGACCGCGAAAAATAAATATGCGCCAAATTCCATTTGACAAAACCAGGGAATAGTGATTTCCTGCCATCCGCCATGGTAACATAGAACCCATCGCAAAAGCATAAAACTGACAATTTGGAGATCGCAGAATGAACGAACGAGCAACAACCATGGTAATCGCCTCCTTTGCCGGCGATTCCCTGGCCCTTGGCGCCCACTGGATCTACGATACCCAGGCCATCCATCGTGCTTTCGGCAGGGTGGATTCCCTGATGAAACCACAGCCCAACTCCTATCATCCAACAAAACAAGAAGGCGAATTCACCCATTATGGTGACCAGACTTTTGTGCTCCTCGAATCTCTTGCTACCAGGAAAAAATTTGATCTCTCCGATTTTTCTTCCAGGTGGAAAAAGCTCTTTGAAAACTATACAGGCTACGTAGACGAGGCCACACGGGGAACCCTCGCCGCAAATGCCTCAGGAAAAAAGACCGAAGATGGTGGAAGTCCTTCAGGCGATCTGGCAGGGGCATCGCGCCTGGCTCCTCTTGTCTATACCTACTGCAATGACCTCCCCGGACTTGAGAAATCGGCCATAGCCCAGACCAGGATGACCCACAACAATTCCCTCACCATAGATAGCGCTGCCTTCTTTGCAGCGGTTGCCTTCTCCGTATTAGGCGGAGCTTGGCCGGTAGACGCCATGGAAAAAACTGCCCGTGAAAATTTCAAGGATTCTCCCATTTTGAACTGGGTCAAGGCAGGCATTGCATCTGCGGACAAGGAAAGCGTACCGGTCATAGCCGAGTTCGGCCAGACATGCAATACCATGGATGCCTTTCCAGGGGTGGTGCATCTCATCGCAAAGTACCAGAATGACCTGCATGAAGCCCTGATCCAGTCTGTTATGGCAGGAGGGGACAGTGCGGCCCGCGCAATGATGGTGGGAATGATTCTGGGCGCCTACTCAGGTTCCGGAGGCCTTCCCGAAGAATGGTTATCAGAGATGAGAAAGGAAAAAGAAATCGTTGAACTACTGGAGGAAATCAAACCTTAAAGAATCGAGCACATGTTTACCCAAAGGAGGAAGAATGCCCTGCACAAATAGCGATGAAGTACTTGTCATCGGGCATCACGATCCGGATACCGATGCGGTCTGCTCGGCTATTGCATACGCCTCCCTCTACACTTGGCAAACCGGAAACCAGGCTGTACCCTGCCACCTCGACCATCTGAATCGTGAAACCGCGTGGTTGCTGGAACACGTGGGCATACCGGCTCCCCGTGCCATCAAGGATGTGTACCTCCGCGTTTCGGACGTGATGCGGACGGATGCTCCCGCACTGTACCCCGACCACACGCTACGGGAAGCCGGTCTGATGATGCAGCACCGTGATCTGGGCGCCTTGCCGGTGGTGGACAGAGTCGGAAAACTTGTGGGACTCCTGGAACGGGACAAACTGGCTGATCGCTATCTCGCCGAACTACACTGCCGAAATGGGTGGATCTGCCCCTTGAATTGCTGAATCGAACTCTGGAGGGTGATCTGGTCGCAGGCTATGAAGAAGCAGTGATTCGAGGCCGCGTCTGGATCGCTACCTTCACCGAAAAAGATGCCAGTAACTGTATTTCACCGGGAGATCTTGTCATCGTGGGCAACCAGCCGGAAGTACAGATTGCCGCCGTCCTGGCAGGCGCCGGGTGTCTTGTAGTCACAGATAGCGCCTCCATTTCCGACGCTTTGCTGGCGGAAGGCCGCAAACGTGGAGCCATGATTCTCCTCACCAGGCGAACGACCTTTGCCGCAGCCCTTCTCATCCAACAGAGCCTGCCGATTCAAACCGCCATGGATGCCCACTCTCCAACAATTCGGGGCAACGACCCGGTAACTGACGGTCTGGAACGGATGCGACGGCACAATCTGGCAGCCCTCCCGGTAGTCACGGAAAAAGGTTTCCTGGAGGGATTTCTTCTTCGACGTCACCTCACCGGGCAGACCAGACAACGGATCATTCTCACCGATCACAACCATCCCGACCAGGCTGCGGCCGGCGTTCCCCAGAGTGAAATCCTTGAAATCATCGATCACCACAATCTGGGTGGTTTGAACACCCTTGAGCCATTGCGTATGCTGGTAGAACCCGTGGGAAGCAGTTGCACATTGATTGCCGAACTCTACCGGCGGCACGATGCCCCATTGACACCGACCCTGGCAGGGGCCATGCTTGGCGCGATCCTTTCTGATACGGTAGAATTTCGCTCTCCCACTACCACCGCCCGCGATCGCAAAATCGCCGAATGGCTGGCGGAAATTGCCGGAGAAAATATCAAGGATCTCGCCCGATCCCTTTTCCGCGCCAGGATGCCGACGCCACCACCACCGCCTTCCTGGTGGGTGCACCATGACTGGAAGATCTACCGCTTCGGCGACAAGGAGATCGGGATCGGACAGACCGAATTGACAGACATTGAAAAATCGATGCCTCCAGTGGAAGAACTGCGCCATGAGTTGCGGAAAACAGCTAAAAACTCAGGCCTGTTCATGGCCGTGCTGATGCTTACGGATATCCTGGAAGAAAGAAGCCTGGTCCTGGTCCATGACGACAACGGGCTGGATCTGGCCGCGAACGCCTTCGACAAACCGGTGAACGGGGTAGGAATGATCGAACTGCCGGGTGTTATGTCAAGGAAAAAGCAGGTCGTTCCCTCCCTTGCGGCGGCTTTCACTTCCGGTTGACGGAAGATCGTATGTAATACGTAGCCTGAAATCTGACGCCTGAAACGTGAACATGTTTATTCGGGAATTGATGAAAACATTTGGCCTTGATCATCGTTTCGACCATCTTGCATCATCCGAGGTCTCCTGTAGGTGCGACTTTAGTCGCACATCGAACACCGACCCTGTGCGACTGAAGTCGCACCTACAACCTTGGTCGAAACAATGATCACGGCCAAATATCACCCTAATCCACTTTGAACCCCTCCTGTTTATGTAAAAATAGAATTGGCAAAAGTGGTACGTATAAATCGCAAATACACGAAAAAGAGGTACGTATAAATCTAGAAATATCGAAAAACTTCTTGATCCTGTTGCCGGCAGAGGTTAAATCCGAAAACCGCACGCAGGCGAAAAGTTTGCGACACTATCATGAAGTACTCGCCGAAAAGGGCCGTCAAGATATCAGGAAAACCGCTGAGCAGGATCAGGAACCAGGTTATTCAAAACTATCCCCTGTATTTGGCTGCAAAGATATGACAGAAGCGCTGGAAGTAGAAGATGTCCAGAGCCGGGGTGCGGAAGACAGTGGGCAGTATGCGGTACCCAGGTAAGCGAGCTTGCGAGACTCCGGGTAAGCGAGCTTGCGAGACTCCGGGTAAGCGAGCTTGCGAGACTCCGGGTAAGC
>CAYOWC010000175.1:0-10362 GCA_964407525.1 uncultured Desulfobacteraceae bacterium | reverse complement strand
ATGCCCGAAGGGCCGATTGCTTTACCGAATCGTCCGTTCCGATTCGGTAAAAAAAACAAAATCTTAGCGTTCTTTGCGTCTTGAGCGCAGCGGCCGGTAAATAATCCTTACTTATTTTGTCTTGACAAGATATTAGACCTGTGCTTATATTGAAGATTACGCTAAATCTAACGTAGGGGATTATTATGAAAAGAACTTATCAGCCCAGCAGAATTAAAAGAGCAAGGACTCACGGTTTCAGGGCCAGGATGCAGACAAAGGGTGGAGTAGACGTCATAAATCGAAGAAGAGCCAAGGGAAGGAAGCGGCTGACCGTATAAACGGTTTTAAGTATCCTGCTGACTGTAATGCGATTTCATGGTATCTCTTTCGTTTCAAAAACGGGTAAGACTATTGAAGCGGGCCGAATTTGTCAATCTCAATCGGTCGGGAAAGCGGCATCACGCAAAACATTTTATTGTTATCGCCAAACACAACGGGTTGCAAATCAGCAGGCTTGGGGTCAGTGTCAGCAAAAGGGTAGGAAACGCGATCAAGAGAAACAGAGTCAAACGGCTAATTAGGGAATTTTTTAGGCTCAACAGACCATTTTTTCCCCATGGGTATGATTTTGTCGTCATAGCGAAAAAGGATGCCGGATATCTGGATTTCAAAAAAACTCAAGAGGAACTCGGTGAGTTCTTTCTGGATAAAAAATTTGTTTCTTCTATGTAGAAAGTTACCCGTGTGGCTGATTGCTGCTTATCAACTGCTGATTTCCCCTTTCTGGTCGCCTTCCTGTCGTTTCTACCCCACATGTTCAAACTATGCTCACCAGGCCTTTCAGAAGTATGGTGTGCTGAAAGGAGCGTACCTGACCGTGGTGAGGATTGCCAAGTGTCATCCGTTTCATCCTGGCGGATATGACCCTCTTGTGTGAAACTTGGAAAAAAGCGAATATTCAATATTGAACAAGGAATGTCCAATGTCGAAGGAAGGTGTTCCTCCTGTCCTTATAACCCTGAAAGAGTCAGAGCGAAGCGATTCCACCCTTCGATATTCTGCGGTTCCTTGTTCGATATTCTGCGGTTCTCTTTTCCTGGTTACATGCTCTAATGTGAAAATGCGTAAGTTTCCTCTTTGATCTGACTGGCTCTTTTTCAGCGGGCGGCGGCGCTCATATGAAACTTCTTTTAGAAACTGGAAATTTGAAACTTAAAATTGGATGCTCTGAACACTGACACCCGACACCTGAAGCCCTGTTTTGGAAGTTTTCTTCTCGATCAGACTGACCATCTTTCCCGGTCAGAGGCTACGCTCGCTTGGAGCTCCGTTATTTAGAAGAATATAAACCGTTCAAAAATCAGAGAATCTCGCCGCGCAGCAATCCGGACTGCAAAGTGACCGTCATGATACACGCTTTTCGTGTCTGATGGTCAAGATATCCAGCAGATCAGATTGACATGCGACAGCGTGAGCAGGCCCACTTTATATGGATAAAAAAACAATCATTGCCTTCGCTTTATCTTTCGTCGTACTCGTTGGTTGGTCATTCTTTTTCGGTCCAAAACAGGATCAGCCTTCAACAGATCAGAAAACAGTTTCCCAGGAAGTCCCTAAAGACCAGTCCGTTCCAGCACAGGCCTTGGAGAAAGCGTCGGAAATGTCCTCAGCGGCGCCCGTTCAGGCGTTGGCAGCGTCTGTCCCAAGAGCCGATGAAAAGGAAATTACGGTAGATACCCCCTTCTACAGGGCTGTCTTCAGCAATGTGGGCCCTGCCATCAAGAGCTTTGAATTAAAAAAATATCGCCAGAGAGTTGAAGTTGATTCTCCATTGATCGACCTGAATACCCTCAAGGAAGGAATGGGTAATTACCTCGTTGCGGGTTTTCAGAACCAGACGAACAACGGAACCTCAAATCTGGTTTTCCACACAGATCAGGACGCCATCCGGCTCACTCCGGAATCTTCTCCCCAAACGATCACATTCCAGGCGCAGACTAAAGAAGGCATTGTTCTCATGCAGACCCTTCGTTTTTATCCGGACCAGTACCGGATTGATCTGAAAGCGGAGGTGACCAATGGGACGGCTAATCCAGTGACGGGAAGTTTTGCGATTTTTCTTATGGCGATGCCTCCGGAAAAAGCGGCCAGCTACTATTCCTATGAGGGATTCGCCGTTCTTCTCGACGACAAACTGGAAGAAACGGAAGTGGAAGATGTAAACGAAGAAAAAACCGTTTCCGGCAAGTTGGGCTGGATTGCTTACGAGGATAATTTTTTCATTTCCGCAGTTGTTCCTGAAGTGGCGGAAAAAGGGACCTTCAGGGCACAGAAACTTCCATCCGGCGCTCTCAATGGGGTCTATCTTCTTCCTCCAGTCACCATCAATCCGAACGGGATTCAATCGGTCGAATATGAATATTATCTGGGCCCTCGGGACCTGGGTATTATGAAGAAATTTGGAAAGAACCTGGAACAGGCCATCAATTTCGGGTGGACGGATATCATTGCGAAACCGCTCTTGTATATCCTACGTTTTTTTCATGATTACCTCCACAATTATGGAGTATCCATCATTCTGTTGACCATCCTTGTGAAGATGCTTTTCTGGCCCCTTACCCACAAGAGCTACAAGTCTATGAAGGAGATGCAGAAACTCCAGCCCATGATGACCAAGCTACGGGAGAAATACAAGAGCGACAAACAGAAAATGAATCAGGAGATCATGGGATTGTACAAGACGTACAAAGTAAATCCCATGGGGGGATGTCTCCCTATGGTCATACAGATCCCGGTTTTTTTCGCGCTTTTCCGGGTTTTGGGAAATTGTATCGAACTCCGACATGCCCCTTTTGTTTTCTGGATCAACGACCTTTCAGCTCCGGATCGACTGTTCAATTTTTCGTTCGAAATTCCGTTTATGACCGCTCCTTACGGAATTCCGGTTCTGACCCTGCTGATGGGCGGATCCATGTTTCTCCAACAAAAAATGACGCCAACACCTGGCGATCCGATGCAAGCCAAAATCATGATGTTTTTGCCCGTTATTTTCACCTTCATGTTTATCAACTTTCCATCCGGACTTGTTCTGTACTGGTTAATAAACAATCTGTTGTCCATAGGTCAGCAGTACAGAATTTATAAAATGCCGACATAATTTCTGGAGGACACCCAATGCGACCCAACGAATTTGAAGGAAAAAACGAGGAAGATGCTGTGGCGAAGGCCTGCCGCAGCCTGAACCTTAAGCGCGAAGAATTACAGATTGAGGTCCTGGAACCAGGATCTTCTGGGATTTTCGGTTTGGTAGGAGGCAGAAAAGCCAAAATCAAAGCCGTCCCCATCGTTAAAGAGACTATTCCTGAGGAGGAACCGGCAGCTCCGGAAGTAGCGATAGCTGTGGAAGTTCCTGAAAAACCTGTAGCGGAGTTGGCGAAAGCCGAAAAAACTTCCGTGGAACCCGCAGTAGAGACGGAAGATGACGACGGAATTGGCGTAGCCAAAGAGGCCCTTGAAAATATCCTTGCTCTGATTCCCATGGAAGGAACTGAAGTTACCGCAGCCCATGTGGATGGCACTATTACCCTGAATATTGACGGAGATAAGTCAGGGTTGCTCATAGGGCGGAAGGGAAAAACATTAGACGCCCTTCAATTTATTGTAAACAAGATCGTGAACAAATCCCTCGAAAAGAGAACCCGCGTCCTCGTTGATTCCGAGAATTACCGCCAGAGGAGAAAAGAATTCCTGGTTGAAATGGCCATGAGAATGGGCGACAAGGCAAAAAAGATCAAAAAGCCGGTTGCAACCAATCTTCTCAATCCACACGACAGACGAATCGTACACCTGGCCCTGAAAGACGATGAAGAACTTGGAACAAAAGGCAGCGGCGAAGGTATCCTTAAGAAAGTGGTGATCATTCCTAAGAATCGCCATTCTTCTAAATCCGGTCGTTCCGGTAAAAGGGCATGATAATAGTAACACCTAAAAGCTGCGATTAGCTCTTAGCTATTAGCCGTTAGGTTAAAGATATCAAGCGTTTGAATGACTTTTTTCGCGCCGGGATTCTCACTTTTTGATGCTAACCCACTGCGCCCTACGTTACTGGTTTTGTTCGGCTAATAGCTAAAGGCTAACCGCTAATTGCATTTTTTAAGTAACAAGTGACGAGTGACGAGTGACGAGCGGAACCCCCAACGATACCATTGCGGCCATAGTAACTCCTCCTGGTCGGGCAGGGATTGGCATCATTCGTCTGAGCGGACCCCTTTCCCATCCCATTGCAAAGACCGTATTCCAGCCTAAAAGGGCGCAGGATGCCTTCGAGAGTCACCGCCTTTATCTTGGACATGTCGTTGACCCCGGTACGGGGCACCCTGTAGATGAAGTTCTCCTCTCTTTTATGTACGCGCCCCAGACCTACACGCGCGAAGATATCGTTGAAATAAACTCACACAGTGGCTATGCCCTGCTGGAAACTATCCTGAGATTTGTTCTAGAGCAGGGAGCCAGGTTGGCAAGGCCCGGAGAGTTTACCCTGAGGGCATTTCTTAATGGCCGTATTGACCTTACGCAGGCGGAAGCGGTCATGGATGTGATCAATTCAAGGTCCGAGAAAGGTCTTTTCCTTGCTTCACAACATATGTCGGGACTTTTCGGAAACCAGGTGGAACAATTGAAGTCCCACGCTATTCATATCCTCGCAAGCGTGGAGGCTGCCATTGATTTTCCGGATGAAGGCCTGGAGACGGCCTCCCTGTTTGCAGGTTGGCCCGATGCCATTGAAAATGGGCTCATAACGCCTGTGAAAAAACTGATCCGGTCAGGTTCCAACAGGATCTGGCTGGAAGGGATTAATGCAGTGATTGCGGGACGAGTCAACGCGGGAAAGTCCAGCCTTTTGAATCGCCTCCTCAACGAAGAGCGGGCTATTGTTACACCGTTTCCCGGGACGACCAGAGATTTCATCGAGTCCGGGATGGAAATTGAGGGGGTCCCTTTCCGCTTGGTGGATACTGCCGGTTTTCGAGATGCAGTGGATGATGTGGAACATCTCGGAATCAGTTTGACGGAAAAAAAAGTCTCTGAAGCGGATCTGCTCCTGATTGTTATGGATTGGAGCCGCCCTTTGTCTAAGGAAGACAGGAGCATCCTTTCCAGGGCAGGCGATATACAGGCCATTCTTGTTCTGAATAAATCAGACCTGCCCTGCAATCCACAGGAAGCATCTGACCTGGAGGCCTTACCTGACTTTCCCAAGGTCAGAATTTCCGCCTTGACGGGGGAGGGAATGGATGACCTGAGGAACGCCATGGTGGAAACTGTTCTCAGGGACGGCTCGGAAGGGTCACTGTCACTGGAACCTGTGGGGCCGAACCTGCGGCAACAGCAGGCGTTAAAGCAGGCCCTGGGTTTTTTTGCAGCGTCTTTGAAAGGAACTAGTGAGGAAGTCCCCTTGGAAATTATCGCGCTGGAACTGAAAAGTGGGTTGGATGCCCTTGGAGAGATCACTGGGGAAACCACGAACGAAGATGTTCTGGACGCAGTTTTCAGCCAGTTCTGCCTGGGGAAGTGATATCATTTCGGATTGGGGATTTCGGATTGCGGATTTGAGTGAACAGAAATTATAGTCCTGAATCAGATTGCTATGCGATACAGTCCCGGGGCTGTCTTCCCCCCTCCGTCTTGCTCCAGATGGGATCTATGACAGGTGTCGGTTGGGACCCTGTTATTCTGGTTTGGGAATTTCAAGCAGTATACATATCGGTTATTCCGCTTGATATTATGGCAACCTTAAGGGGTTTTCCTTGACCTGACACCTGACACCTGACACCTGACACCTGTTTTCTATCCTTACTACGAAAAATACTCCCTCACCTGTTTAATGGCGCAGAATTTCCCGCACATGGTACATACATCATCTTCGCTGGGGGGGTTCTTTTCCCGGTATTCGCGGGCTTTCTTGGGGTCAATGGCCAGATTGAGCATGGCCTCCCAGTCGAGATTATTTCGGGCAATGGCCATCTGTCTGTCTTTTTCAATGGCGGCTTCGTTCCCTTTGGCAATGTCTGCGGCATGGGCTGCAATTTTCGTCACAACCACGCCTTCGCGCACGTCGTCCGCGTCGGGAAGGCAGAGATGCTCTGAAGGGGTCACGTAGCAGAGGAAGTCGGCTCCCGCTGCTCCCGCCAGGGCCCCGCCGATGGCGCAGGCCACATGGTCATGTCCGGTTGCAATGTCTGTCACCAGTGGACCAAGCACATAAAAAGGCGCCTCATGGCAGAGCTGTTTCTGCAAGATGACATTGGCCTCTATCTGGTTCAAGGGAACGTGTCCGGGCCCTTCTATCATGACCTGCACATCTTTTTCCCAGGCCAGCTTGGTCAGGTGCCCCAGAGTCATCAGTTCGTGGATCTGGGCCCTGTCTGTGGCATCGGCAAGACAGCCGGGCCGCAGTCCATCGCCAAGGCTCAATGTGACATCGTATTTCCTGACAATTTCAAGAAGCCTGTCGTAGTGTTCGTACAAAGGGTTTTCGCGATTGTTGTGAAGCATCCAGGTTGTCAGGAATGAGCCCCCCCTGCTCACAATGTTGGTGATCCGTCCCTGTCCCTTCAGCATGTCCAGGGCACCCAGGGTCAGACCGCAGTGAACGGTGATGAAATCAACGCCATCCGCGCACTGTTTTTCAATGACATCAAATAATTTGTCAACGGTGAGGTGAACCAGACCCCCTTTGTCCTCCACAGTTTCCACAACAGCCTGATAAATAGGTACTGTTCCCACGCAGACGGTGGATGCTTCCAGGATCGCTTTTCGCGATTCGTCAATAGCGCTGCCTGTCGAAAGGTCCATCACGGCATCTGCACCGGCCTCTATGGCTACGCGGACTTTTTCCAGCTCTTCATCCAGCAGGGCCCTGTCATCAGAAGTTCCGATGTTTGCGTTGACTTTTACCGAGAGGCCTTTTCCTATCCCGCAGGGAACCAGATTTTTGTGGGCACTGTTTGCAGGGATCACCACTTTTCCTTTAGCTATCTGATCCCTGAGCCAGTCCCTGTCAACTTTTTCCTTTTCCGCCACAATCACCATTTCAGGAGTAATGGCGCCTGATCTTGCTTTTTCTAATTGAGTCATTTCCATCTCTTTCTAAGCATTGCTAAATGGTTAGGTTTGAAATCTGTGAACAGTAAACGGTATTCTTGCTTAATTTATAATCAGAAGTACTTTAACGCAAGGTGAAAAACAGTGTTATTTTGTTAGAAAGGGCAACATCCTGTTTTTTTTCACGGCAAAAAGGCTCGTTTCCGCGCAAGGGCATGGGATTGGCCGTTTCATGGGGTTCATTTTCGGTCAACGGTAGGAGGGCCGCCAGTGGAAAAACCGGACAGGAGAAGCAATCCATAGCCTTTTTTCTGGAGATAGGCTGAGATATTTTCTGGAATATCCACAGGAGTCACCAGGACTTTATTCCCATCAACATTTGAAAAGACAATGCCAGGTACGGTTATGGACACTTTTTTGTTTTCAGCGCCATGGATCGTTTCCATTCGAAGCGGACCTTTCCTGCTCTTCACCTGGAGCTTATCCAGTATCCGGTTCGTGATGGTCAGGGGATCCTTTTCATCAGTCAGGGATAGGACGGAAATGACCCGTTTTTTCAAAAGGGAGACGATTTGTGGGTCCAGCCCGGTCAGGTCTATAATGGTATTTCCTGTGCTGGTTTTCACGAAAAAGTCCGCATTGATGACGAGCCTGAAATCTTCTTTTTGCCCCATGAAGGCCGGGATCTGTTCCCGTGCTGAAAATGGATGGCCCGTAAGCCTCAAAAGTGCTTCTATCAGTTCGAATCTGTCCTTGGCGCTATACACCTTGCTTCGCGAGGTATGGGTATCCAGGGGGTTGACTCCGGGTGGATATTCAATCATATGGACCCGCAGCATTTCCAGATGGTTCCGCACTGTTTCGGGAACATATTCTCGTGGGGAAGACAGGAGATTCAGGACCGTGAATTCTTTATCTGTGTCGGCATTTTCTCCAGAGACGGTCAGAATCCAGTCTCCCATGATTTCAAAACGAATATCTTTTCCAAGGAGAAGTGGCTTTCCAGCCTTGACCGCCCTGGTAAACCCGCATGCTTCCAGCAACTTATCGAGAGAGGATCTCAGGTCATCACCACTGTCAAGGCGCACAATCTTGTAGTTGTTCCAGGTGGATTGAATGAACCGACTCATGTCCGGAGGCAGTTCTCCCGTTAGATCCAGGATGACTGTTACGCCGTCGTTCAGACGGATAACCGGGTAGGACGATGCCTTGAGGTTAATCTGTCCTCCGGATTTGAGGGGAATGAAGTGTTCACCAGAATTAATCCAGTCACTACCCATTTCAGTGAAAATATTGCCGATATCATTGGGTTTATAGGGGATTCTGGCATAAACGGTGTTTGCTTTTTTCTTACTTTTTGTAGGTTTTGGGTGCTTTTTAGCCTTTTTCGAAGCAGCGGGAGGAGAAGGTTTCCTTTTTGGAGGTTTTGTAACGCGGGGTTGTTCTGGAGAAGGGGCGGGCTTTCTTTTTAGGGTGACCACGGGATCGGGAATTTTTGTTCCAGCGTTTACGGGATCAATGGCCACCCGTCCATCCGATGCATTATCCAGATCGGGTATGCTAGGTGAATCCTCGATGGAGGCCACTCGAACAGGAGGAAAGAGGGGTAGTTTGACTTTCTGCCCGACAAAAATCTTATTCAGGTTTTTTATGGAAGGATTACATTCCTTGAAAAGCTTGAAATACCGGTGGTACAATTGACGCCGAGAGAGTTCATAACGGGCGACGGCAAGAGCCCCGATAGAGTCTCCCCGCTTGATTTTATAGGCCTCATATTTGAGCTGCCCCGGTATCTCTTTCGGAATTACAGGTTTTGGTGTCTCAAGTTTTGGGGGTTTGGCCACAGCTTCTGTCATGGCTGATGTGGCAAGTGGTTCGCCTTCTTTCGAGGAACCTGCCTTGACCAGGATCACGATCTTTTCCCCAGGTCGAATCATGTTCAGGTCGCGGAAAGAACTGTTGAGTTCTTTCAAAAGCTTGAGGATTTTTCGGACATCGCGGCCCGACGCAACCCCTTTTTTTTTAAGGACTTTGATCAGCCAGTCTCCTTCTTGAACCACGTACTCTTCAGTGACAAGATCCACGTCGCCTAAACGGATGGAACCGGTTTCTTGAGCCTTGGCCGCTTCGGGAGGTGGGGAAGAAGGCGCAGGCTGATCCGGTTCCGTAGCGCCCGCAGAAATGGAGACCAGCAGAAGAAGCAGGAAGGCCATGAAGATGTTTCTTGAAACAGGCAGAGCAGTTACCTCACCATGAATTTTGTCCGTTGTTTTTGTATGCGTACGTAATTGTACCACTTACAGTGTGAATGAAGAAACAAAAAAAGTTTTTTTCCTTCATTACGGGGTATTATCTCACATTCATTCGACGGAGGCAACTATTACATCTCTCACAGAGTTCGCAGGGAGCGCAGAGGAAAATGAGAAACTCCGTGATCCTGCGGTCTCTGCGAGAATTCCAATGATGTGCCTGTCCCTTTATTCTTCTTTATTCTTTTCTCCTTTGGCTAATAACTCGTTGACATGACCAACATGATGACTTACAATAAGACCATGATAAGCTCAAATATAAATGAAATAAAAAGCCATTTCTCAAGTTTCCTTTCAAGGGTTAGCAATGGAGAAACGGTAATCGTTTGCAAACGGAATGTACCTATTGCCGAAATAAGACCGGTTGCAGCGCTTCCAAAGAAAAAACGTCCAATTGGTCTGGCCGGCAAAGAATATCCCGACTTTGAAATTAGTGACGCTTTTTTTGACCCTCTCCCGGATGATATTGTTGCTGCTTTTAATGGCGAAGACTCGTGAAACTTTTACTCGACACCTGCTCTTTTCTCTGGTTGACTAAAGGTATTAAGAAATTGTCTGCTGAGGCAATTGACGCTTTTTCCGACCCGAAAAACGAAGTCTACCTAAGTGCTGTTTCTGCTTGGGAAATAAACGTTAAATATCATTTGGGCAAATTGTCTCTTCCTCTTACACCTGATAAATTTATTCCCAAAGAGCGAAAAAGACACATGATCACCCGTTTAGATTTATCGGAACACGATACTTTGCATCTATGTAAATTGCCTACTCCCCACAAAGATCCTTTTGACCGTATGCTTGTATGTCAGGCAATTGAACATTCTCTGACAATTCTTACCCCTGACCCGCTTATTGCACAATACCCCATTCGTTCTCTCTGGTAGGTGACAATAATTTGCCTGTCCCATTTTCTTTTTCTTTTTGACGCTTCGGTGTTATGCTGTTAAAATGTATTTCCATTAAACAGGAA
>CAYOWC010000174.1:0-10409 GCA_964407525.1 uncultured Desulfobacteraceae bacterium | reverse complement strand
TTATTAAGTTGAATAGGATGAATGCGCCAGGTTTTTTCCCGACACCTGACACCTGGAACCTGAGCATGGTCTATTCGCAAATTGATAAAAATATCACGTTAATCCGCGATGAACCAAAAAAGTATCCTTTTTAAAAAATCAAGAGAGTAAACTACTTTTTCCTTATTTATATAAGGATGCAAAAAAACCAATGAAAAAATTCTCCCTGTTTTTGACCATTGCAATTCTTCTTCCCTTCTCAGGCTCCGCCACACAAGCGCAGGAGAATCTTGAAAAAGAAGGGGAAGCCCGTTACGACATCAATTATGCGAGCTATCTCATTGAAGTGGGCAAATACATGGAGGCCCTTGAGAATTATGAAACCGCCCTCGAATTAACCTCCATCCCGAAAACAAAAATCGATGCGCTTCTTGCCAAGGCAACCCTGCTGACATCCTTCCTGGACGCACCAGAGGAAGCTCTGAAGGTCTACAGACAGATATATACAAGCTACCCCCGGGCAGCCGAAATTGCACGGTACAGGGAAGGGCTCCTCCTGTTTGAGTTGAAACGTTACAAGGAAGCGCAACATGCCCTCGCGGATTATCTGAAAAATTATCCAGCGGGCAGGTTTATTTTCCAGACGGAGGCACTCATGGAACAGGTGGCAAAAATACCCCCTCCCCCACCGCCACCACCTATTCCGACAACCACCGTCATCCCAGAACCCGAGGTTCCTTCTCCTGAAATTCCCACGACTTCTATTCCAGCCCCACCCCCTCCGACTCCCGAGCCGCCACCGGTTGTCAAACCAACAATGAAGACTCCTCTGGTAAGAGTCCGCCTGTGTAAAACAACCCGAAATGTAGAAATAAAGGGGGCCTCCGTTTGTGTGGAAGGGCTCAATTGCAGAGCGAAATTCGTCGTGAAGGGAGCCAATGGAAAACTTGTCATCAATGGCGTTTCCACGAATAAGAGAGCGGCCACCTTCACCAGCGGAAACCCCCTTGAAGTGCAATGCGGTGAAAAAAAGAAGAAAATTCGGGGATATCTTGTCGCAAAGATAAAGAAAGGTCTGCTCTATCTGATCAACTATGTGGATATGGAAGATTACCTCAAATCGGTGGTCCCCTCCGAGTCTTATGCCTCATGGCCCCTGGATACCTTAAAAGCCCAGGCAGTCGCCGCAAGGACCTATGCCTATTACCAACTCCTGCACAGGGAAGACTGGAGCTATGACTTGGTGGATGACCAGGGAGACCAGGCATACAAAGGAATAGAAAGAGAACGAAAAAAAACAACGAGAGCTGTCCTTGAAACAGCAGGAGAGATTCTCACCTATAACGACAAGCCTATCCTGGCCATGTACAGCGCGAACAGCGGAGGATACACGGCGGATGCCAAGTCAATCTTCAGCCTGAGCAAGCCCTATCTCATAGCCCATGCGGATCCGGAAAGCCTCAACGGAAAGATGGCTCGCTGGACAAAAAAATTCAGCGTAAAAGAAGTGGAAAACGCCCTCGACAAGCGAGGAATAAACGTTTCCGGAATTCAAAAGATTGAAGCGGCAGAGAGAGGCCCTTCAGGCCGCATCATCAAGGTGCGCATCATTTCCAGCAGTGGCTCCAAGGTTCTTCGAATGCGGACCACATTAAGAAGAGCACTTAAACTTCCTGAGATCCTCTTAGAAATAGAAAAGAAGAATGGGATTTTTATCTTTGACGGCCGTGGCTGGGGACACGGGGTAGGCTACTCCCAATGGGGTTCGGCCATTCTCGGAAAAAACACTGCCTATGGCAAAATCCTGGCCTTTTACTATCCCAATGCTGTTTTGGAAAAAAAATGGTGAGAGCCCTATGGCTGGTTCCGATTCCCCATACCAACGGTTGGGAGCGCTAAAAAGCACAATCCGACCAGTATCCATTGCTTTGCCCTATTCATTCATATATCTCCTGCGTTCTTTGTCTTCAATCCAGATTTTGTCCTTAAAAAGCCGTATGTCCTCCTGGTATTTCAGAATACACCCAATGGTTTCCCACACCACCGTTTCATCCAGATAATCCCTGTGCATGATCGTGAGTGCCTTTGCCCAGTCAAGGGACTCGGAAACACCAGGTTTCTTCAGAAAATCGACCTCTCTTATTTTCTGCATGAACCGGGCGATCTGTTTTGCAAAATCCGGTTCGATACCCGGCAACCTGGTCATGATGATATGGTATTCCTTTTCGAAAGAAGGATAATCAATCCAGTGATACAAACATCTCCTCTTCAGGGCATCATGAACATCTCTTGTCCGATTGGAAGTCACCACAACCATCGGCTTTTTTTGGGCCTTGATAGTCCCGATTTCAGGAATTGTTATCTGAAAGCTGGAGAGAACTTCCAGAAGGAATGCCTCAAACTCCTCATCGGACCTGTCGATCTCATCAATGAGTAACACCGGAGGCCTGCTTCCCGATTCCTGTATGGCTTGAAGCAGGGGGCGTCTTATCAGGAACTCAGGGCCGTAAATAAGGTCCTCAATCCCTTTCATTTCCTTTCCACCTTGCTCCCCCATCCTGATATACAGAAGTTGTTTCGGATAATTCCACTCGTAAAGAGCAGTGGTCGAATCAATTCCCTCATAGCACTGAAGTCGAATCAGCTCCGTGTCGAACAGCTTTGCCATGACGATCGCAATTTCGGTTTTCCCAACACCGGGTTCCCCTTCCAGGAATAATGGTTTTTCGAGTTTGCCCGCTAGATAAAGGACGGTCGCCAGTGCACGATCCGCAATGTAATCTTCCTTTGCCAGTTTCTCTACGACCTCTTCAATAGAATCAAAATAGTTAGACAAGTTTTCTCCTTTTCGTACTATTCCAGGTTGAAATAAGCTCAGCTATACTTTATCATGCTTGGTGGCGTCAATATCCGTAGATGAAGGAACTCCCATGAAATCGAGAAAAAAACCCAGACCCGTCTCTCCTGCCCTTCAGGAAATGCTCCAACAGGTGGAAAACATGGCCGCCGAAAAAGGAATCACGGTCCATTACGACAGACTTGAAGCCGCGGGCCTGAAACTCAAGGGGGGGCTCTGCACCCTGAGAGGAGAATACAACATCTTTGTTGACAAGCGCAAATCCGTGGCGGAAAAAATCGAGTCTATCAAAGATTACCTCGATCACGCAGACATATCCTCTCCGCAGGAAACAGAAAGAGAAGAAAACCCTGCACTGAAGAAATAAGGTTCTGCGATGAAAATGTGCCCGTTTTCACCCTCAAACAAGCTGCCGACCATGCTGAAAAAATCAAGAGGGCCTTTAAAAAGGATTGTCGCCCTGCTTGTGGTTGTCTTTTTTTTTCAACCGGGAAACCTGACCGCCGAAGACTTCCCTTGCCTGAACCGCATAACGGAGCGGGATGCCCTGATCGTTCAAAATCCTAAAGGAAAAATCCTGGCCAAAAAAAATGAACGGAAAAAACGTATTCCTGCATCTACTCTTAAAGTATTGACAGCACTGGCAGCGATCAAGAATTTAGGACTCACCTATCGATTCGCCACTGAGTTTTATCTTGACAACAACCATAACCTGAAGGTCAAAGGGTTTGGGGATCCTCTTCTGGTTTCCGAAGTTCTCCGGGACATTGCCTCAAACCTGTCCACCATTCTACAGTATTTCAACAATATCGTGCTGGACGATACCTATTTCACTTCTCCCATCCATATCCCAGGGCGCGGACACTCCACCAATCCCTATGACGCCCCGCCGGGTGCATTGTCCGCCAATTTCAATACGGTTGCTTTCGAACGCATCAAAACCGGCGAGATCGTTTCGTCGGAACCGCAAACTCCGATGATTCCCTTTGCAGAAGAACGCATCCGCCGTATGAATCTAAACAAAGGCCGATATACCTTCATGCACGATACACAGGAAACAACCATTTACACCGGAGAACTTCTTCGACACTTTCTGATAGAAAAAGGGGTGGAGACTAAAGGAAATGTCATACTCGGAAAAATAGACCCGGAAGACAAGTGTATATGCGTTTTTTATTCTCCATTTATGCTCGAAGAAACTATCGAGAAGATGCTTCACTTCTCAAACAATTACATGGCCAATCAGCTCATGCTTGCCCTTGGAGCATCTCGATTCGGCCCACCGGGAAATCTTGATAAAGGGGTAAGAGCCTTGACGGAATTCGCCTCAAACGATTTGGGGCTCCTCCACGTGAAGATCGTGGAAGGATCCGGGATATCAAGGGAGAACAGGATTTCTGCCCGGGACATGCTTACTGTATTGAACCATTTCAAACCTTATAGGCATCTCCTGAAAAAAAACGACAAGGAGCTTTTCAAAACCGGATCACTGAGAGGGG
This sequence comes from uncultured Desulfobacteraceae bacterium, assembly GCA_964407525.1. Lineage (GTDB taxonomy): Bacteria > Desulfobacterota > DSM-4660 > Desulfatiglandales > Desulfatiglandaceae > DUZB01. Next base: position 6,074 of record CAYOWC010000174.1, on the reverse strand, counting down.
TAAGAACAAGAGCCGGATACCTGGAAGGCAATGCCACGGGACCCTGTGCATTCGTCGTATATTTTAATAGAACCGGATCCCACATGAACGCCACGATGGATTGCATAAAAAGCGCGTTAGACACTCGGATTGATCCCTAATCGTTCTGCTTCCTCCCAAAATCCGCGATCAGCTTTTAATCATTAGCCAAGAACGAATGGCTAATTGCATTTTTCAGGTGCTACTTACTGAAAAGGGCCTCAAGGGCCTTCCTGGCATCCTCTTCCTTGGAGTTCTTAGCCGGCGCGGAACCTCTTAAGGCAAAATACTCACAGAAGTTCGCCCGCTCCTTATGAATGACCCGCTCTGCCATGACCTCACTGCATTCATTGTAGGCATGATAGTCGTGGAATTTACACTGTCTGCAGCACCTGATGTCCCATCCGCAATGGGGACAGGTATCGTGCCGCATCACTTTGTCCTTCAAGGAAAATTCTTTCTTGCAAAAGACACACTGACTCATTTCATTTCCTCCTGGCAAAACAAACTAATTTTTGACAATTTCTCTATGGTAAACTACTATTTCAGAATGGATAGAAAAGCCTTATATACGACCTTCGACCACACTGCGGATCTGGGAATCATTGTTACAGGGACTGATCTAAAAGACCTTTTTGAGAAAGCTGCACAATCCATCATCGACATCATGTTTCGGAAAAGGCCATTGAATGGAATCGAATCCATAAAGGTTTCCCTGGACGGGGAAGACCTTGCCGACCTGATGGTCCGCTGGCTCGGAGAAATCCTGTACCTTTTCGACGCGGAGCAAAAAATTGTTTCCGGCATCAGGATCGTAAAAGTCAAACGCACACATCTTGAGGCAATCCTGGACGTGGCTGTTTTCCATCCAGACCACCATGAAATTGCAACCGAGATCAAGGCGGTTACGTACCACCAGATACAAGTAACACAAAAACCTGATGGATGGAGCACCCGGGTAATTTTTGACCTATGACCAACATCGTAAATACAAAAATAAAAAAGCTGGATGAATATCGATGGTTGCTTCCGAAAACCGGTCCCATGCGTGTGCCGGGGCTGATTTTTTCCAACGAGGGCTTGATAAAAAATCTCCAGAAAGACCAAAGTCTCGTCCAAGTGGCTAATGTCGCCTCCCTGCCCGGCATTGTCGGTTATTCTCTGGCCATGCCTGACATCCACTGGGGGTACGGCTTTCCCATAGGGGGTGTAGCAGCCTTCGATCTTGACGAAGGCATCGTCTCACCGGGAGGAGTTGGATACGATATCAACTGCGGATGCAGATTGATGACCACCAGGCTCCGGGCCGATGAAATCCGTCCTCGGATCAAGGATCTGGTAGCAACCCTCTTCCGTTCGATACCCAGCGGTGTGGGAACAACCGGGCCGGTTCATCTTTCAAAATCAGAGGAAGCCCGCGTTGCTGTCCAGGGGGCCGCTTGGGCCGTAAAAGCCGGGTTCGGCCATATGGAAGATCTGCAGCGAACCGAAGACGGCGGATGCATGGAAGGGGCAGACCCGTCTGTTTTAAGTTCACGCGCCATCCAGAGAGGACAGAAACAGTTAGGAACCCTTGGTTCAGGAAATCATTTCCTGGAGATTCAGGTTGTAGATCAAATCTACGACCGGGAAAAAGCCAGGGCATTTAATCTCACTGAAGGCAGGATAACCGTTTTTATCCACTCAGGATCAAGGGGTTTCGGCCACCAGATATGCGACGACTTTCTCAAGGAAATGCATCGCGATTATGCGAAGGGCGCCCTTTCTTTTCCCCTCCCTGACAGGCAGCTTGCCTGCGCTCCTCTTCGATCGGACCTTGCAAAACGATATCTCGCCGGAATGGCCTGTGCAGCCAATTACGCCTGGGCCAACCGGCAGGTGCTCATGCACCTGACCCGTGAAACCCTGCTCAGCGCCCTTGAAATAACCCCGAGCGAGCTGGGGATGGAGCTTCTCTACGATGTATGCCACAACATCGCCAAAAAAGAAAGGCATCTCGTGGACGGTCAGAAACAACTGCTGTGCGTTCATCGCAAAGGAGCAACCCGTGCACTGCCTCCCATGCACCCTCTCCTGCCGGAAATATACCGCCGAACGGGTCAACCAGTTCTAATACCCGGGGATATGGGAAGATATTCCTACGTGCTGTCAGGATCCGAAGGGGCCATGCGTGAAAGCTTCGGATCCAGTTGCCATGGAGCAGGAAGAATTCTCAGCCGAACCCAGGCCATAAAAAAAGCAAAAGGTCGGGCTATCTATCGTGAACTGGAAGACAGGGGTATTTTTGTTCAATACAGAGGAAGACAGACACTGAAAGAAGAAATGCCGGATGCCTACAAAGATGTTTCTCTGGTCGTCGAGTCCGTACATGGGGCCGACCTTGCCCGCAAAGTAGCAAGGCTGAGGCCTTTGGGTGTCATAAAAGGGTAGGTTTTTGCCGAGTGCCTAAGAACAAAAATCAGAGATAATCTGCGCTCATCTGCGTCCAAATTCTTTTTCGTGAGAAGTATAGCAACCACAATCACCCAGGTCAACGAGGAACAATATGAAAAAAAATCACAAAACCGCCTCTCTGATCCTTGCCGCCGGAAGAGGCAGCCGAATGGTTGGATATGAAGGGAACAAAACGCTTCTGCCCCTGATTCCTTTAAGATCTCCATACAGAGGAACAAAACCGATCCTTTCGCATATCCTGAAGGAACTGCCCACCGGAAATAAGGCCATTATCGTAAACCACAGGAAAGAAGATATCATAAACGCAACCCGTGAAACCGGGATAACCTATATTGATCAACCTGAACTGAACGGCACCGGGGGGGCACTGATCGCAGCCCTGCCGTTCCTGATGCAGGCTGAAGATGAATATCTGATTATCACCATGGGAGATGTTCCACTCGTGAAGAGAGAATCCTACACGAAATTATTGAAAAAGCTGGAGGGAAACTCCCTTGCAGTGCTTGGTTTCAAGCCTGAGTCGCGAAAGAAATATGGGATGTTGCAGTTAGAGAAGAACAAGGTCGCAAAAATCGTCGAGTGGGAATACTGGCGCCATTACCCGGAAACAAAACTTGAAAAACTTCAAATCTGCAATTCCGGGATTTATGCAGCGAGAAAGGACGACCTGATCCAATACATCTCCGTACTGTCATCAAAGCCACACGTTGTACAAAAAGAGGTCCGTGGTAAGACAATACCAATAAACGAATATTTTATTACGGACCTGATTGAAACCATGTACAAAGGCAACCTTTCCACAGCTTGCGTATTGGGGGATGAAGAGGAAGTCATGGGAGTAGATGATATGCAGGCTCTTTTGCATGTACAGGAAATTTTCAAATCCCGTGGAGAGGGCTGAAATAAATCAACTACTCCCCGGAAAGAATCACAGCCAACCGATCAAGATCATTTCCCGGTCCCATGGCAATCAAGGTTTCTCCGGCTTTTATGAGCGTTGAAAAAGAGGGATTGAAGCTCATCTCGCCATTTCTTTTCCTGACAGCGAGAATAATGACGTTCATATCCTTTCGGATATCGGAATCGACTAAAGAAATGCCATTGAGCTTTGAACTTTCTCCCACCGGCAATTCCTCTAATTGAAGGTCTATATCTTTATCGTGCATGGTCAGTTCAAGGAAATCGGTGACCGCCGGTTTGATAATCGTCTGGGCCATTTTCATACCACCAATATGATAGGGAAGGACCACCCGGTTGGCTCCCGCCCGAAGTAGTTTCTTTTGCGTCTGCTCCTTATCAGCCCTCGCCAGAATAAACAGGTCACGGTTGAGGCCCCTTGCGCTCATTGTAATAAACAGATTGTCCGAATCCGAAAGCACCACGGTCACCAGGCCCTTTGCCTTTTCAATCCCCGCTTCCAGCAAAATATCTTCGTTCGTGGCATCATCGATGATAAAGGTTATATCTAAATCGGACAGCAGGTCCCTCGTTTCGGGGGCGTTGTCAATGACAATAAGAGGGATATTATGACTTTTGAGTTCGTCTACAATAATCGCCCCCAGACGCCCATAGCCACATATGATATAGTGATTTTTCATCGATTTGAGTTTCCTCCCGAATTTTTTTCTCCCAAGGATAGCACTGAGTCTGAACTCCACCATGGTCTGGGCCACCATTCCAAGGGTATACGCCATGACCCCCATTCCGAGGAAAATAATGACAACGGTAAATACCCTTCCTGTATCAGAAACCGTCCTTATCTCCCCATATCCTACCGTGGTAACGCTAATAACGGTCATATAGAATGCTTCAAAGGGGTGCCACCCTTCTATAATCATATACCCACCAGTACCAAAGAGCAAAATCAACCCCAGTATGGCGGTGCCGCGAATCACACTTCTTAAACCTTGGGGCAATCTGTTTTTTTTCATATTTCCCAGAGAAAATAAAGGGTAAGAAACGGTAGGAGGTGGTAAACAGAATACGGAATTCAAATAGGCCTTAAAGACCTAAAATTTCAGCGCCTTTGCGTGAGATCTTTTCGGTCACCCACATCAGTTTCATTCAACAAGTGATCTCCATTGAACGTTGATCGGCTTTGCCGATTTATGTTCCAGGTGAAGAGCTTACAGCCTCCACAGTGAACTCACTCAGGCTGCCTTCCAGGTTATCAAAGACAATCATGAAAGGAACCGCCGCACCTGAAAGCACATTGAAATTCTTTCTTGCCATTCCGTCACGGTTTTCCATCGCCTTACTGATCTCGCTGAAAGGCAGCGTTTTGAGTTCTTCTTCCGTAAAACTGTTTCCCGCATAGGATGTCCGCGCCTGAACCACCTTCCCCTGATCATCCAGGACACTTCCTTTGATTTGGATAAAGCTTCTTGGTTCAGGGTACTTATTGGTAACAACACCCCTGATAACAAAAAAACGGCCTCCATTTTCTGCTTCGGCAAAACCTCCACTCACCGAACTGAACATCAAAAGGCGGACGCCCGGATCGACCTGCTCCTGCTTTTTTTCCGGCTCAAGAAAAGACAAAGATTTAGGGATCAATTCAGGTCTCAAATAGAAAAAGGCGGCTGCAGCACCAATGATGAGGAAAAAGACAATAAGCAAAAAAACCATAAATTTTGAGGATTTCTTTTTCGTTTTGACTTCTCTTACAGGGAACTCTGGTTCCACAACGTCGGGAGCATATTTTTCAGCAGGTTCTTTATCTTCCTCTACAAGCTGTTCCATGGATGGAAAATCAGGCAAGGGATGTTTTGCCAGATCTTGTTCTCCCTCGCTTGCCTTTTGCAAAAGGTTCCTTTCCGCCTCATCAAAAACAGCCTTTTCTCCGTCCAGATCTGAATCCGGCTTTCCCAGAATATCATCCAATCCATCAAGTCCATCCAGAAAATCATCCTTATCCGGTACCCCTTCCGACTCTTCCGGAATGGTGCTACTCTTTGAATCCGACCCAAATAACTCGGACTCCACTTCCTTTAGAGGATCTCCCTCATCCGCAAAAGCTTGCGATGGGGGATAGACCACGAATACCTGCTTACAGACTGAACATCCAACTTTCGATCCACCCTTTTTTATCATGGATTCATCAAGGTTGAATTCGGTTTTACAGCTTTCACACTGAATGATCATGACTCCCTCCTGCGTCATAAACGTAGCGCCTAAAAGCTGCAATTAGCTTTTAGCGATTAGCCGTTAGCTTAAAACTATCAAGCATTTTAATGACTTTTTCCATGTTGAGGTTCTCACTTTTTGATGCGAACCTATTGCACCGTAAATCACGGATTTTGTGCGGCTAAGTAACCACTAACCGCTAATTGCATCTTTTAAGTAGCATTCCAACATCGAACTGAACAGATAAACGTAAAAAGTAAAGCAAATTATGGCATCCTTCAACCATAAGTTTACACTTTTCCCGGAAATGGGGTATGTTTTCTGGTTGAAAATCGGACGTCGAATCTGAAAATCGGATGCTGAAACTGAAAATTCGAAACTGGAAATTGGATAACACATCAGAATTAATGTGTTTTTTTCCAATTTCCAATTTCCAGTTTCCAATTTCTCTGCGAAAACGCGAAATCACGAAAGTG
>CAYOWC010000173.1:0-10420 GCA_964407525.1 uncultured Desulfobacteraceae bacterium | reverse complement strand
TAGTTGATTGTATTTTTTTTGATACCCATAATTCGTTCTCCTTTCTAAAAAAATTTCAGTAAACAGTTAATAATCTCTGAGAAAGCCTTCAAGAGGCTTTTTGAGAGGTTAGATTTTTTAAGGCCTCTCTAAAAAAAAGGCCCTTCCAGTATGTAGAAAGACCTTTTCAAAAATAATTCAATACTCGTCGGAAAAATCTTATCTCTCCCAACAAGCTAAAAAGACCTTTCAGTGCATCCGTCCCGTTCACTATCGATCCAGGCGGCGCCACTTCAAAAGGTTGATATTGCTATTCAAAAAAAGAACTGCCACTGAATAGATGTCGTCAATAATCAGCCGATCATCTTTCATTTTCGGGCTCAATGGGTTGGAACGTATAGAATAGGCTACTCTTTGTCAACAAAAAGAACATTTAACTGGAATTCCCTCGTACATTTTATTGTTGAATAGAGATTATTGCTGTGTATAATGAGAATGGATTGGGGATTTCAACTTTTTTTGGCTATAATTAAAAATATTGGAGGTTATCATGGCACAAATAGACGCCTTTTTCAAACTGATGCATGACCAAGGCGCATCAGACCTTCATCTTATGTCAGGGCAGCAACCTGCCTTGCGAATACACGGTGATCTGGAAAGAGTCAAATACAAGGTGCTTGAAAATGACAGCCTCAAGGCGCTGCTCTATGAAATAGCTCCGGAAGAGAAAGTGAAGGTCTTTGAAGAAACGGGCGACGTTGACTTTGCGTATGAAATCCCATCCCTTGCACGCTACCGAGCCAATTTCTTTCAGCAAAAAAACGGAGTTGGCGCAGTTTTCAGGGAAATTCCTTCAGATATCCTGACCTGTGACCAATTGGGATTGCCCACCGTCATAAGAAGGCTTGCTTCTCTGCCAAGGGGGCTGGTGCTGGTCACCGGGCCAACCGGCAGCGGAAAATCAACAACTTTGGCGGCGATCATTGATGAGGCCAATAAGACAAGAAAAGATCACATTCTTACGGTTGAAGACCCTATTGAATTTGTTCATCAGAGCGATAAGGCAATTGTCAATCACCGGGAAGTGGGGTTACACACCCAATCCTTTTCGGCCGCATTAAGAGGGGCCTTAAGGGAAGATCCTGACATCATTCTTGTTGGGGAAATGCGAGATCTGGAAACCATCGCCCTGGCTATTGAAGCGGCGGCTACCGGTCACCTGGTATTCGGAACACTCCACACAAGCAGCGCAGCCAAGACCGTGGACAGAATCATAGAGGTGTTTCCAGCCAGTGAACAGGCCCAGATACGCAATACCCTTTCAGACGGTCTGAGGGCCGTCGTTGCACAAAACCTGTTCAAAAGGATAGACAAAAAGGGACGTGTTGCGGCCCTTGAAATCATGATTGCCAATCCAGCAGTCAGAAATCTTATCAGAGAAGGAAAAACCTTTCAAATTCCATCTATGATTCAGACCGGGATGAAATACGGAATGCAAACGCTGGATGATGCAATTATGCAGCATTTAAGCAAGAAAATTATCAGCCCGGACGATGCGTACGCCAAATCAAATGATAAAACAAAATTCCTACCGTTTCTGAAAAACCCGCCTGTTGATTTTACGGATGTATAAACAGTGGAAAGTCAGTTTCTGATAAAGAGGTTCGTAAAATGAAAAAACATCAGTTAGATACAATACTTACGACCATGTTGAGATCATATAGTGATGTTTCAGACCTCAATTTCACGGTTGACAAACCACTTCAGGTCGAATCGGCCGGGCAACTGATGCCCGTGGAAACAGATCCGCCCATCGGAAAACTGACGCCGTTTCAAACGGAAATGCTCGCTCTTGCCTTGATTGATGGAGACCGTCGTCTGACAAAGATTCTATTGACGGAAGGCTCGTGCGACTTGTCCTACCAGCTTGCGGGAAAAGCCAGATTTCGAGTCAATATATTCTCTCAAAAAGGCTTTTACTCCATAGTCATGCGCCAGCTTCAAAGCCGGGTCCCTACATTGCAAGACCTGAAGCTTCCAACAGCATTCAACAAAATGACAGGGGAAAAAAATGGGTTTATCCTTGTCACAGGATCTACGGGAAGCGGAAAAACAACATCGTTGGCAGCTTTCTTAAATGAGCTCAATGAGAAGAAGGCGATTCACCTTATCACCCTGGAAGACCCTGTAGAGTTTGTTCACACACAGAAGAAAGCCACCTTCAACCAGAGGGAATTGGGAGAAGATTTTGACTCTTTTGCTTCCGGACTTAGAGCCGCACTACGACAGGCCCCGAAGGTCATCCTGGTGGGGGAAATGAGAGACAAGGAAACCGTTGAAATTGGCCTTTCAGCTGCAGAAACCGGGCACCTCGTGGTGAGCACCCTCCATACGGTTGATGCCGGACAAACTATCAGCCGAATAGTGGGCATGTTTGAACAAGAAGAGGAAAAACAGATCCGAATACGACTTGCCGAAACTATTCGCTGGATTGTCTGTCAGAGGCTTCTGCCTAAAAAGGGAGGAGGTCGTATAGCAGCCTTTGAGATCATGGGAACCAATCTACGGGTAAAAGATACCATCTTGAATGGGGAATCGGAAGGTAAGACCTTTTATGAAATTATTGAAGCCGGCAAAGCATTCGGAATGATGACATTTGATCAATGCATAGCCGAACTCTACAAGCGTGAACAAGTGGATGAAGAAACCGCCATGGCCTATTCATCAAGACGCGCCTTGATGGGCAGAGCCATTGATTCCATCAAATCTGAAAGGGGCGAAAAAACCACTGAAATCCAGGATCTATCTATCGACACGGATTACGGAAGCTAAATGAAGAATGGAAGTCAGAAGTCAGATGACAGAAGACAGAAGACAGAAGTCAGAAGTCAGAAGTCAGAAGACAGAAGTCAGAAGTCAGAAGTCAGAAGTCAGATGACAGAAGACAGAAGACAGAAGACAGAAGTCAGAAGACAGAAGTCAGAAGTCAGAAGTCAGAAGTCAGAAAAAATAGTGCAGATTCTCTCTTTTAAAGCAACAGAAATGCATCAAACAGCTTGAGGAAATAACCTATGGAAATTCTATGCAACAACTGCTCTGCTAAACTGAATATTCCGGATGACAAAATTCCGAAAGGCCAGAGAGTAAGCGTCAGTTGTCCGAGATGCCACGAAAAGGTTGTCTTTGATACGACTTCACCGGAGCCTGAAACAAAGCCTCTTCAGCAAGAATCCCGAGAAGACCAGAGTGATTCTTTGAATGCCGATTATAACAACAATGAAGAAGATCTCATGATTGATTCATTGAAAGACGGAAAAAATCTCGCGCTTGTTATGTGCAATAATGAACACAAGGCCAATGTCTTGAAAACCTCCGTCGAAGAACTGGATTACCGATTTATCCAGGCAGAAACCCCGAGAAAAGCCATAAACATGATGCGATTCAACAACTTTGACCTTGTCATCATGTCTGACATATTTAATGACATCCCGCTCGAAAGAAACCCGATCCTTGATTTTCTGAATCATCTACCCATGTCAGTGCGGAGGCAAATGATTTTTGTCCTGTTTGGTGAAAGGTTTAAACGTAATGATGTCATGATGGATTTTACCTTGAGCGCAAATATTGTAGTGAACAGCCAGGATTTGGGTAAAATAACAGACGTCCTGGTACCTGCAATTTCTGATCAGCAAATGCTTTACAGGGTTTTTTCTAATACACTTGAAGAACTTGGTAAAATTTGATACATATCCACATATATAACACTTGGAAGGAAACGCGGAGGATTTCAAATTCACGAGGGCAAAATGAATATAACGGATAAATACCGTATGCGAGTACAGAACTGTGTTGGAACCATAATTGATGTGCACGGTATGATACAGGATAAACACGAGGTAGAAGAATCCCTGACCCAATTCCAGGATCTGGAAGAAGCGATTAGAGCATTGGACATGAATCTCATTTCCGAATTAGACGTACTTATGCTGGAGCAGGCCACAAATGCCCTGCTATCGGAATTCAAAATCCTCTTTGAAGCAGGAAAGCTTGGAACGGCGTGGCGAGGGTATCCCCTCAACTGAAGGCGCTACATAGCCCCCGCCCCATCAATCCTGCAGTCCAGAATTCTGCCCCCTTCCATTGAATCAAGGGCAATCCCCCATGCTTGTCGCAGTTTTTCGATGGCAACCACTTCCCCCAATGCCCATACCGACCCCCCTGCACCCGCCCCAGCAAATCGCGATCCACAACCCAGTTTTTCAGCTTCCATAACCAGGCGGTCAGTTAATGGGGTCATTGCTTCTGGAGTAATTTCCCTTCTCAGAGCCATTTCCTCTTTAAGATGTGATGCAGCTTCATTCCAATGCCTTTCCTTTAAAGCACCGGCAAAACGATGGACAATTTCGTTGGCTTTGATCCAGCCTGCTCTGGTTTGACCCGCTAAAAAATCGTGGACCCATTTTCGATTTGTTGTGGCTGAAACATGGCTTTTTCCGCTGTAAACCACGAGAATTCTTTTTGAGAGCTGTTCCTGCCCTTCTTTGTCCAGAAGCAGGGTCTTCCTGAACAGCCCGGAACTGTCTCCATGTCGCCAAATCCACTGGTTGACGCCCCCGTAGACCGCAGCAGCCTGGTCCTGAAGGCCACAGTTACCGCCGCTGACTCCATCCTCTACATGATAAGCAAGATAGAGGATTTGTTTTCTTGAAAGACTTTTTTGCCCAAGCTTTGCCCTTACCTTTGAAAGGGCTTTGATCAGGGCAACCAGGGCGGTACTCGATCCTCCCAGGGCCGACTTAACCGGGGCCTCAGAATCAATCTCCACTTCAAGCCCGGAAAACCCGAAATAGGATATGGCGGCAAAAAATATACCGAATGGAGGATTAAACGGCATCTGATCAGCCGAAAATATCTCTGACTGTGAAAAACCCCTTGAAGATATTCTCACAGTATTCCCCGGGGAAGGCTTGAGAACAGCGGATGTTCTGAGCGTCAGCCCCATATTAATGGTAGCGGGCTGAATCCTTTCCATTGGAAGGGACAAAGCTTTGATATCCCATGTCCCCCCTGCATCTACTCTGCATGGGGCAGATGCTCTTACAGGTTCTTTTTCAAGCAAAGTCGTTAGATTGATCATCAACGGCCTTTTATTTGAGGATATAATGTAAGATTGACAAAGCACAATGCAGCGATGGTTTTGGCATCCTGTATGTCACCGTTAAGAATCATCTCAATGGCTTTTTTGAAATCCACCTCGTGAACTTCCAACACTTCGTCCGCGTCCAGATGCTGTTTAGCCGGCGTCAGTTCGGAAGCTAGAAAAATATGGATTCGCTCATCCGAATACCCTGGTAAGGGGCAAATCTCTCCAAGTTTCTGCCATGAATCCGCAGAATATCCCGTTTCTTCAATCAGTTCTCTTTGCGCGCATTGAATGGGAGCCTCATTATCTTCAAGGGTTCCAGCCGGGATTTCCCAGATAAAATCTCCCACGGCATGCCGGTATTGTTTGATCATCAGTAAAGTGTTTTCATTCAACATGGGTACCATTGCGGAGGCCCCGGGATGACGAACGATATCCAAATCAACATTCACCCCATTATTGAGGGTAATATTCTCTTTAACCAGCCTGAAGACCCGCCCCTGGTGCAAGGCCTTTACACTGTTAACTTTTGCAATCACAATGGTTCCCCTTTCAATCTGACGAAAATCATTTGACATCAGAAAACAATATGCTATAAAGAAAAATTATGCCCCCGTAGCTCAGGTGGATAGAGCGCCAGATTCCTAATCTGGGTGCCGCATGTTCGAGTCATGCCGGGGGCACCAACTGAAAACTTTCTTTTGAATCCATGCCCCTAAAACACTTCGGTTTTTTTCATACCAATCCACTTCTTACTGCAGCACGTTCAATGGCAAGACAACTGAGTTTACCCAAACTGTTTAAAAAAGCTATTTCATCCTGAGTGGGGACTTTTCTGAAAGAAAAGTAGGTTCGCAAAATGGAATAAGTTGTCTCGTTCACTGTAAAAGGAATGCCGATAACGGAATGGACATCTTCCTTTATCGCTGCCAACCCATTTTGTATCCGGGAATCATTTTCAAAATCATTTATGATGATAATATCACCCTGCATGATCTCCGTAACACTCTTCCCATAATCAATGGCGCCCGACTCAAGATATTCCGTTGAAAGACCGTAAGAAGACACGACTTTTAAATCAAACGTGCCATGTTCAAGAACACGAATCGTACTGCCTTTGGCACCAGTTATCTCTGATGCGAGGGACACGACAAAATAGAGAATATCGGGAAGGTCTTCTTCATCCTGATAAATCACGTCTATGACCCTGTTCAATGCAAAAAATGAAGAATCCAGAAAATTGTCTTCCATTGCCACACCCCTTTACGCCATTTCCGGCTACACTGCTCTTTCTTTAGAAAAGTCCTGCAGGAAAATATGCTGACTTGAAGCTTCCCCTTTTGTATACTAGCATCAGAGTGGGGACTAATTCAAACAAAACTTCAGAGTACTTCATTGAATAGATTATCCGCTAAAAAACCCGTCTCTTTTCTGCGACCTTCAATGGACAAGGCCGTAATGTACTATTTTCTTATTTTTTCTTTTTCCATCATTGCAGCTCAACCTTGGCTTTCATCCGCAGACGCGGAAACTGCAATTCCAAAGCTTGAAGGCCCTGTCAACGATCTTGCCCACGTCATCCCGCCCACTTTTGCACGAAGGATTGCAGCCGTTTCGGACACACTGTTTCAGAAGGCAGGTGTCTCAATGATGATTGTAACTGTACCTGATACGGGAAGAGAAAACTTTGAACGCTTCGCCAATCTTCTATACAGCCGCTGGGAAATGGAAAAGAAAGGGGAAAATAGAGGCATTCTGTTTTTTGTTGCTGTCAAAGAAAAGAAAATGTGCATCAAACCGGGGCACGCTTTAGAGGGGGTTTTACCCGATGCTCTTGCAAAGGAAATGCAGGATCAACATATCCTTCCCTATCTGAAACGAGACCAGTTTGGAGAAGGCCTCTTGGCAGGCGCGATTGCCATAGCAAAAATAGTTGCGTACGACGCAGGGGTGTCCTTAGACGGTAAGATCTTCCTAAAACCTCTAGCCAGAGAAAAAAGCAGAGAAGACAATTTTCAGTTGATTATCCTCGCCGTTATTGCCTTCCTTATCATTGCAAAAAGACGCGCCGGATCTTAACGAACTAACGCCTTCTCATATAATATTTTTCCATCATCAGAAGGTTGCCCATATACTCGTCCTGAAATTCGAAATCGGGATAAAAGCCTATCTCCTCTTTTGCACTCCTTATGAAAGGGAGAGCATCTATGCCGTATTGATTCAGACCAAGTCGGTCCGCTTTGTGGATAATCAGAAGAGAGTAGTAGGTGGTAAGGAGTCGAACAGCCGTTGACCGCCGGAACATATATGAACGCCCGCCGGTAGTGTTCAGAAAAAACCCGGCATATTTGTATAAAGCATCAAAAGAAGGTCTACATCCATTGGAATCAGGACAATGCCTGTCTAACATGAGCCATCGGAAAAACATGTCGAGATTGATTTCCATGGTATCTTTGTCAGATCCGATTACATTCTTTAAGAAAGCGATATCCTTCCTGTCAAGGGCACGACTAAAATGAAAAATATTCGCAATCATTACGGTTGTTGGGCTGCTCCCTTCACCCGCAGGAATCGGCGGTCGTTTCTCCAGATCCTTCACAATCCTTTTAAAATGATTAAAGGCATCGATTTTTTTTGTGGCGGGATCCATCTGCGTATCTTCATCGAGATATTTGAAGTAACCCACAACATATTCTTCCATCTTCTTGCAGTACTCTTTTCCCTGGCCCGGCGGCAGTCCGGGTTCAATTGCCGAAAGCGGCTGGTTGTTAATTTTTCCTTTAACAACCTGTTTTGTTTCCTCTGTGGGGCCAGACTCGCCTTTTTCCAATGTGGCAGACTCATCCTGCTTTTTTCCGGGCGCATCCTGTTTTTTTCCGGGTTCATCTTCGAGCGCAGCTGTTTTTGCAGGCTGCACTTCTACCTCTTCAACAGAAACAACCTCAACGTCCACCTGCTCTTTTGCTTCATCAAAACCTTTCACTGAATACAGATAATAGCCAAAAACAGCCACCGCGACCGCGAGAACTGCCAGCAGCCATATGCGAGCGGATCCTTTATCGCTCATAGTTTTCCCCTTAATTTCACACTGTAAGAAATCCAAACCTCAGATTTTCCTTTTAAACACAGACTTATATTGTGTATATTCTCAAATAATCTAAAAATCAGTGAAGGCCAATATACAGCACACAAACCTGATAATCAATAATTAAACAGAAATTCTCTCTACTACCCTGAATTTCTGTTTAAAATTGGAGAGCCATGCTCATCCTTCTAACCAATGACGACGGCATACACGCTCCCGGCCTGTTTGCCCTTTACCAGGCCTTGAAACCAGAACACGATCTGTGTGTGGTTGCGCCGGAATCGGAGATGAGCGCCGTCGGACATGCCATTACTTTATCTTCTCCTATCCGGGTGAAGAAAATTCGAAAAAAGGGAATGGACTTCGGATATGCCGTACAAGGCACCCCAGCAGATTGTGTAAAAATAGCGGTACAGGAATTGCTTAATGCTCCTCCCGATATGATCCTCTCCGGAATAAACCTCGGCGCCAATGTGGGAGTGAACATCCTCTATTCAGGAACCGTATCCGCAGCAACTGAAGGTGCTTTCTTAGGAATACGATCAGCAGCGATTTCTCTTGATACCATCAAGAATCCTGATTTCAGTTTTGCTGCCGATTTCAGTAAAGAGATTATCAGATTCATGATGAAAACGGATTTGAAAGACGGAATAGCCCTGAATGTGAACGTTCCGGCCATCTCTAAAGACAAAATCCAGGGGGTATCCATTACAAGGCAGGGAACTTCCCGGTTTATAGAGAGATTTGAACGCCGAACGGACCCAAGGGGAAACCGGTACTATTGGCTCACAGGAGAGAAATTTATCGAGAACGGAAACAATGAAAACGACTCGGTCGCATTGAAAAATCAGAGGATCACCATTACACCGATCCATTATGACCTCACTGCTGAAAGAGAACTTGAAAGGTTGAAGACACTTGAGATGCCTTCCCTCAAGAATCTCTAACGCGGCATAAATAAAACCGAACATGTCTCGCGCAGAGGCGCAAAGGCGCAGAGATAAGAAACTATGAACGATATATTTTCTCGTCAATTTCAGGGCTTCTCTAATGGTGATTGCTACTTTAGGGACTGCCAAAGGGCTGTAATTTTTCTTTGCGTCTTTGCGACTTTGCGCGAGACCTTTTTATTTGAGGTTCAAGATGAAACTATCTGTAATTATTCCATGTTATAATGAAAGAGCTACTCTCACGGAGCTGATAGCACTTGTCAAAAAATCCCCGGTCCGGGATATGGAGATCATTCTTGTTGATGACTGCTCCACAGACGGAACCACTGAACTGATAAGAAACCAGATCGAGAAAGACGTGGACAGGGTCATTTACCATACAAAAAACATGGGGAAAGGAGCCGCAATAAGATCGGGACTGAAATACATTACCGGGGATGCGGCAATCATACAGGATGCAGACCTGGAATATGACCCCATGGAGTACCCAAAGCTGCTGACCCCCATAATGGATGGGAAGGCGGATGTGGTTTACGGATCGCGCTTCCTTGGAGGCGGTCCCCACAGGGTACACCTGTTCTGGCATTATGTGGGAAATAAATTCTTAACCCTTCTTTCAAATATGTTCACCAATCTGAATCTGACCGATATGGAAACCTGTTACAAAATGATGAAAGCCGAAGTAGTCAGACAGATTGTCATCGAACAGAACCGGTTCGGCATGGAGCCCGAAATTACAGCCAAAATCGCAAGGTTGAAATGTCGAATTTTTGAGGTTGGCGTGTCCTACTACGGGCGCACATACGAAGAGGGGAAAAAGATCAATTGGAAAGATGGTTTCAAGGCCGTTTACTGTATTTTTCGATACGGTATTTTTAGATAACAATTATGGCTCAACCGGAACTGGTGTGATCCTGAACCCCGTCAACCGGAATCAGTGTGGTCAATAAAATCAATATGTTACGCAAATCATTGCTAAGATATCAATACCTTAACAATGTTGTTAAGAGTAAAAAAACGGCATTTTTTAACCCTGATGTAACTATCTGTAATGCAACGACAAAAAGGAAGAAAAGGGTTATTTTACCACATCAGTTCCGGTTGACCCACAATTATGAGCGCCACCGCCGGCTAAAAAAAAGCCAGTCAGATCAAGAAAGAAACTTTTACAGTATATTTACCGCCCGCTTGTCCCGCTAGCGGGGCTTCGCTCAAGACGCAAAGAACGCTAAGATTATGTTTTTTTACCGAATCGGAACGGAC
>CAYOWC010000172.1:8190-10438 GCA_964407525.1 uncultured Desulfobacteraceae bacterium | reverse complement strand
CACCTGGAATCTGAGCATGGTCTATTCGCGAATTGATGAAAATATCACGTTAATCTGCGATGAGCCAACGATATTAAGAAGCGTGGAGAGGAGGTGATCAGGAAAAAAGCACGAAATTGTTTTGCCTGAATTGTAAGTCGAAAGGAGATTATTCAGTGGGACCGGTTTTGAGACTTCCTCTGTTCAGGCCGGATAACAACCATTTTAGAGGGAAAAAAGGAGAACAAAACATGTTTGGAAAAAAAGGAATCAAAACAGGTTTTCGTTTCGCAGTGAGTCTATTTCTGGTAGCTATTTTCTGCCTCATGTCCATGCCGGTTAGTGCACAGGATGATCTCAAGCCCCAGATACTGGTGGATCAAGCTCTGGTTACTCTGAATGATTTCGTTGGTGACGGGGAAATGGGTTGGTTCAGGGATCACCTCAAAAATGCAAAAGGGGTTTTTATTATTCCGCAGCTTCTCAAGGCGGGATTCATATTTGGTGGTTCCGGTGGAAGAGGTATCGTACTGCTGCGTGACCCGAAGACTGAGCGTTGGGGACAGCCTGCTTTCTACAGTATCGGCTCGGTGAGTTTCGGCCTCCAGATTGGAGGAGAATCCTCACAAGTGATCATGCAGATCAGGACCCAGCGTGGTCTGGAGTCCCTGTATGGTTCATCGTTTAAACTTGGTGGAGATACCTCTGTGGCCTTGGGGCCCGTGGGCGCTGGTGCAGCGGGCAAGGGAGTGACAGCGGACCTGGTTTCCTTCTCTCGGGCACAGGGTGCATTTGCCGGCCTTGCGCTGGATGGCTCGGTTATCAAGGTAAACGATGATTTCAATAAGGATTATTACGGCAAAGCACTGCGACCCGTAGATATCCTGGTAAAAAAAGATGTGAACAATCCCGGATCAGCAAGATTGCGAGAAGGTCTGTATAAGGCCGAAAAAGGAAAGTAAGACTGCTCGTAATCCATTCAAGAAAGAGGCTCCTTTTTTGGGTCCGCATTTCCTGCTTTGTCAGGGGATGTGCCCTTGGGAGGGGCTTTTTTTGAAACTGGAAATTTGAAATTTGTCCCAGATCCCGTCTCTATCGGGGAAACGGGGTTTCTCAAACTTGACACCCTAAACCTGTTGTTCTCTGCGTCTTTGCGTCTCTGCCTGCCCAGTGAAACCTTTATTGCTTCTGTTTCACCGGGGCGCGAGACTTTCTTTAAGAAGTTTTTTCCTCGCTCTGCCTGGTTTTTTCCCCAGCGGAGGGGAGTGACAGAAACCGGATTCAGGAATCTTTTGGTGGGGCTTCCGGTTCCTGGATCACCAGCGGGTGGTGTGGCTCTCGTCGAAGAAGGAGTTGTACCACATCCGGCCTCGCGTAATGTCCGGAAGAATCCACCATCATTTTCCAGTCTATGATCTCATCAAAATCCAGATCGGCATAGAGGATGGTCTCTTTTTCCGGCTCGGGTCCGGCAAGATACTTCCCACCCGGCGCCACAATGGCGGAATATCCCCCTCCCGGCTTCAATTGGTCTACACTACCCCCTTTCCCAAGGGCCTCAATGATCTCTTCCGTAAGAACTGCTGTGGAATTAATCACAAAAGACTGCCCTTCAAAAGCGTAATGACGAACGGCCGCATCAATGATCCCGTTGATCCATGGCATACCGCCCGGCCAATTGGCCACGTGGATCTCTTCTCCCTGAGCCTGGAGGGCATAGCGGAAAAGGGCATTGGAGTGTTCATAACAGATCAGCCCGCCGACCTTGCCAAAGGGGCTCGAAAACACCATCAGATCTCTTCCGTCTCCCCTCCCCCATACCATGCGCTCATGACTGGTGGGCACCAGTTTTCGGTGTCTGCCGATAATTTCCCCGTCAGGGCCCACAAAGAGTTGCGTATTATAGAGGGTGCCGCCTTCCCGCTCATTTAACCCGATGACCGCAAGACAGCCGGCCTTCTTTGCCGCGCGACAGAGTTCTCTGGTGGTTGGGCTGGGAATCTCCACCGACTGTTCAAAAAGTCTGCGGGAAAAGCTGGGAGTAGACGAGCGTCGAGCAGAAAGCGGGTCAAATGTTGCAGCCCAGTAAGGATAACCCGGTATGAACGTTTCCGGGAATGCCACTACCCGGGCGCCATTTGACGCTGCCTCCTTCATCGCGTTACAGACCTTTTCCACCGTGCCTTCGCGGTCCAGAAATACCGGGGCCAGTTGTGCCGCCGCTACTCGAATTTTTTTACCCATCGTCTACTCCTTCCTTTACATACCA
>CAYOWC010000172.1:0-8090 GCA_964407525.1 uncultured Desulfobacteraceae bacterium | reverse complement strand
CAATCAATAAGCCCTGTTTTGCTTCTTCTCTTGCATATGGAGTAACGCTTGTCAAGGGCAGACCGCATAGGGAAGTGGATAAAGCAGTAGGCAGTAGACAGTAGGCAGAAGGCAGAAGGCAGTAAGCAGTAAGAAAACAACTCTAATAGCCAACATAATAACATTCACAAGCAACGTGCAACCCGAGTAGTCTCATAGAAATCATACTTCCGCTTGCAGAATCTTGACTCTTAACCCCGGTTTCATTATGATTCCAGCAACCCTTGAAAAGGGAATAAATCGGGCGGCACCCCATTGGAATACTATCGAGAAAGGAATTATCATGAGAATAAGACAGACAGGAAAAATAACTGACGGGCTCTGGTGCCTGGGTCGCAAAGAATCGTGCATTTATCTGTTGGAAGGAGACAAAGAATCAATGATCGTGAGCGGTGGGATGAGTTATTTGACGCCCACTCTTCTGGAACAGTTCAAAGAATTCGGTATCGATGAAACACGGATCACCAAAGTTCTCATTTTACACGCACATTTCGACCATGTCGGTGTCATTCCTTTTTTCAAACGGCGCAATCCCCGCATGGATATTTATGCCTCTGCCCGGGGATGGCGCATCCTCAACATGCCCAAGGCCATCACTACCATCAACGACTTCGGCCGGGACGTGGCGGTCCGTATGGACCTCAAGGAAGTCTATTCCCAGTACGACCTTGAATGGCGAGATGACATCACAGGCGACACTGTGACAGAAGGAGACCGGATCGGAGTTGAACCCTTTGAAGGGATCATCTACGAAACCCCTGGACACTCCTCATGTTCTATCTCCCTGTATGTGCCGGCCTTGAAAGCCCTCTTTCCCTCTGATGGAGGGGGGATCCCTTACAAGGATATGATTCTCGCCGCCGGGAATTCCAACTACACAAAATACCAGGAGAGCCTGACAAAGCTGAAAGACCTGGACGTGGCCTACCTCTGTGCAGATCATTACGGGTACGTCACCGAAGAGGAAGCGGCATGCTACATTAAGGAAAGCATTAAGGACGCCGCAAAACGACGCGCAGAATTTGAAGAAGTCTATCTCAGAACAAGGGATGTGGAGGCAACAACGGAAGAACTGGTACGAAGGTTTTACAGCGCCAATCCCGATTATATCCTCACCCCGGAGATCTTTGCCGCCGTTTACCAACAGATGCTCCGACACATAGTCAAACAGCTTCCTTCGGAAAGTTGATTGGGATCGTGGACGCAATAACTTTCGTAAGTAGGCGCATAGATTTGGGTCAGGTTCGGAGTCTTCGCTTACCTGTTCGATATGGAATCACAAAAGCTGAAGTATGTCGCTATTTCAATGTTTTTGTTATTTCATATTGGACGAAAATGGCCTGAAGTTATGATGCATAGTTGGGGAAGTTATTGGGTCCACGATCCTTGGTATCCAGAGATCCCAAGCAGTTGAGGAGGAAGTAGCATGAATTTGCGCGTAATGACTTTTAATCTGCGGTTTGAAAACGATCGAGACGGCTCAAACGTCTGGCGGAATCGACGCTCCCTGGTTTTGAAAATCATCAGAAAATTCCGTCCCTCTATTCTGGGAACCCAGGAGGGCATGAAAAGTCAGTTAAACTACCTTGAAGAGCATCTGAAGGGCTATCATCTGCATACCCCTTTTCGCGTGTGGGACGACACATGCCAGTACCCTACCCTTTTTGTTGAGAGAGAACGTTTTGAAATTCTAGGAGGAAAAGAATTCTGGCTTTCCAAAACCCCCCAGGTGCATCGAAGCAAGGACTGGGACAGCGCTTTTCCCCGTATGATGAGTTACGCAAATCTGAAAGACAGGGAATCAGGGAAAAGTTTTTCAGCAGCTGTTACTCACCTGGATCATATAGGTGAAGAAGCACGCACTAAACAGGCTGAAATCATCGGCGACTGGGTGAATCAGAAGGCCAACCCTGTTATCCTCATGGGTGATTTTAATGATAAGCCAGGCTCGCCTGCCCATGATCTGCTGACGGGAAGCCAATCGAGGCTCACGGATTCCTGGCAAGACATGCAAGGATCCGAAGGGAAAGAGAGCTTTACCCATCATGGGTTTACCGGTGTTCCGGAAACAAGCCGGATAGACTGGATCCTGACATCCCGGCAATGGACGGTTAAGAATGCGTGCATTGTTCGAGATCGATATGATGGCCGGTACCCTTCCGATCACTTTCCCTACTATGTCGATCTGGAGTGGCAAGCTAACCGCTAAAGGCTAAGCGCTAATTGCTTTTTTTGGTGTTACTTGAAAAGATTGGGAAGAAACAGACTCAACCCTGGCCAGTAGGTAATGAGGATAAGGGTAAGAAGGAGCAGGACCAGAAACGGGAGAGTGGCCCTGTACAATTGAACAACAGGACGGTCGAACCGGGAACTGGCGATAAAGAGATTCAGACCCACGGGAGGAGTGTTATAGCCTATGGCGAGATTTGTCAGGAAGATGATTCCCATATGAACCGGATCGATGCCAAAGCGGTCGGCCAGGGGAAGAATGAGTGGGACCACGACCAGGATAGCGCTGAATATGTCCATCATGCAGCCCACAAGCAGGAGAAAAATGTTGAGCAGAATCAGGAACCCAATCTTGCTGTCCATCAGCCCTTCCATAAATTCGAGGATTCGCATAGGGATAAAGGCATCCACGAGATAGTTGGTAAAGGCCAGGGCGGCACCCAGAATGATCATGATGCCCCCGACCATTTTCATGCTTTCTTTCATGATTTCCGGAAGGTCTTTAAATACGTTAAGCTCTTTAAACACTACGACCTTTATGAAGAGAACGTAGACGACCGTAAGGGCTGCAGCTTCAGTGGCTGTACTCAGGCCCGAGTAGATTCCGACTAAGATGAGAAAAGGAATAGGCAGTTCCCAGGCTGCCCCTTTGAGAGCGCCTAGAAATTCAGCTGCAGAAAAGCGGGGTCGATCCAGTTTCCATTTTTTGCCCATATAAATGGAATAGAGAGATGGAACCCCGATGATGAGAATCCCCGGGATCAGGCCAGCCATAAAGAGTTTTTCAATACTGGTTCCGGAAACAAACCCATAGAGTATAATGGGAAGACTCGGCGGGAAATGGAGCCCAATAGATCCGGACGTAGTCATAAGGCCAAGGGCGAAGTTTTCCTTGTAACGCTCTGAAATCAGGGCCGGGTACAACAATCCCCCAAGGGCGATGATGGTGATTCCGGTAGCCCCGGTCAAGGCCGTGAAAAAGGAGCAGGTAACCAGGGCCACGACCCCGAGCCCCCCGGGAAGCCATCCCAGCAGGCTTCGTGAAAACCGAACGAGCCGGGTAGAAGTTCCACCGTGGGAAAGAAGGTATCCCGCAAAGGTAAAAAGAGGAATAGCCAGAAGAATGGGCGAATTGGCCAGACGTACGATCTCGATGGGGATGGCGGTAAATTCCACGCCGCTGGTATAAAGCCCCAGGAGGGAGGCACCAAGAATTCCGGCAAAGAGGGGAAGGCCGGAGATAACCAGGACAATGAGGAGGAGTACAAGGATGAATATCATTCTCTGATACTCCTTACGGTTTGGATTCCCTGGTCGACGGCCTTGACCAGGAAATGGACCAGGAGCAGCCCAAACCCCGCGGGTAGAATAATTTGCCCCGTCCAGGTAGGCAGCGCAAGAAACATGGTCCCTCCGAATTCCATTTCCATGCTCAGATAGTCTACGCACACTTTGATCATCATTGCGCAGAGGGACGCACACACCGTGGAAAGAATAAAATCCCTGAGAGGAAGCCATCGGGGGGGGAGGATGGAGGAAAATAGATCTATCTGAATATGCTTGCCGTCCCTCGTCAGCAAAGAGGCGCCTAAAAAGGTGATCCACAGAACGAGAAGTCTGACGAACGGCTCGGACCAGTCGATCTGCCCCATGAGGGTGTTGGCCCACGGCAGATGCCCATGGGTGTAGAGCCCCCGCAACACGACCTGGAAGAAGGTAAAGATTACCATGAGCGAGAGCATGGCAATAATGAGCCATCCTTCAATTCTGGCAAGGATTCTATCGACAAGTCGCAATACAATCATTTCCGGCTCCAAAATCAGATATTTTGTTTGCGTATCCAGCCCGAACTTTCTACGATGGAAAAGGAGAAAAAAAGCGGGGATGTACTCCCCGAGGGAAAGACACTTTTAGTACCTTATCACCTAGTTTTCTGTCACAAAAAAACAAAAAAATCTTTGCGCCTTTGCGTCTTTGCCTGCCCAGTGAAACCTTTTTTGCTTTTGTTTCACCGGGGCGCGAGACATTTTGGTTGCGGCTTCGCCGCCTTAGAACCATCATGCACATTTTCAGGTGATGATCAATGATTTTCCAACATGAACAATTAAAAGAGAGGTTGTCACATGCCTTCAGTGGATCTCAGTCTTATCGGAAAAAAGAGTAAACCCGTTGTTTTTGAATATACGTGGAAGGACGTAGCCCTGTATGCTTTAGGAGTTGGAGCTTCTTCCGGGGAGCTTCCCTTTGTCTATGAAGGCGCTCCGGGTGGAATCAAGGTCCTGCCGAGCTTTTGCGTAGTACCTGCCTTCAAGGCGTTTCCCGATCTGGGCGCGGACATAGAATGGTCTCTTATGCTCCATGGAGAACAGTCTATTCGGGTGTTCCGGGATATTCCACCCGAAGGAAAGATGGTCCAGGTGGGGGAAGTCGCCGCAATTTACGACAAGGGCAAAGGGGCGGTTTTCCATCTGAAGGTAACGGGAAAAACAGAAGATGGAAAGCACCTTTACGACGCCAATTGGGCTATCTTCTATTTAGGTGCGGGTGGATTTGGGGGAGATCCAGGCCCCAGGGAGGAATCTGTCGATCCTCCTGAAGGGGTAGAACCCGATGTAACGATTTCTTCCGTGGTTGGAGACAATCAGGCAATCCTGTATCGATTGTGCGGTGACTTCAATCCACTCCATCTGGATCCCCAAGCAGCTAGGCGGGGCGGATTCGACCGGCCTATCCTCCACGGTCTGTGTACCTACGGCTATGCAGTCCGCTCCGTCATAAACGGGGTTCTGGATGGGGACGTAACCCGTTTCAGAAACTTCAAGGCACGTTTTTCGAAATCCGTCTATCCAGGAGACACCCTGACTACCCGGTGTTGGGTGGAAGAAGGCCGTTGTCTTGTAAACGTAAGCACCGAACAGGGGGTAGTTCTGAAGAACGGGATTTTCGAATTCAAGGAAGATGAATAATCAGCTTTCCATCTTCACGTTCCACCTGGTAACTGGTAATCGGTTTCTTGGCCGCTCCTGACAGCACTTTTCCCGTATAATCGAATGTGGATTTGGATATGCTGCAGCAACGGATCTGTTCGTCGGTGCCATAGGGATCAATACGCCGTCCGGCATGGGTGCACCGGTTTTTGAATGCGTGGAATTCCCCATCGTGCCCGTGAATTACAAGCACTTTTTCGGGCATGCCCTTTCCTTCAAGACGGATCGCGCCGCCTTTGTTGGCCAGTTCGGACACACGATCAAGCTGAATTTCGATTTTTCCGCCGGAAAGATTCCAGCCGTCTGAATCGGTTGGAGGAGCGGTTTCACAGATTCCAAACAGCCTCTTGAAAAATCCCATATTTCCCTCCCTATGAATAATTCTGCATGCAGAACATCTCGGATCACCGTTTTCTAACCCATCCGGAGCCGGCAATAAGGAAACCGAGGGCCGAAAACAGAAAGGCCATGGCAAATCCCAGATGAGCGATATCGATAAACACCGTAAACCCCGGTGAGAAGACCACATCCGGGAAGTTTTTGAAAACCCTGAAGATTCCGGTGATGACAATACCAGCTAGCAGCAGTATCCGAACCCCGGAAGATACAGAAAGTTTAAAACGTCTCCGTTCAGAAAGAAAATAATCGACTATGAAATAGGCGATGAGCCCAAGGAACAGGATGGAACCAATATAATGAATATAATGCGTCATGTAAAAATCGGCCGACCATCCCAGCCCGGGAATGTCTGCGATGTAATACCGTTTAAAAATGGGCATCTGGCCAAAACCGGTAAATGCCAGGACAATAAGGGTCAGGATGTATAGTTTCTTGAGTTTCATTTTGCCCGGTGACAGCATAATTTTTTCGGCTTTCATTTTTCGTCCTCCTTAGAAGCTGCCAGCTTTTTTGAGGACGTGTAGAATTTCCCTATTGCTGCAGCAATTCCCGCGATGGGAGCAATAATCATCGCTTTTGCCAGATTGTCTGCATGGGCCATGGAATCCTCAACCTTTTCAAGCCCGGGTTTTCCAGCCGCTTTTTCCAGGCCCTTGTTCAAATCTTCGAAGGGAACAGGCGAGACATAGATCGTATTCGTCCCCCCGTTTTCTTTTTCCCCGTAGATAAATCCGTGTATCTCGTCTTTAATGGCGTGGGCTTCAGCAAGGATCTCATCTCTCGGGCCTATTTTCTGAACATTCTCGGGGCATACATCAATGCAGGCCGGCAGTTTTCCGTCCTCGATTCTGTTGTAGCACCGGTCACATTTATACATGACGCCGTTTCCTGCTAATGCGGGCAGAATATCGAGATAAAGGCCAACGCCAGTCTGTCTTTGTGGAATATGCCATGGACAAACAACTTTGCATTTTGATCCACCAAGACAGATATCCGGGTCGATTTGCGTAATTCCGTTCTTGAGTTTTCGAGCGGCTCCCCAGGGACACAGGTCCGCACAGGGTGGATTCTGGCAGTGCATGCACCGTCGTGGGATCGTGAAGGTCTCTTCTTGGCCGTTCACGTTTACAGTGGATTCTTGAATAAAGAGCCAATTATACGGGGTGAGTCTGTCCGTCACATCCTTCTTATCGGACCAGTCAGACACCTTGACCTTGTTAGTGGGATACATCTTTGGAAAAGGTTTCTTGGGTTCCGGAAATTTTGTTGCATTGACTTCCTGGCAGGCTTCAACGCAGGCTTCACAGCCTATGCATTTTCGTATATCGATCAGGGTTGCCAGTTCCTGCCCGGAAACCCCCTTTGCTGTGGCTGGAAGAGGAAGAGAGGATACCCCTAAAACACCTACTGTTGCAAGTCCTCCCTTTAGAAATGATCTTCGAGAAAGTTCCTTTTTCATTATTAATCTTGCCTCTTTTAGAAACGGTTAATAATTAACCTGTCTTTGTGACCTATAGAGTCAGAAAACCAGAATTGGTTCCAATACAAGTTCCCTGGCCGTTAAGAGGGACTACAAGTTGGATTGAAAAACAATGGGAATGAACCTCCTGTTATAGCATTGTACTTTTTCCATCACTCGCCAGTCTGGCTAATCTGTCTGAATCCAGGATTCTGATCTCTCGGCCTTTTACCTCAATAAGACCTTGATCAGACATCTTTGAGAAAATCCTCGAGAGCGTTTCAGGGATGGTACCCAAAAGACTTGCAAGTTGGACTTTCGAAATATCCAGAAGGACCAGTTCTTTTTTTTTCTGTTTACTTGAAAGGTACCCCAGGTATCCTGCCAGACGACCCGGAACTTCTTTCAGGGAAAGGTTTTCTATCTGGAGGGTAAATTGGCGAAGTCTCAAGGACAAGACTGCCAACATGTTCAGGGAGAGAGAAGGATTGGTTGAGATGAGATTCACAAAAGCGGTTCTTGGGAAAAAGAGAAGACGGGTCTCTGAGATCGCTTCGGCATTGGCTGGAAATTGCCTCCCTGAAAAAACCGGGACCTCTCCAAAAGGTTCACCAGGCCCGAGGATGTGGAGAATCTGCTCTTTTCCTCCCGGAGACGCTTTATATATCTTGACCATTCCGGCATGAATCAGGTAGAAACCGTTGCCATCATCCCCTTCAAGAAAGATAGTGGCACCCTTTTTGAAATCCTCATCAGAAGCGATTTCGCTTACCTTTCTGATCTGGTCCTCGGGAAGCCCGTTGAAGAGGGAACTGCGTGATATGGTATCCATTGTTTTCAAAGCGGTATGCTCCAGCGCAAGATGTGTTAATTGGAAACCTGCAGTGCCCACAGAACCATTAATGGATGGGCACTAATTAAGAATGAGAGGAAATTTATGTCTTTTGATATTACACAGTGGATCGTACGCATCCCCG
>CAYOWC010000171.1:6225-10445 GCA_964407525.1 uncultured Desulfobacteraceae bacterium | reverse complement strand
CGAGCCTGCGAGACTCCGGGTAAGCGAGCCTGCGAGACTCCGGTAGTAACAGGTGATTATGGACTCCCGCTTTCGCGGGGGTGACGGGATTGGGGACTTTTCACGAGACTGTCAGTTTTGAATCTCTTACGATATAAGGAGGCTGAATCTGTTGCCGGAAAACAAAAAGAACACGCTTATTCAATGTGGTCGCGATATAACCCTTGAAGAACTTGATACAATCAGAGAAACAGTAGAAATGTTCCCCAAACTGAGCAGGTCAGAGCTGACTGCCACTATCTGTGAACATCTGGAATGGTATGCTCCAACCGGTGCATGTAAACTGGACGCCTGCGCAAATCTCCTTGAAAAACTTGAGGAAGAAGGTTTTGTTAGGCTTCCCGAAAAAGTTCCAACGCCAAAGAAAAAACGAAAACCCGTTGTCCATACGACAAAAACCAGGCCCCAACCTGATATGGTGTGCACATTGAAGGAATTGGGAGCGGTACATCTTGAGATCGTGCAGGAAGAGACGTCTAAAAAACTCTGGAATGAATATGTGTCTCGATACCATTACCTTGGATATAAGCACCCCTTTGGCACCTATATTCGCTATTTCATTACGTCCGAACGAGGCATTCTGGGGTGCCTTATGTTTTGTGGCGCAGCGAAATCTATGAAACTAAGGGATCAATGGATTGGATGGACAAACAGACAGAAGACAAAAAATCAGGGTTGGATGATCAACAACAACCGTTTTCTCATTTTGCCGTGGGTTCAAGTCAAAAATCTCGCGAGCCATGTGCTTGGAAAGGTAAGCAGGCGCATCAAGAATGACTGGCTTGAAAAATGGGGATTTGAACCCGTACTGATGGAAACATTTGTCGACCCCCAGCTTTACGCCGGCAGCTGTTACAAAGCCGCCAATTGGCAATACCTGGGAATGACCACAGGCGAAGGCCTTCCTCGCAAAGGAAAAACCTATTCCTCCACACCAAAAATGATTCTCGTCATGCCACTCGCAAAAAAATTTCGCGAAACCCTTTGTTCCAATGATCTTCAGGGTAGAATTTTGTAAACGTTAAAAGTTGGAACAGTTTCCAGACGCCGGCACTTAAGACGCCAGGTAAATCGTGGATTTGCAGTGAAACTCCGGCAACATTTAAGGCTTGACCCTGAAAAACGTTTTGGCATATATTTAGATTCTATCCGTAAAATGAATAATCTGTTCTTTCGGTTTATCTTTCTTGAGAGGATTCTAATGAATGTTCTTGAAATGATCTGCAATGTCTTTGACGGCATAAACGAATGGGTCGGAAGAGTTGTGGCCTGGGTTACGCTGGCTCTGGTCCTGATTGTATTCACAGATGTTGTCATGCGTTACCTTTTCAATACAAGTTTTGTTTTTGTCCAAGAGCTGGAATGGCATGTTTTTGGTTTCATCTTTTTAATGGGAGCGGGATATACCCTGCTTCACGACGGGCATGTTCGGGTAGACGTCATATACCAGAACCTGAGTCCCAGGGGACAGGCCTGGATCAACCTCATCGGGGTGATCTTCTTCATGCTTCCGGGATGCCTCATGGTCATTATCACCTCCTGGAAATTCACGGCCAATTCCTGGATGATCATGGAAGGATCCCCTGACCCCGGAGGGATTCCTTACCGGTATATCCTGAAAGGAACCATAACAACCGGGTTTCTTCTCCTTTTTCTGCAGGGCATATCCATGGGTCTACACAGCATCCTTCTCCTGGCAGGTGTCGAAAAAGCCCGGGAAAGGACTTTGTAATGGAATACCTGGCCGCATGGATGTTTCTGGCTCTCACCATCCTGCTCATGGCAGGCTTTCCGGTTGCATTCACTCTCCTGGGGACATCTCTTGTCTTCGGTCTTATCGGCTTTGGCTGGTCCTTCTTCGATCTCCTTCCCCTGCGCATCTGGGGGCGAATCACCAATGTCACTCTCATTGCCGTTCCCCTGTTCGTTTTCATGGGGGTCATGCTGGAACGTTCCGGGCTTGCAGAAGAATTGCTTGATACCATGGGCATACTTTTTGGCCGTATCAAAGGCGGTCTGGCGGTATCCGTCGTGGTTGTCGGCGCTTTGCTTGGAGCATCTACAGGAATTGTGGGTGCTACAGTCGTAACTATGGGACTTCTCGCCGTACCCACCATGATGCGGCGAAATTATCAGAAGGAGTTCGCTACGGGAACCGTTTCCGCCTCGGGTACCCTGGGGCAGATTATCCCACCCAGTATCGTGCTTGTCCTCATTGGCGATATCGTGGGGGTCTCCGTGGGAGAGCTCTTCATGGGGGCCGTCCTGCCCGGGATGCTCCTGATGACCCTCTATGTCGTATATATCCTGGTTGCCGCCCACCTGCGCCCGCATATCGCACCTGCCATACCCCAGGAAGAGCTTGACGCTATCTCCCGCAAAGAACTCCTGATCAGAGTTTCACGTGCACTCGTCCCTCCCCTTTTCCTGATGGTGGCCGTTTTAGGGAGCATTTTTGCCGGCATTGCATCCCCCACGGAAGCTGCGGCAGTGGGTGCGGTAGGTGCTACACTGTTGACCGTCATAAATGGAAAATTCAGTATGGATATCCTGAAAAAGGTCATGACCAGCACCATGAACCTGACCTGCATGGTATTTATCATCCTTTGTGGCGCGGCTGCTTTCGGGCTTGTTTTCAGGGGACTGGGCGGGGATGGCCTGGTAAGGGAATTCCTGGAATACATTGCGAGCGTATCCAGTAAAAATATGGTGCTTGTCATCGTTATGGCCCTGATTTTCTTCATCGGCTTTTTCCTGGATTTCATAGAAATCACTTTTATTCATGTCCCTGTACTTGCTCCCATCATGATTGAATTCGGGTTTGACCCCATATGGTTCTGCGTTCTTCTTGCAGTGAATTTGCAAACCTCTTTCATGACGCCCCCTTTTGGATTCTCCCTGTTCTATCTCAAGGCCGTGACGCCTCCTGAAATAACAACAGGTCATATTTATCGAGGCATTATTCCATTTGTGTGCGTGCAGTTGATCGGGCTTGGCATTGTTATTTTCTGGCCCGAACTTGCCACCTGGCTTCCAAAAGTTGTTTTTGGGGATTAACCATCTAAAAACATAAACACTTAAGACAAGGAGGTTGTTATGGAAAGACGTGAATTCTTGAAAAAAGCGGGCGTTGGCGCGGCTGCAGTCGCGGCAACCGCGGTCAATGCACCCGCAGTCCTGGCAAAAAAAACCTACCGGTGGAAAATGGTCACCACATGGCCGCCCGGGCTTCCCGTATTGCAGACCGGTTGCGAACGCCTGGCCAAACTGGTGGGGGAACTTTCCGGGGGAAGATTGAAAATTCAAGTTTATGCCGCAGGGGAGTTGATCCCTCCAATGGGTATCTTCGATGCGGTTTCCAACGGCACTATCGAGGTGGGAAGCGGCGCCGCTTACTATTGGGCGGGCAAAACCGCTGCTGCCCAGTGGTTTTCGGCTGTACCATTCGGCATGAATGCCCAGGGGATGTCCGCATGGTTTCACGGCGGCGACGGCCTGAAACTCTGGGAAGAGACCTACGCCCCATTCAATCTGATCCCGAGGCCGGGTGGTTCTACCGGCGTTCAAATGGGCGGCTGGTTCAACAAAAAAATTAACAGCATTGAAGACTTCAAGGGTCTTAAAATGCGAATCCCCGGCCTTGGCGGAAAAGTCCTTGCCAAAGCGGGGGCCACTGTCGTCCTGACAGCCGGGGGAGAAATATTCACGAACCTGGAACGCGGGGTTATTGACGCGACCGAATGGGTAGGGCCGTTGCACGACAACAGGATGGGTTTTTACCAAGCCGCCAAGTATTACTACTACCCGGGCTGGCACGAACCGGGGACCTATCTGGAGTATTTCTTCAATAAGAAAGCATACGAGTCCCTTCCGAAAGATCTCCAGACCGTTTTAGATACCGCCTGCATGGCCAATGAGCTCTGGTGCCTGGCGCAGTTTGATGCCCGCAATGGCGCAGCCCTGGTGGAATTGATGAAGAAGCACAAAGTAAAGCTGCTCAAATATCCTGACAGCGTAATGGATGCCCTTCGCAAACTGGCCAAAGAAGTAGTTGCAGAACAAGCTGCTAAAGATGCCATGTCTAAAAAGGTCAGTGCAGGATTTGAGGCCTTCCAGAAACAGGTAGGCCCATGGTACACGGTCTCTGAAAAGGCCTATTACGACGATATTTTCGGGAAATA
>CAYOWC010000171.1:0-6125 GCA_964407525.1 uncultured Desulfobacteraceae bacterium | reverse complement strand
GCCCATGGTACACGGTCTCTGAAAAGGCCTATTACGACGATATTTTCGGGAAATATTCCCTCACGTAAACATTACTGCATACTTGTCCCCCCCCCGGCCTGTTCCCCATTTGGGGAGGCCGGGGGAAACGCTTACAGGTCCGGGTTGAGAGGACCCGATGGTACCCTCCTATTCGTCCTATATTCGGCAGGCATGCTTCTAACGTCGCCCATTAAATTAGTTTCTTACTCATAATCTTAATCGTAATCCTAATCGAGCAGGTTAAAATAGGCTGCAAAAGAGTATGATTACGATTAAGATTATGACCTTCCTAACGTACTCTCGACGAATTGGATCGAATCTGCAAAGCAAGAACCAAACCCGATTCTGCCCTCCATGCCTCCTATAAAAAGTGCAGTAGGTAGTAAACAGTAGGCAGAAGGCAGTCCTCCACCATCAAAGGCCTCCCTGAAAATCCAAAAATTTCTTTCTTGATCTGGGCCCGTTAAAAAGCGGGAAGGCTACGTTCGTGTGATGTTTTTTGTTCGCCCCCGCTTAGAGACGGGAAGGTGCCGCTGACAAGAATACGTCTTTACAACGTGACAACTTTGGATATATGATAGCGAAAAAAAATGTAAAGGAGTGCAACTATGGAATTTCCCTATTTGTTTTCATCAATATCGATCAGTGGAATGACACTTAAAAATCGGATAGTCATGACGGCAATGCATCTGGGATATACCCCCACAGGAGAATCAAATGATCGCCTCGTTGAATTCTACAGACGAAGAGCCGAAGGCGGCGTTGGATTTATTATTGTTGGTGGATGCATCATTGACGAATTCGGCGGCATGCAAAGCATGATTTCGCTGAATGACGATCGTTTTATCCCGGGACTTCAACAGCTGACGGAGGCTGTAAAAAGCAATGGCGCAAAAATAGGAGCCCAATTATATCAGGCCGGACGTTACGCACATTCTGCCATGATCGGTGGACGAGAACCGGTGTCTTCTTCCGCCGTGCGTTCGAGGTTGACGGGTGAAACCCCGAGGGCTCTTGAAGGGAACGAAATCCCAGGCATACAGGATAAATTTGCGGAAGCCGCTGTCCGCGCTCAAAAGGCAGGTTTTGACGCGGTTGAAATCCTTGGAAGCGCAGGGTATCTTATCAGCCAGTTTCTGTCCCCCATCACCAATCTGAGGGAAGATGAATATGGTGGAGACCTGAAAAACCGAATGCGATTCGGGCTCGAGACCGTTGAAAAGGTCAGAAAAGCTGTC
Source organism: uncultured Desulfobacteraceae bacterium (assembly GCA_964407525.1). GTDB lineage: Bacteria > Desulfobacterota > DSM-4660 > Desulfatiglandales > Desulfatiglandaceae > DUZB01. The sequence continues at coordinate 4,866 of CAYOWC010000171.1, read as the reverse complement.
GGACCTGACTATCCTGTCCTCATGCGACTTGCGGGCAACGACTTTATGGAAGGCGGAAACACAAACCGGGAATCTGCAATATTTGCTGCAGAAGCGGAAAAAGCCGGTATTGACATGTTCGACATAACGGGTGGATGGCACGAGACGCGAGTTCCACAACTTACCATGGGAGTACCCCGCAAGGCCTACCTCTACCTGGCACAGGGAATCAAATCCGCTGTCTCAGTCCCTGTTCTGGCCAGCAATCGCATCAACGATCCTCATACGGGGGAACAGATTCTCCGTGACGGAGAAGCCGATATGGTAACCATGGCGAGAGGCCTGATTGCAGACCCGGACCTTCCGAAAAAAGCCAGGAAAGGGGACACGGAAAAAATAACCCATTGTATCGCGTGTAACCAGGGTTGCTTCGATCAGGTTTTTAAACTGCAGCCGGTGACCTGCATGGTTAATCCAATGGCCGGAATAGAAACAGAAAAAAAATCTCTTCCCTCGGAAAAGCCCAAAAAGATCCTTGTTGTGGGAGGCGGCCCGGCTGGACTGAAAGCGGCATGCACTGCAGCGGAAAGAGGGCACAAGGTAACGCTCGTTGAAAAAGCGGACCAACTGGGAGGACAGCTTCTCCTGAACAGACTCATTCCCGGGCGTGAAGAAATGGTCACCGCAGCCCAGGACCTGATAAATAACCTGAAAGCCCTTGATGTGGAAATTCTGACTGGGAAGGAAGTAGACTCCGAATTTGTCAAGGAGCTTTCTCCCGACGCGGCAATCCTTGCTTCGGGCGCCGGGCCAATCATTCCTGATATCCCGGGAATTAATGAAAAAAATGTCATCCAGGCGTGGGACCTTCTTGAAGGAAAAAAGGGCGTGGGTAAAAAAATTGTTATCCTTGGAGGAAACGCCCTTGGGCTTGAAACCGCCGTCTACCTGGCAACAATTGGAACCCTTCCTCCTGATGCCCTTCACTTTCTCATGGTAAACAAAGCGGAGTCTATGGAAACCCTGAGCACGTTGCTGAACAGGGGAACCAAAGAGGTAACCGTCGTTGAAATGACAAAAAAAGCAGGAAAAGATATAGGGCTTACCACCAGATGGACTATCATGGCCGAACTGAAAAGGCTGGGTGTGACCATCATGACAGAAACAAAAGCTGTCGGCATCACACAGGATGGAGTACGTACTGAAAGGAAGGAAGGTCCTGAATTCATCACCGCAGATACAGTCGTTATCGCTGCAGGTTCCGCATCCGAGAACAGCCTTGCCGGCATGTTGGAAAACGTGGTCCCTGAAGTCCTTGTGGCGGGAGATGCCAAATCGCCTCGAAACGCCTTGATAGCTATTCGGGAAGGATTTGAAGCCGGACTTTCGGTATAGCTCTCCTTACTTTAAAAAGAATCTGGACGCTGATGAACGCAGATCACCGCTGATTTCTTTTTTTCAGAATTCTCTGCGCTTTTCTGCGGGAATCTACGTCCCAAAACTTATCTTGAAACCCATATTCGACGAGATCTGTGAGAGAACTTGTTCATGAACATTTTTCTTTTTGTTATATTAGCCATTCTTATTGTAAACTACCTGCTGAATATCGTAGTGGAAACCTTAAATGTGCGGCATTTGAAAACCGGTCTTCCTAAGGAATTCGCAGGTTACTATGACGGAGAAAAATATAGGAAATCCCAGGAATACCTGAAAGAGGACACCCGGTTCGGAATCATTACCGATTCCATAACTACCCCGGTCATCATTGGATTTATTCTTCTGGGGGGATTCAATTATGTGGATCAATTCGCCCGCAGCTTCGGCTTTGGGTCTATTTTAACGGGGTTAATTTTTGCAGGCATACTCCTTTTTGCCTCCCAGACCCTGGGCCTTCCTTTCTCCATTTACCAAACCTTTCATCTTGAAGAAAAATTTGGTTTTAACAAAACCACCCCCAAAACCTTTATTCTGGATATCCTGAAAGGCTGGGCCCTCGTTATCGTGTTAGGGAGCATCCTTTTTTCCGGAATTCTATGGTTTTTTGAAAATGCAGGCCAACACGCATGGCTATACTGCTGGATCGCCCTCACCTTGTTTCAAATGTTCATCCTGTTCATTGCCCCGGTTGTGATCATGCCGATTTTCAATAAATTCATTCCCCTGGAAGACGGGGATTTGAAAACCGCCATCCGAGCATATGCTCAAGAACAGGGATTTAAAATGAAAGGGATTTTCTCCATGGACGGTTCGAAACGGTCCACCAAATCCAACGCCTTCTTTACCGGATTTGGCAAATTCAGAAGGATCGTTCTTTTTGATACCCTTATTGAAAAACACACCGTTGATGAACTGGTTTCCATCCTTGCCCACGAAGTAGGGCATTACCGGAAAAAACATATTTTCAAATCGATTTTGATTTCCATCCTGACAACGGGACTGATGTTCTTTGTCCTTTCTCTGTTCATCAACAACAAAGATCTTTTTGCCGCATTTCAGATGCAGGAGACATCAATTTATGCAAGCCTCTTCTTCTTTGGATTTCTTTATTCACCCATTGAGATGATTGTTGGAATTTTAGGAAACATCCTTTCTCGAAAACATGAGTACGAAGCAGATGCCTACGCAATAAAGACCACCCGAAATACACGGGCCATGAGTACAGCACTGAAAAAGTTAAGCGTGGACAATCTTTCAAATCTGACACCTCATCCCTTGAAAGTATTCCTTAGTTATAGCCACCCACCCGTTCTCGAAAGAATCCGGGCTATCGACCATTCATAGCTATTGAACCTCTGAACCTCTGAACCTCTGAACCTCTGAACGGTTGTAATCATTTCCCATGCATCCATCGAATAGCATTTTAAAAAAAGTCATTGGAACCGCACAAAAGCACCGCATGTTTACGAAAGGAGACAGAGTAGTGGTTGCAGTTTCAGGCGGAGCAGATTCCGTTTGTCTCTTGCATGTGCTCCACGAACTACGTAAGGTTCTCGATATTGATCCGATTGTGTGCCATTTTGACCATGGTTTACGACCTGGTGAAGATGAAAAAGAAACCCATTTTGTTCAAATGTTAGCCAAATCTTTTGATCTTACCTTTTCAACAGAGAAAGCCATGGGAAAACTCAGGATCGGGGACAATTCCATTGAGGAAAAGGCCAGGGGCTTAAGATACGTTTTTCTGAAGGACAGAATGAATCATTTTTCCGCACAGAAGATTGCCGTCGGTCACACCCTCAACGACCAGGCTGAGACCGTAATCATGAGACTGCTCAGGGGAAGTGGAACTTCAGGCCTTTCGGGCATCCCACCTGTCAGGGACGGGTATGTCGTACGGCCTCTCATTGAGCTGCAGAGAAAAGAGATCATGAGATACCTTTCGCAAGCAGGAATGAAACATGTCACGGACTCTTCCAATCTGAACACAGCCCCTTTTAGAAATGAAATTCGCCTGACCATCATGCCTCTTTTGAAGAAACGGCAACAGGGACTTGTGGAAATCATTGGGAAGACTGCAGCAATCCTGAAGGAGGAAAGGGAATGGATGGAAACGGAAGCAAGAGACTGGATAGACATGCAGGGCCTGGTGGAATCCCATAGAAAAATCACAATCCCCCTGCCGGAATTCAGCCTATTGCATGAAGCAAAAAAAAACCATATTATCCGGGAGGCTTTAAGGTCTTCAGGAGGCGCCCTGAGCAGAATAACAACCAGGCATATCGAAGCCGTGAAAAGGGCCGCGAAGGGGAAAAACCCCCATGCCCGGGTTGATCTACCAGGGACACAAACGTTCAGAAGGGTTTATGAAAGCCTGGTCTTTTCCTCAAAAGAGGAGGAAAAAACAGAAGACTTTTCCCTTCAGATCGACAAACCAGGCATATTTCACCTGAAGGAACCATCCTGTACCATCTCCATTTCCGAATTTCGTCGTACGGTTTCTGAACCAACTATAGGCTCTTCGCAAACGGCTTTTTTTGACGCAGATCAGATAATCTATCCGCTGGTTATCCGGAACACCAGGCAGGGAGACCATTTTATTCCTCTCGGCATGACCGGCCATAAAAAGCTGAAAAATTTTTTCATTGACAGCAAGATTCCCGTTGCCGCAAGAAAAAGGATCCCGATTTTTACGACAGGAAATCAAATCATATGGGTCTGCGGCCTTCGTATAGATGACCGTTTCAAGGTGAAATCGAATACAAAGACTGTCTTAAAAGCGACTATTCAGACACTTAACGAGGTCAGTTCTGATGACTTATCAAGAACAAGAGCCTGTAGTACTCCCTATTGACGGAATCCTGGACCTTCACACCTTTTCCCCGAAAGACGTTCCTTCCCTGGTGGACGAATACATCCGAGCCGCCATGGAAAACGAAATATATGAGATCAAAATCATCCATGGAAAAGGTAAAGGGGTTCTTCGAAGAATGGTGCATTCCAGACTTGAAAAAAATACCCAGGTGATCGATTTTGGATTGGACAAAGGTTCTTCAGGATGGGGTGCAACAACCGTTCGCCTCACACGACCTTGAGGTTACAGATCAAGGCTTGCACAGGTTGTGAATCATAACCGTTGGAAAAAGAGGTGTCAGGTGTCAGTGTTCAGGAATCTGCGATTTCCACCTTTTTACCTTCAAGCCGCCCAGCGGGTTAGTTTCCTTCTTGATCAGATCCCTCAGAAAGCGCCAAGACGGGGCTGACACCTGACACCTGACACCTGACACCTGACACCTGACACCAAATAGCTGTAACATAAGAATAGGCCCGGAACAACCATGGAAATGTCCGCAACAACAGTCTTGATTTATACCCGCTTGCTCATCGCTTTCCTTTGTGTTCTCCGTGCCTCTGTGGCCACTTTTTAATCCGCACACGTCAAAACCCTCC
>CAYOWC010000170.1:6270-10477 GCA_964407525.1 uncultured Desulfobacteraceae bacterium | reverse complement strand
CTATGTGCCTGTTGTCACAACGTAGAAGACGGGCAAAAGGGCAAGCAGGATGCGTGAATTATTTTTTGGAAGTTCCCTTACATCGAATAAATGGCGGAGAGGGTGGGATTCGAACCCACGTGCCCCGCTACTAACAGGACAAGTCGATTTCGAGTCGACCCCGTTACGGCCACTTCGGTACCTCTCCGGAAATTCCTATGCAATTTTCTTACGCCGGGCACGGAAGAATTTTTGCAAAACAGTTCGGCATTCCTCTTCCCTGATCCCGGACAGAATCTGAATTCTGTGGTTGAGACGATGGTCTTCCCCTAAATTATACAGAGAGCCTGCTGCGCCTGCTTTCGGGTCTGAAGCTCCATATATTACCATTCCCACCCTGGCATGAACAGCAGCTCCCATACACATGGTGCATGGTTCGATCGTCGTCACCAGGATAGACCCGGTCAGCCTGTAATTCTTGAGAACCTGGCCTGCTTTTCTTAATACCAGGACTTCTGCATGGGCCGTTGGATCGTTGGATCCGACGGGCCGGTTGTGGGCAGTTGCCATGATCTTGCCATCCCCACGGGCCAGGACTGCCCCCACCGGGACTTCCCCCGCCGCAAAGGCCAACTCGGCTTCTGTAAGCGCATGACCCATCAAATGGTAAAGATCAACAACCATCGTTTCCAGCTTTTTACAATAATTTTTCCCGTTACGTCAACTCTCTTCTTATCCATCTTCTTTCCCTGGGCCTTCAATCTCTGATATGGCGGGAAAAAAGATATGAAATGCGGTCCCTCCTGATTGATGGCAGTCCTCATTGGTAGAACAGAAGTTACACTGGCTGATTTGTCCGGGACAGGCATCTTTCTCGGTCGGGATGAATCGGCACCTGGTTGATTTCATATCGATTTTGAACCCATATCTTTCTGAGAAGATTTTCATCCGCAGGAGGTCTGCTCCTTTGCCGCCTGCATTGAAATCAAAAACCCTTTTGGACGAGTAATCCATGGTGTCCTGGGTGGTAAAAAAACCTTCGAATATTCTTCTCTTGGCATCTTCAATGATGCCGACACCATAATCATGGACCATCAACTCGACGCCGGAATCTACTTTTTTGACGGACAGTTCAATTTTTCCTTCATCCGGTGTATTTTCTATGGCGTTCTTGATGAGACCATCCACAACTTTTTGCAAAGGGTCAACCGGAATGCAAATAGCGGGCACGGGTTCAATATGGGTAATGATGTTTACATGCCGATGGGAAAAAAGTGTTTGGAGCACCACCATTCTTTCTTCGACAAAACTGTTTAAGAAGACCTGTTGCGGCTCCATTTCTTTCGGTCCGAAAAACTCATCGATCCTCTTTCGGATCATGTTGAGATAAGGGCCTTCTCCAAATTCTTCTGCCAGAAGTGCTTCCAGTTCATCGGCGCACTGGCTGAGTATTACGGAGAGCAGGTTGTGAATCATGTAATGCCTGTCTCGGATGATGTCTTCCACCTGGTTTTGAATTTCGATAATGCGATCCAGATTTCTGCGGCTCCTCGCCATGGTAATCTTCCATTTTTCATCAGGAAGGGAGGCCATTTTCTTTTCAAGAATATTCATGGAACCGGAAAGGACGGAGACAGGCGTTTTTAGTTCGTGAGAAAGGTGGTTAATGACCTTGTCCTTGGCCCGGTTCATGCTTGTTACTTCCTTGATGGCTGTTTTGAGTTCCTCGGAGTAGCGGGCGTTTTCAATGGAAAGTGCCACGGTTCCGGCGACCATGCTGAGGAGCTCTACCTGTTTTTGGTCAAAATCCCCCTTTTTCTTGTTTATGGCGCACAGGACCCCGATAATGCGATCCTTGCTTGTTAAAGGGACGAGAAGCAGATTCCTGGTATGATAGCCTAAAATTTTGTCCCGTTCGCGATGGAGTTCAGAGTCTCCCGTGGCATCGGAAACGATGATCGGGTTTCCGGTTTTTACCACTTCCCCCGCTACGAGTTTGTCTATGGGGAATTTCATCTCTTTTACCCGTTTCTGAGTAGTCTGATCATCGTAGGATGCTCCGATGAAAGAGAGTTCCTTCCTTTTCTCATCCGCCAGCACTACAAGTGCACCTTCCGTTTCAATGAGCTGTTTGACTTCGCTGCTCACGAAATCCAGGAGTTTATCAAGGTCTGGATATTTGGGCAGTGCACGGCTTATCCTGAGAAGTGCGGCGTTCGTGCGATAGGCCTCTTTGATATCCTCTGAAAAGCGTGCATTTTCAATGGAGGGAGCCACGGCGCCGGATATCATGCTCAGCAGTTCTACGTCTGTTTGATCGAAGGCACCTTCTTTTTTATTTCTGGCACACAGCACCCCCAGTATTCGATCTCCGCTCCGAAGGGGAACGTCCACAAGGTTTCTGGTGTGAACCCCGATTTTCGTGTCCACTCCCCTATAAAAAAGGGGTTCTTTCGACGTATCGGGGACGATGATCGGCCTGCCTGTTCGAACAACTTTTCCGGCGATGCTCCTGTTCATGGGGAAGCGCATCCGCCTGGATTTTTCCTGGGCGGCTGTATCGTCGTATACGGCTCCTGAATAATACAGCTCCTGCTTCTCTTCATCCAGGAGTGCAATATGAGCGCTTTCCGTGTTCAGAAGCTGCTTGATTTCAATACACACATACTGCATAAGGTCTTCCAGGTCCGGGTATTCGGGCAAAGCTGTACTGATCCTGAAGACGGCTTCATTATTCCTGGCAATTTTCTTTTCTTTGGTGATATCTCTGAGGATAACCAACTCACCGCCATGCTCCCCTTCAGCTTCCGAATAGATGCCCGCTCTCATGATGACATCCAGTATCCGGCCATCTTTCGTCAGTCTCCTGGTCTCGTGGCGAAGAACGATTTTCTCTTTGAGCAGTTTCTGGATCATAACGCCGGTTTCTTCCTGAACTTCCGGCGGTGTGTAGGGAATGGTTTTGCCTTCGAGTTCGGCAAAGGTCCACCCGAAGGTCTCCGTAAAAGCAGGATTCAGATAGAACACCCGGCCATCCAGGGTAAAAACCGCTATGGGGTAGGGGATAAAATCAAGGAGCGTTCTCATCAGTTTTTCGGATTTCTGAAGGTTGTCCTTGGCCTGTTTTTGCTCCGTGACGTCCTGAAGGGTTTCGACTGCTCCAATAACTTTGCCTTTAGCATCTATGAGAGGAGATGCGGTGAAGAAAAGCCATTTCTCTCCTGTTCTCAGGTTGCTAAACAGATTTTCCGCTTCGTACCCGTTTTGATTCACTGCAGACCTATTGATCTTTCCACTGTAAGATCTGGCGACCTCCTCTTCAGAAGCCCCATCTGCCATGAGATCTGCCATGGTAGGCCTTTCAGATTCGTAAAACGGAAGCCACTGTCTGTCGGTTTGGAGAATCTCATCTGCAGATATGCCCGTGAGATTTTCATACGCTTTATTTACATGGGTAAGGATATGCTTATCGTTAATGGCAAAGGTCGGGATAGAGATCTCCTGAAGAATTTGTGATAACCAGTTTTTCTCTTCCCTTAGCTTCTCTTGTTCTGCCTGCTGGTCAGCAAGCTTTTTTTCCAGATGCTTTATTCTTTCCTGCATTTCGGTGAAACCGGGTTTATCTGTCATGAATGACTCCAGAGAAACTGATAAAAGTTTTTTGATAGTGGTCCTTGATACAAGGCCCTGAAGAATTTTTCAAGCCTTGATTCAATTCCGGATCATCTATTGTGTCTTTTATACGCCATAATTTTGGAAAAAACCGATCTTAAAATTGACACTTGATCCGGATTTCATTATATACTGCGTAAGAAAAAGAATTTGGAAGCGGATGGCTGCAGAATATCTCTGATTTTTCTAATAAAGCGGAGGGAAAGTTATAATGAAATGTCCACACTGTGAAAAAGAATTATCTGATTCTCTTTGTCCCGAATGTGGTGAAGGTGTGCTTGACGGTACCAATCACTGTATGATGTGCGGTGCGCCTCTTGCGGAGGGACTGGTGCATGTTGCAGAGGAAGATGGATTTATTGATGGTAATGATGAATTTGACTTGGACAACAGAGTACTCTGCTCTGACGGATCCTGTACGGGGATTATCGTTGGCGGTAAGTGCACGGAGTGCGGACGGGCGCCCGGTGATGTAGGAACATCGGATGATGAGCCTGTTGAGGCAATGGAAGAAAAAACTGACGTGCCATCTGAAGATAAGTCTGATGAGGCAACG
>CAYOWC010000170.1:4952-6170 GCA_964407525.1 uncultured Desulfobacteraceae bacterium | reverse complement strand
GTGCCATCTGAAGATAAGTCTGATGAGGCAACGGAAGAGAAAACTGATGAAAAACCAAAAAACGACGACAAAAGTGCATAAGGGGTTTTTTCATGTATGAATTGAAAATTCTCTCCCAGTTTGCAGCCGCCCATCAGTTGAGGGAGTTTCATGGAGGATGTGAAAGGCTGCACGGGCATAACTGGAAGATTGAAGTGTTTGTTAAAGGGGACGACCTTGGAAAAGACGGTCTTCTGATTGATTTCAAGGAGATTAAAACGGAGACAAACAGGATACTGGATGAACTTGACCACCGGTTTCTAAACGATTTGGAGCCTTTTGTTGCTGTGAATCCGTCCTCGGAGAATATCGCCTGTTATATTTTCAAGAGCCTTTCAGCCAAGATGGGTAATGAGAGGGTGAAGATCAGTAAGGTTACCGCATGGGAGTCTGATTCCGCCTGTGCCAGTTATTATGAATGAGGGTGAAATGAAGATCTATGCCATCATACCTGCCAGATACCAATCGAGTCGGTTTCCTGGAAAACCGCTCGCACTTATTGCAGGAAAACCCATGATTCAGCACGCCTATGAGCGTGCTTCAGCCTGCCCGGAACTTTCTTCCGTATATATTGCGACAGATGATTCTCGAATTACGGACTGTGTTAATGGATTTGGGGGGAAAGCGGTAATGACCTCCGCGAATCATCAGTCAGGTACGGACCGAATTGCCGAAGCTGCGGCGGAACTGGGGTTGAGGGATGACGATATTGTAGTCAATGTCCAGGGAGATCAGCCCTCATTTCAGCCCTCCGTGGTGGGTGACCTCGTAAGACCTCTCGTAGAGGACATATCCATCCCGATGAGCACGTTGAAATGCAAGATCAGCGATGAATCGGATATTCACAATCCTAACCATGTGAAGGTGGTTACCGACCGGCAGGGTTTTGCACTCTATTTTTCCAGATATCCCGTTCCTTTCTGCCGTGAGGGGGAAGTTGCAGGGAACCATTTCAAGCACCTCGGTTTTTACTGCTTCAGGATGGATTTTCTGAAACGGTTTTCAGGGCTTTCCGAGGGGACGCTGGAATCGTTGGAAAAACTGGAACAGTTGAGGGTTCTGGAACATGGATTTAAGATAAAAGTGGTGGAAACTCTGTATGATTCCATTGAGGTGGATGTTCCGGAAGATATTGGAAAGGTGGAATTGTCTCTTCGTTAAAGGTCTCACGCAAAGGCG
>CAYOWC010000170.1:0-4852 GCA_964407525.1 uncultured Desulfobacteraceae bacterium | reverse complement strand
GCTTTATTGTCTCCCGGAAGGGCCGATCCGTATACGTAGTTGATATTGATTCCTTCTTCTCCGAACTTCTTAGCCATCTCCGAAAGACTTCCGGGTTTGTTGTCGATCTCCAGTGCAATAACGGGCATGATGTCGAAAATGTAGCCCTCTTTAGAAAAATAATCTATGGCCTTGTCCGTATTTTCAACCAGGAGTCGTATCAGGGCATGGTCGACCGAATCTTTTTTCATGGATCCATAACTTGCTGCCGGCGCCACTCTTTTCAATGATTTTCCTCTTGCCTTGAAAAGTTGCTGAACATAGGCGGACGCATCCTGGATAGTCAGTGCATCGATATTGATTCCGGCTTCTGACAGCATACTGGTCAGTTTCCCCAATTCTCCAGGAGCGTTTTTAAGAAACAGTGATATTTCGGTTCTTACCATTTCCGACCTCCTTGCTAATTTTGGGGAAGACCACCACTTTCCGGATTGTATCCTTTAAAGTATTGCAGAAAATCCGAATCGGTTGACAGGAGGAGTGAACTCTCCTTGTCCATGGTCTTGTCATACACGTCAAGGGATTTGATGAATGAATAAAATTCCGGTCCCTCTTCATAGGCTTTAGCGTAGATCAGCGTGGATTCCGCATCAGCCTTACCCATGATTTCCTGGGCTGTTCTGTAGGCTTCGGAGGTAATCCTTTTCAGCTCTTTTCCCCTGTTTCCTTCAATGACCCGCGCCTCGCCTTCGCCCTCAGACCTGAATTTTTGAGCGATCTGCTTTCTTTCTGCAATCATCCGTGAATACACTGATTTTCGAACCTGTTCCACATAATTCAGTCTTTTGATTTGAACATCCACGAGTTCTATGCCAAAATCTTTCAATTTAGGTTGGGCCTGCTGCATAATGCCGCGCGTAATTTTTCCTCTTCCTGTTGTGACTTCTCCCAGCTCTGTCTCTTCATCGTCACGATCTACGCCCATTTCAAATTTGTCCAGTTCACGGTTACTGTTTCGGACTGTTTCGATAAGGGGGTAGGAGGTAACGAAGTTTCTTACTGCCGGATCAATGATATCGTCCAGGCGGGCTAATGCGCCGGTTACATTGTTGACCGTCTGAAAAAACATGAGGGGGTCCACGATTTTCCATCGCGCAAAAGTATCTACGTAGAGAAAAGTTTTGTCCAGCGTGGGAACCTGGCCGGCATCGCCGTCCCATTCAAGCAGGTTTTTCGGGAAATAATTTGCCTGCTGTATGACCGGAATCTTAAAATACAGACCCGGTTGCAGTTTCGCTTTTCCAATGGATTTTCCGAACTGGGTAATGACCACCTGTTCCGTTTCATTAACGACATAGGCCCCCGAGAAAACGGCAATTGCAATAATAATCAGTGGTATGATCAGGAGTTTCATTTTCATTTTATACCTCCTTCAGTTCTTCCAAGGGTGAGCAGGGGAAGAAGATTTTTCTGGTCGGCATCGACGATATATTTACTTCCCAGTTTTGGCAGAATTTCCTCCATGGCCTCCAGATAAAGGCGTCTTCGCGTTACGTCTTCGGACTTGGAGTAGGCAAGGTAGCGTTCCGTAAATCTGGACGCGTCTCCTTTTGCCCGGTTGACGCGGTCGAGGGCGTAACCTTCAGCGTCTTTAATGGTTTTCTCCGCATTACCCTTGGCAGCTGGAATGACCTTATTGTAAGCTTCTCTGGCTTGGTAAATCATTCTTTCTTTTTCCTGGACAGCCTGGTTTACTTCATTAAATGAAGATTGAACCGGTTCCGGGACATTGGTCTTTTTCATTTCAACGGTAACCACTTTTATTCCGGTCTCAGCTTCATCGAGAAGTTTTTGTAAGAGCGCAGCGGCTTTAATGGCGATTTCTTCCCGCTTGCTTATCACTTCGTTAATGCTGCTGTCCCCCACGATCAGGCGCATGCTTGACTCTGCAAGGTCCCTGAATGTAGCCCTGATATTGTTGACCTTGAACAGATAATCATAGGGGTTCTTTATGCGATATTGCACAATCCACGGGACCACAGCTACGTTGAGGTCTCCTGTCAGCATGAGGGATTCGTTGTCATAGGAAGAACTGGATGCGTATCGCGTACGTACACCTGCCTCCAGAGTTCTGAAGCCGAACTCTTCCTTGAAAACATATTTCACCTTTACTTTGGTGACTTTTTCAATCCCTTTCGGGAGCTTGAAACTCAACCCCGGCTGTGTCGTTCTGATATACTTACCGAATCGTTGAACGATCCCTACTTCGTCTACCCCGACAGTGTAAAAACAGCTTGATCCCAGAAAAAGGACAACGATCAGTCCAATGATAATCCATGACCCGCCGGGGAATTTCCCTCTGGCGCCTTTAATCTTTTCCAGAATTTCATCCATCCGGGGTGGGCCTGACTGTCCTCCGCCTCCGCCTCCGCCTTTTCTTTGCTCATTCAACTTGTCCCAGTCCCAAGCCATACTGTTTCTCCTTGGTTAAAATATTCTTCTCGTGCGCTCGATATCTTGCTATTTCATTTGTTCGACGCTCTTGAAAAGGGTAAAATGTGAGAATATAGGGAAAAAGGTTTGAGGTCAAGAAATATCGGAATGATGCAATAAAATGCATAACTTATTTTTGACAGTTCAAGGACTTTTGTGATAGACGACGTAAAGAACAGTAGGGAGTAAGCAGTGGGCGGTACCGAATGTCCTATGACTGATGACTGCCGAAGGCATAATGACCAATGACTAACGGCTATGTAGAAGCTGGTGCTCATCCATTGATGATACTTTGGGCACTGCGGGTTTTGGATGGGAAGAGTTGAGGCTTTGGAACAGGCATCCCCAAAGGCGCCGGGAGTCTTGGCGCACGCAGCGGAACGTTTCGGAAGGTTTGTTGGTTTCTGCGCATTCCTGCTCCTTTGCATCTGTTTCCAGACCATTGTCTGTGATAAGAGCTATGGTGCTGATGCCCCCGGGGTTGCGTTTGTCGGGGAAAAAAAAGGGGTGGACAAAGAAGAGGAATTTAATCTGGGCGCCTGGTTTGCTTCTTTTTTCAGTAAGCATATCTCCCCTATTGATGGAAGCAGATGCCCCAGCGAGCCTTCCTGTTCTTCCTACAGTGCACAGGCTTTCAAAAAGCACGGGTTTGTGATGGGGTGGCTGATGACTGTTGACAGGTTGATGCACGAATCTGATGAAGACAAAACTTCCCCCGTGGTGGTTCGAAATGGGAAGGGCAAGATCATGGACCCTCTGGAAAACAACGATTTCTGGTGGTATTCGGAGAATAAAGAAGATTGAACATCATTAAAACCCATTTTCTGATCGTATTTTTTTTCGGGAGCCTTCTGATTTCGGCGATTGTTTCTGCGGAATCACTCGTCATAGATGGAGACAGGCAGTTTGATTTTGGTCGCGAACTTATGGATGACGGTAAATATGAGCTGGCTGTAAAGGAATTTGAACGGTTCATGCACTTCTTTCCCGATGACCCGAGAGTGGCATCTGCCCGTTATTTAACAGGAGTTTGTTATTTGAGGGAAAGGCGTTACGAGAATGCCAGGAAGGTTTTTACGGAGATCTTCAGTTCAGATCGGGATGGGGAATTTGCCGGGAAGTCCATATTTATGATGGGTGAAACCTATTATGAGGAAGGATTTCCTGAAAAAGCCGAGTACTTTTTTTCAGAGGCAGCAAAAAATTATCCTTCATTTGACCTGAAAAATGCCTCCTTTTACAGGCTGGGCTGGGCTAGAATGCGGGAGCATAGATGGAAGGAAGCGTCGGAAGAATTTGGACGGGTTCAAAAGGGCAGTTCGCTGTATGACAGTGCGCAGGTACTTGTAAAGCAAAGCCTCAAGGGAGACCTTCTGCCATCAAAAGATCCAGTAACTGCGGGTGTGATGGCAGCAATTCCAGGCTTAGGGCATGTGTATCTTTCGCGATACAAGGATGCTGCCGTTGCGTTTTTGTTGAATGGATTATTTATTTGGGCGACAGTGGAGTCGTTTAACCAGGACCACAATGTGCTTGGTGGGATTCTGGCGTTTTTTGAACTTGGGTGGTATGCCGGAAATATTTACAGTGCGGTGAACGGGGCGCATAAATATAACCGGAATGTACGGAATGATTTCAGCAATTCCTTCAGGGACAAACTGGATTTAAAGGTTCTCACGTCCAGGAAAGGCCCGGAAGGGGTACTTCTGACATTTCAATTTTAAATCCTGAATCGTATAATGGATTGTTCGATTAATTTTAAGGAGGTAGGGGGAATGAAAAAACTGGGAATTCTGTTGCTAATGGGCCTATTTCTGGCCGGTTGCGGCGCAGGAGCCAAGGAATCCGGATTTTGGAAACATGACACTATGTATAAAGACTGGGACCATCTGAAATATAGCTGGTTCGGCTATAAGAGCCCGACGCCAAAAGCTGGTGAAGAGTCCAAAAAGCAGGATTGGTGGGGAATTCCCCAGGAGGGTGTTGTGATTGTAGAAGAATAGTCTTCTCTGGTTTTCCTGGTCGCTGTTGGGTTTCCCAAAAGGGTTCTGTGGCTGGTCGGGGAGCTTGGAATGTAAAAAGCGCGGAAATGCTATTATTTTTCCGCGCTTTTTTTTGACTCATCACGGATTAACGTTATGCTTTTCATCAGGTGTCAGGTGTCAGGAAAAACCTGGCCACATCCAGCCTACTCAAGGTAATAACAAATAGTTATCCTTATTTAGAATCAGAAATTGGAAATAGTAGGTACTGAAACCTGACACCTCGGTCTTGGAAACTTTCGATTCCCATAGCGTTACCGATTCCGACAGGATAAGAGAAAACGGGGAAAGTTCTGATCCCTATAGCAGTTCTTCAAGGAGCGGCAAGAGCTCCCGTG
>CAYOWC010000169.1:0-10479 GCA_964407525.1 uncultured Desulfobacteraceae bacterium | reverse complement strand
TTCCGGCCTTCGCCGGAATGACGACCGATACCCCGTGGCTTGCCACGGGGTGGTTTATTTTCAGCTTTCGACCTTTTCGTACCAAAGCTTGTGATGGTGCCTCGCATACTCCTCGGGGACTTCCCCAGTAAACATGGAAATGAATGCGGGTCTTTCTTCACGGCTTATGGCCGCCATGTAAATATGAATCAAAAGAATCCCAAAAGTCACCGCGGCGGCTATATAGTGAATGGTGATGCTCCATTGAACCAGCGGAGTCTGGTCGGGATTGAGATAGACTTTGGAAATCAGCATAATCACACCGGTAATCACAATTACCACGGCCCCGGAAATCATGCCCGCAGCCGCAGCCTTCTGTCCGGCATTGTAAAACCCCTGATCCGGTATTTTCCCATCCCATCCAAAGGGTTTGACCAGCTTCGCCATCATTTTGTACCCCATGGTCATCTGCATGTTTTTCTTGACCATCCACTGGATATCCCGCGGTATTGTATAGGTCATAATCTGCTTAAGAAACGGCAGTGTATAACGAACAATTCCGACAAGGAGAAAAAGCAGCCAGACTCCGGCCCACACAATCCCCACAATCCAGTGGGCTTTCAAGAGTATGGCCCCCCCGCCAAAGATATCTTTCATCAGGTTGGGCCACCATTGTCCAAGCGGCTGCAGCGCCGGATTTTCAATAAGGCCGAGACCTGTCGCCAACAGGAAAAACCAACAGATGGCATTAAACCAGTGGATGAGGATCGCTCCCTGATCATGTCGTTTGATCATTCGATTACTCATGTTCATCCCCTCCTTTATCTTTATCTTCGGGCGCATCATTGGGCATAATGAACTGCTTGACAAGCATGGCGCCCACTCCCACTGCCGACAGGCCCACAAATGCCTTCATTGCCGGACCAGCCATATTTTTCCAGAAAGCAAACGCAGACGGCATCTGGGCTTTCACAGGCCAGTCTTTCACTCCGGGATCTCCAAGGTAATAGATATGGGGGTCGGTGTTGCTTTCTTTATTTACAACCTGGACAAAATTGCCCTTCTTCAAAAGTTGCCGCACATCACTTCTGGAATCATTCAAATCTCCAAAGACACGTGCCTTGTTGGGACAGGTGCTCACACAGGCGGGCTCAAGTCCCGCAGCACGTCGTTCTGCGCAAAAATCACACTTGTCCGCTACCCGCAGTTCGGGATGGCGGTATCGGGCCCCATAAGGACATGCCGGCAGACACTGCCCACATCCAATGCAAAGTTCCCGATTGATCTTCACCGTCCCGTCTGAAGCGTCCTTATAGGTTGCCCCCGTGGGACAAGCTTCCACACAAGTAGGTTTCTCACACTGCATGCAGTTGCCAGGCTGAAAAAGCATCCTTCCGCCCTTTCTGGCAGCAGCTTCCACGTCCGGTGATTTAATCCAGTTTCTCCATTTTCCCACAGGAATTTTGTTCGCCTCTTTGCAAGCCGCCTGGCAGGCCTTGCAATCAATACAGGCAAAAGAATCTATCACCATGGCCAGTTTCTTTTCCATCAGGCAGCCTCCTTTCGAACGGTCACGATGGTCTCGTGCATGGCCATGTTTCCTGTCAATGTGTCCATTTCATCTTCTATAACCTCCGCAATGCAGGCGCCCTTCCCTTTCAGGTTTCTCAGATCCTGGCTCAGCACCCCGAATCCAGTGAGCATATACACGGTATCCGGCCTGGTCTTATAGGTTACATTGGCCTCCAATTTCTGCGTTCCCACGGGACTGTCCACCCTGACGCGGTCCCCGTGGGCAATCCCAAGTTTTCCCGCCGGATCAGGGTGAATCCAAAGGTTGTTGTCGGATACGAATTCCTGGAGAAGGCTGTTGTTCTGGCTGCTGCTCTGGGTAACCACAGCCGACCGGCCTACCACCATGCGGAATTTAAGCGGGGGAACTTCCTTTGGCTTATGATACACAGGCATGGGATCAACACCCAACTCCTTATAGCGCTCGTTATAAAGCTCTATTTTGTGAGACTTGGTCTTGAAAATACGCCCGTCATAAACCCCGTAGAGTTTGCTGGGATTATAATAGACGCCATCCCCCTGAAGCGCTTCCAAGGCGCCGGGAAGGCCATCTAACTGTTCCTCCCTGAAACCATCCACGGTAAAATCAAAATATTCCCCCAGATCCATCCGTTTGGCCAACTCACTTACCACCCAGAGAGCGGACTTGGATTCAAACATAGGTTTTGAAACCACAGGATCCCGCATAACCACGCACGCGCAGGCAGATGAACCCTGCTGGGCCGAACAGGGATCGGTTCGCTCCAGGGCGCACTGGCTGGGCAAAACCAGATCGGCCAACCAGGCCGTATCGCTCATGGTGATGTCCATACTCAGGGCAAAATCCAGTTGTTCATACATTTTCAGGGTCTTTTCCCGATTGGCGGCGGTCTGTGCGGGATTGGTCTTGTAGGTAAAGAAACCTTTCACAGGGTACGGTTTCTGGGCAATCACCGCATCCCTTGCAATTTTAAAAGACCCTTCCTCATCAAACATGAGTTTGGCTACGCCCGCATCGATACGGTCTTCCGGATTATTTTCATAAAAGGGCGCCTCGATATGGGGAGATTTAAGTCCCACCTTCCGCGCAGCCGTCAGCCCGCCCGGGCGGTCCCAGTTCCCTAAAAGTGCATTGACAATGGCAAATGCACGACGAATCTGGCTTGAGTCCGTATAGTTTGAACTACGGCGCCCGGGGTAGATCATGGCTCTTGGAGCTGCCGCAGCCAGTTCACGGGCGATCCTTCGAATGTCCCCGGCAGGGATCTCCGTCTCTTTCTCCGCCCACTCCGGGGTATTGTCCCGAACATGTTCTTTAAGTTGTTCCAGCCCGAAACACCGGTTTTGCACAAAATCCTTGTCATAAAGGCCTTCAAACACCAGGACATGGGCAAAGGCCAGCATCAAGGCCATGTCCGTGTGTGGTCGGATTGCATGATATTCGTCGGCCATGGCCGCTGTTTTGGTATAACGGGGATCCATGACCACCAGTTTTGTCCCCTCCTTCATGGCCGTCATGAGATCCATGCTGTCCGGGGTCACCAGGGCTTCAAATCGGTTGGCGCCGCACATGACCACATACTTCGTATACCGCATATCCGGGATGGGAACCTCACCGAAGGTATCCAGAAATCCTCGGGTACCGGCAATGAGACACATGGATTCATGGGAAAGGGCGTTATAAGAACCGAAAGCCTCCGCAAAGCGATGCACAAAAAGCGACTGCATATCAGCCCCCGCCATAAATACGACACCGCACCGGGAGTATTTCTCGGCAATGCGATTCAGTTGCTCAGCTGCATGGTCCAGGGCCTGATCCCAGGTCAGACGCTGCCATTTCCCTTCGCCACGAGCGCCCTTTCTCAAAAGAGGCGTCTTGAGACGATCAGGATCGTAGAGTTGCCGAATACCCGCGTTTCCACGGGCGCAGAGCATACCGCGAGACTTGTGAAACTTCGGGTTTGGATCAAGTTTTTCCACTATCCCGTCCCGTACGCGTGCAATCATGCTGCACTTGTTAAAGCACATGTCGCAGACCCCGAATTTGCTTTCAAAATCTCCGGGCTTTACCGCCGCAGATGCTCCTTGAACTCCCAGGAGATTCCCGCTGCCACCTGCCGCTGCAAGAGCAGCTGCACCGGAAAGCTTCAGGAAATTTCTCCGAGACATATTGAGATCGATTTTACTATTCATGGATGACTCCATCGATTTTGTGTTTGTTCCAGTCCAGCCAGCTCCCTGCCCTTTCAAAATATTTAGATTTTACTTATTCCTAAAAGCTGCAATTAGCTTTTAGCCGTTAGCTTAAAGATCTCAAGCGTTTGAATGACTTTTTTTCCATGTTGGGATTTTCACTTTTTGATGCTAACCCGTTGCGCCGTAAGCCACTGATTTTGTGCGGCTAAGTAACCACTAACTGCTAATTGCATCTTTTATGTTATTTACATTTAGCAGGCGTTGGAGAGTCCTTTGCAAATTTATAGAGATAGGAATAAATATCTTCAATTCCTTTCGGGGTCGCCTTTTCCCACTCCGCCTTGCATGGATACGTAGCAGCTTTTTCAGGCGCAAACGCCGTTGTCCATTCGTTCATGGTATAGGTTGAAGGCTCAAGGACCTTGGCCTGCTGGGCACCTGTCGTATTTTCCATGTGGCAGGCCCGACAGTTCTTCCTGAACAGGTATTTTCCTTTTCGATAATTACCAGCCATGGCACTCCCAAGAAAACCAAGAATGAGTGTTCCCATCAATACACATCCAAAAATCTTTTTCATATTCCTAATCCTCCATTTTGAAATTAAACTATGTTAATTTTCGTTTCTATTCCGGTCACCTGACTTCGTTCTCCCAAACACATTGCAAACAACATGCCGAAACTTTCAAGTCGTCCCACATCCTACTTAAGTGTTTGGATTTACTGAATTATACATAATGGCCTTACATTTCAAAACACCGCACCTGCTAACCTTATGATTTACAGGTGTGGGCTTACACCAAAGCATTTGTGGATTACTGTGCTTTCCTTTTAATAATGAATGAAGGGAACAGCCGTGAAGCACGGGATTTTTTCACTGTGTAACTTACTATTTTCATAGAGTTTGTTAAGTTTGCAAAAAATTATTTGTCATAATAGCTTGTTTTCTCCATGAATTCTCGCCTCAAAATCATCCTGATTTTGACTCTTTTTGTGGCAAAATCAAGCAATTCAAGCGTTATTACGTGTTGAAACCATTATCCAGTTTTAAGATACCAAAAAGGCAATTTTTTGTAAAGAGGCTTAACGCGACAAAATAAAAGCTAAAAACGATGAATAATTCATGCGTCAGCACTGTAAAGGGAACAGTTGGGTAGACGGCGAAGCCTCTTTTGATGTATAAGCTCGTTCAAGCGTATTTCTCATCCTTGGAGAACAAAAACATGCCCGCAAACCTTAAAGATCTGACCGAAGAAGAACTTTCCCTGTTGCTGAACGGACTTCCCCTTTTGAGCCAGGCCTTCTGGGGGCCTTCCGAGGACTGGTGCAAAGAAATGCGGCGTGCGGCGTCCACGAATGAACTGGAAAAACTGGGACAAATAGCAGGCAGCAAGGTTGCAGCCCATACCATGACCCGCTATATAGAAGCGTTCATAACCTTGGAACAAGCCTTTGAAATCCTTGAACAAGCCTATGTGCGACTATTTATCAGTTCCAGGGGCGGCATCAGGGCCTCCCTTCATCACTCCTTTTATGATTCGGAAGACGGAAGGCTCATGGGACGTCCTGTCAAAATGATGGAAGACAGGCTGAAAACCTCGGGGATCGCTCTCCCGGGAGAGGATTCTATTCCCGCAGATCACCTCGCGGTGGAAGTTGAATACCTAACACTCCTTCTCGAAAACGCCTTTGGAGGAGATGCAGGTGAAGGCGACCTTCCGGCGGCACAGGGTTTTGCGAAGATAGAGCTGAAGCCATGGCTGGAACAACTCGCGGACAGACTCGAAACGGAAACTGAATGTCCCTTTTATCCCGCTGCCACCCGCTTGCTTCTTGCCATGGTATCCCTGATCGCAAGTTGAAAGTGCTTTTCGGGGCTTGGTTCTAACTTCAATACCCGTGAATGAATGAGATTCATACCGCTTTCCGGTGAAGAATTTCGAGATCCTGTCCTCGCCGAGGTGTCGGGTGTCAGGGCTCCGGGTCCAATATTCCGGAAATGTGATTTGAGACAACATAACTCTATGATTCCATGTTGAATCAATCGAATGACAACAAGTTTTTTCCTGACACCCGACACCTGACACCTGAAAAAGGTCTACAAGAGAGCAAAGTCGAGTAACGCGCAAATGCCTGACAAACAAAGATGAATGGAATTCATTCACGGGTATTGGTTCTAACTTCGCCCACTTGATACGATTATCCAAAAATTCGTTCTGTAGTTCATAATCCTAATCTTAATCATAATCATACTCCTTTTACCCTATTCCAGGGCTATTCGATTAGGATTACGATTAAGATTAGGAGTAAGAAAACGGCTCTAATGGCCGATGTTAGTACCAAGCCCGCTTTTCGCACTGAAACGATCTACCATCTAAAAGATGCAATTAGCTTTTACATAGCCGTTAGCTTAAAGATCCCAATCATTTGCATCACTTTTCCCTTTATTTGGGCTTTCACTTTTCGATGCTTCGCAATTGCATCGTAAACATCTGATATTGTGTGTCTAGGTAACCACTAACCGCTAATTGCAGCTTTTAGGTACCATTCAACAAAAATACACAAAAATCGAACGGGCCGTTCTCCTTAATATTGCGTTAATACTTCCAATGTGTTAATGGGGTTAACAGTGCTAACTTAACAGGTTTGAAGTCACCTCCCTGAGGACCTCAAAAAATGGATTTGTCAAAATATTGGAAAACCGTGGTGGATACGCTTCAGGATGGATTGATGGTGTTTGATGCGGAGGGAACCATTATGGCCATGAATCCGGCCGCGGAAAAACTCACTGGTTACCAGTCAGGAGAACTGATCGGCCGCAGCTGCCGAGTTTTGAACTGTACGGGCTGCCAGATTCTCGACCCAGAACAGAAAAAGGCATTTTGCAGCCTCTTTGCCAAGGGTACGGTCCGGGAAAAGCAGTGTCTGATTACCAATAAGGCTCAACGGGCTGTGCATGTCATCAAAAATGCATCCGTATTAAAAGATGATGACGGCCTTGTCATCGGCGCTGTTGAGATGTTTACCGATCAATCGGAATTGGTGCACAAACAGATGGAGGTGGACTCACTTCGAAAGAGCTGCTATCTCGAAGAGGGTTTTCATGGCATTATCGGCAGGTCAAATGCAATCCAACGCGTATTCGACCTGGTTGAAAGTGTCGCCCCCACCGCGGCTCCCGTGATGATTCTGGGGCAAAGCGGCACAGGCAAGGAACTGGTGGCACGCGCCATTCACGAGGTCAGTCCCCGCCGTGATCAGCCTTTTATCAAGGTCAACTGCGCAGCCCTGAATGAGAGTCTCCTTGAAAGTGAGCTTTTCGGTCATGAAAAAGGCTCTTTTACGGGGGCTGAACGTCTCCGCATCGGGCGATTTGAGGCAGCCCACGGCGGCACTATTTTCCTAGACGAAATTGGAGACATTCCCCTGTCTACCCAGGTAAAACTGCTACGGGTACTGGAAGAAAGAGAGATCGAACGCGTGGGCGACCACCGACCGATTCAAGTGGATGTCAGGATTGTCACCGCCACCAACAAAAACATCGAGGAACTCATCCGTAAGGGATCGTTCAGGGAAGATCTCTTTTTCCGCATCAGCGTTTTCCCCCTGTCCATTCCGGCCCTGAAAGACCGCCGTGAAGATATTCCCGTCATC
This sequence comes from uncultured Desulfobacteraceae bacterium, assembly GCA_964407525.1. Taxonomy (GTDB): domain Bacteria; phylum Desulfobacterota; class DSM-4660; order Desulfatiglandales; family Desulfatiglandaceae; genus DUZB01. The sequence goes on along the minus strand of CAYOWC010000169.1, from coordinate 3,102 downwards.
GTTGAAAGCTTTCTCGAACAGCACGCCTTGAAAGTCCGAAAAGGCGCGATGGGAATCAGTCCTGAAGCCATGGAAAAACTGCTGCAGTATGACTGGCCCGGGAATGTTCGGGAGTTAAAGAATTCCATCGAATACGCTTCCGTACTTTGCACGGGCCGGGAGCTGAAGGGTCGTCATCTGCCCCCCAGAATCGTTTCCAGCCCCGGAGGGAAAATACCCGTCCAAAATGGAAACGAGGAGAGCCACGAACGAGAACTCTTTCTGCAAGTCCTTAGGGAATGCGGCGGGAATCAGTCGGAAGTTGCAAGACGCCTCGGAGTGAGTCGTGTCACGGTCTGGAAACGGATCAAGAAATTCGGCATTGATTTAAAAGGCGACCTGTAAAAAGATTTTATCTTTGACCGGCTATTCAAAAAGACAGGTTTCCCATGAAAACTTCCCCCATTCCAATATTGTATCGCCTTTGAGTTGCGCTCCGTCATTTTTTCACCCGGGACCTATATCTTTTTGCTGCCGATATGTTTGGTTCGATTCAAAAGCTTTTCTATTTCGTCAGCCATGCGTTGGATGCAATCACCAGGATGAAACAGACTTCCTCGCCGGTATTTAAAAGACGATGAGAATCTCCGGTTGGAATCCATATGGCATCACCCGGAACCACGTGCCTCGTTTCTTCTCCCACGGTCATTTCTCCTTCGCCACTCAAAATAAAGTAGATCTCTTCCATGGGATCCACATGCGCCTCAAGTTCTTTGCCTTTCTCTATTGTGGCACACGCAAAAAATCCAATCTCCTTCAATAGTCGCTGGTCCAGAATCATTTGAGCAATGCCGCCACCATGGGCCCGATAGGTGGTCTCCAGCACTTCTTTATCTTTAAGGTTTCGTACGATCATTGGCTTCTCTCCTGATACGGTTTCATCACACTAATGCCCAAGCGAGCTTTATTGCAATCATGAGTAAGGCTCCGCCCAATATTTTTTTTACTGTTTGCGGGCGCATTTTCTTCTGCATCACCTTGGTCCCAAGATATCCGCCGCCCCACGCCGCCAGCCCGGCAAATATTAAAATCTTCCATGAAACCGACCCCATGGCAGCATATGCAATAAAAGCTGAAAATGAAGAAAAAGGGACGGAAAACGCCGTGACAGTAGTCACTTTTTTGGGGTTGAAGCCCTGCAGGATCATGAGGGGAGAGATAACGCCTCCTCCGCCAACTCCCAACAGGCCGGAAATAAACCCAGCCACGATTCCCACCATAAGCGGACCGACAACCGGCCTGCCTTCCCGATACTGATCGGCATATTTCGATCCTTTGAAAAAGAGCATCATAGAACCGGAGAAGGATAGAAAGACGACGAAGACCAAAAGCAGGAAGCGTGTTGGAATAAGGTGACCCACCCATGCTCCCACTGGAGCCAAAAGTATGGACGAAATGATGATGGGGAACCCCAACCGGAAATCCAGGCGTTTTTCCTTAATGTTCGAATAGGTGGCCCCAAGCATACTCACGCAATTGACAAACAGGCCTGTAGGTCGAGCAAGATTAAAAGGGATACCCAACCATGATAATGTTGGAATGAGAACCACGGCAGATCCCACGCCACCAAGAGCAAAGATGAAACTCAGACCAAATGAGAGGAGAATAATGATTAGTGTAATAGCGTCCATGTGATGTAACCAGTGTTATATGAAAATGTGCCGCGCTGTTTCGGTTGCCCAAATAACGGCGCACATTTCAACGTTACATCTTGGCCAGCGGGCCCGGTTTGAATGCCATGATCATCTCTTCCAGGGAAGCGGTAAGCCCTTTGACCTTTTCAAAACCGTTGGCTCGAAGGTAAGTGTAGGCAACTGCTCCGCGGAACACAGATGAGCAAAAGGTGACAATGAATTTGTCCTTCGGCAGTTCGCCTAGACGCTCAGGCAGTTCATTTAAAGGAATGTGAAACGCAAAAGGAAAAGACGCGTATTTGATCTCTTTGGCAGACCGGACGTCGAGAAAGACAAAATGATCGTTTCGTAGCACTTTGCGCATGCCTTCTATGCTCATGCCATGCTCTCCGGCGCCAAAAAAATCGAAATCCATTTCCGTTAAAACTTGATTCAGCTTGTTCATATCCAATTCCTTTACTACTTTATCCAGGGTTTGACATCTTCTTTGATAGGATTGTTTCGAAAATCTGTAGACACGCCGAAGGCCTCGAATCCCACCACCCATACGTAACAGGCAGTTTCAGTTTGAGGCAGGAAAAGGAGAATCTGATGAATCTGAGTGGAGTCTCCAAGGATGTTGTCAATATGGTTTGAGATATTCCGGTGTATATCAACGCTTGCGGGAATGAATGCCCGTAAGAGCTTGAGGAATTCAGTAACCACGGGTGCAATGTTAAGCGGTTTCTGCTCAGTTTCAGATTTACGGCTGAAACTCAAAATTTGTCTGACCACATCTTTTGCCCGCATGCGAAATTCACAGCCTACTCCTTATCCAAAATCTCTCTCAATTTCTGTGATAATTCTTTCATCTTGAAAGGCTTCTGAATAAAACCACCGCAGCCTCGATCCAATATCTCAGTTGCTTGACCATCGATGCTGTATCCACTTGAAAGGAGGACTTTAGCTTTGGAATTCAGCATTTTCAAAGCATCGTAAGTCTCTCCACCACCCATATCCGGCATAATCATATCCAATACCACCATGTCAATCTGCTGGATGTTCTCCGCATACATCTTAATGGCTTCTTTCCCGCTTCCGGCTGTCAAGACCTTATAGCCCAAGCGCTTCAACAACTGTTCGGCAACTTCGATGATCATGTCCTCGTCGTCCACAAAAAGGACAGTCTCAGAACCCCTTAATGTGTCCCCGGCCGGCTTTTTTTCCTCAATGACTTCCTTTAGGGAAACCGGCAGATAGATATTAAAAATGGACCCATTATCTTTTTCGCTGTAAACATTCATAAATCCACAATGATTTTTGATGATTCCATATGCTGATGCCAGCCCCAGGCCGGTGCCCCTGCCAATCCCTTTTGTAGTGAAAAAAGGATCAAATATTCGGCATCCTTCATCCATAAGTTTACACTTTTCCCGGAAATGGGGTATGT
>CAYOWC010000168.1:0-10532 GCA_964407525.1 uncultured Desulfobacteraceae bacterium | reverse complement strand
CTATATCACCGGTACGAAAAAATGTCAACTTAGTACACTAATCAAGATGTGACCCTACTTCTTCCATCTCCTCTTTGGAACGGGTAGACCAGTGGGGAAGTTTAGTGGCCAGCTTCACTTTGTCCCGGTATCCGTTTTTTGACAGGACACTCCCCAAAAAAGGTTCGCTTTTCCCATTGTGATACGGGGCTGCCGTATCAAGATAATTTACCCCGCTGTCAATTGCAGAATAGAGCTGTCGTTCAGCCAGTTCTTTATTGATGGCGTTCATCCTTGTGGGGAATCTCATACACCCATATCCGAGAATCGAGAGTTTATCTCCGTTTTTCGGGACACTTCTGTAAAGCATGGATATCTCCTTTCACGAAAGGCGCAGGTCTGAATTCTACCCACTGGACTTTCTTGGCTAGGCATTGTGTCGTTGGCTCACCAAGTGATGGGGTCTGCCGTTGACTCTTACTGTTTCCCGAAATTGGAGCTAAGAGTCAAAGGCAGACTTGACCCCTTTTTTAACGTTGATAGAGGTGTATCCCCGGTTGGAAATAAAAAATGCGCATGATTGGATATGCCGTCTTCCTCATTCTATTAATTGCTCGACACCAATTCCCATGGCTTCCGCCAATTTTGTCAAAGTAGATTTTCTTGGAGTGACACTGCTGGTTTCCAGCCTTGCCAGAGCTGATTGTTTCATTCCCGCTTTATCTGCCAATTCAGCTTGAGTAAGTTTGAAATGTTCCCTCCAGGCCTTTATAAGGCTATCGCCTCGAACATTTGCTTTCACAACCTCATTCGGAAACCAGACGTCAGATTCATCCAATTCAATTTGGTTGTGGACTCGGATCAACGCTTGGTATTCGTTCCACGGAATAACAGCAAATGCAGGTTTGCCATTTTGGGAAATGATTTGTGGATCGGTATGTGCGTTCATCTCTTTTTTTCACCTCTTGAATTTTAATGATTTTAATGACATTGGCATAGTCGAATAGCACCCGGTAGCGCCCCACCCTTAATGCGATAACCATATTGGTGATTTTTTAGTTCTGTAATATTAATGCGTTCACTTTGAGGGAAGGTAACCAGTTGGTCCACACAGTGATGAATGGACTCCCTGTATCGTTTGGGAATCTTTTTCATCTGCTTACGTGCCCGGTTATGCCAAATGATTTCATTCATAAGGGACGTATAACATATTATAACATGTTGTCAACATAATAGATAACAAATGATAACATTAAGCAGAAGTGGTTTTTCTGGGGCATATCGCTTGACCCTTTTCCTATGCAATGTTTTCCGAAAGTCGTTTGAGGGAATAGATGCCATCCAACCCTTGGACGGGCTTTGGGCGTTTCTCATGCCTTGATGAAAAATGTCCCTTAAAGCCCAGGTAAATCCGGGAAACAAACTCCTTTGTACCGATGATGCCGCTGTCGGAGAAATACCTGGTCCGGCAGCGAAATCTGTCCACAACACTCAGATCAATCCCTTTAGATCTGTCTTCCATTTCTTTCACAAGCCCGCCCTTTTCGTAGACGAATCGCCTGTAATGGGCAAGCCTCGTTTTTGCGCCCTTTAAAGCGAACTCCCTCAGACCGAAATCCATGGAAAGAAACTTTTCCCGGTGGTGGTTGACGTCGCCATCGACCAAGGAGGATGCTTTGAGATGAGTCGACCCACAACCCATCAAAATCCGACTTTTTTGGTTGATGGGGTCATACATTATTGTGTGGCCAACATTCCTGGTGCGGTGCCGAGAACATCGACATTCGCCCTCACAAATGTAACTTTCCCTTATGTCTTGGATATCGCCAATAAAGGGATCGTACGAGCCACCAGAGAGAACCGTGCCCTCGCATCTGGGATAAACGCGTGCAAAGGGGTCATCACGCATCCTGCTTTGGCAGGGTCTGTGGGGTGTGTTTGCGTGGGTGTTGATAAGGCATTATGCTGAGGATCACGTGCAAAAAATGCTAGCCTGTTTTTCGAACAGTATACGCGGTCCATATAAAAGGGCGTGCCTTTCAATCTGGTCGAGGGTACGAATAGAGCTACTGATTGCATAAAGAGAGGTGATAAGCATATCCTTGATATCGAGAATAGAACTCATTGTTTGCATGTGGGGCAATCTTTGTGGTATTCAGGGATACGTGTTTTGGTTGAGGGCAGGATAGCTAAAATGCTTAAAGGAATATCGCTGTTTCAGAGGCTTACAATGTTACATAATAAATTAGTTTACATAATTTAAGATGACAATGACAGCCGGTTCATTCCATCCGGAAAATTGCCGCAGCGTTGAGAGATCAACAACAGCCGTCATCGATCTTGACGCCGTAGCCCATAATGTTTCGGGGATACGGAAGAAGGTCGGAAGGAAGTGAGAGCTTATGGCTGTGGTCAAGGCCGACGGGTATGGGCATGGTTCGGTCGAAGTCTCCTTGGCAGCCCTCAAGAGTGGGGCAGATAGCCTTGCAGTTGCCCTTCCAGAAGAGGGGGAAAGGCTTAGGTCAGCGGGAATTGATGCCCCCATCCTGGTCTTGGGGCCCATTCAACCCGAAGAAGCCTATAAGATAATTCGTTCCCGTTTAGACCAAACCTTGTGCTCCCTTGAACTTGCGGATGCCCTTGATCAGGAAGCCCGCAAGGCCTCTGTCCGGGTTAATGTACATGTGAAGGTGGACACGGGGATGGGCCGTATTGGACTTTTTCCCTGGGATGTCCCGACCTTTTTACGAAAAATCAGGCAATTCAGAAGTCTGGATGTGGTGGGAATATTCAGCCATTTCTCTTCAGCGGATCATGCAGATAAGGCCTTTTCAAAAAAACAGATCGAGGTTTTTGATGGCGTTATTCGAGAAATCGGACTCACGGGGTTTCAAATCCCAAAGAAACATATGGCTAACAGTGCTGCAGTTTTAGACCTTCCTGAATCGTACTACGATCTTGTTAGGCCCGGTATCATAGTTTATGGCCTCTATCCCTCCGGAGAGGTCAGCTGCAATGTGGAGTTAAGGCCGGCAATGACGCTAAGAACAAGGGTCTCGTTTGTGAAGAAATTGCCTCCGGGCGCGGATATCGGTTATGGAAGGACTTTTGTTACGAACAAAGAGACCACGGTGGCAACGCTGCCGGTTGGATACGGGGATGGCTATAGCCGATTGTTATCGGAACATGGCGAGGTGTTGATCAAAGGCCGGCGGGTCCAGGTGATTGGCCGCATCTGTATGGACATGAGCATGGCTGACGTTTCCGGCATAGACAACATTGGGCCGGGAGAGGAAGTGATTCTATTCGGGGAGAACCTGTCTGCGAATGAAATGGCAGAGAAAATTGGTACCATATCGTATGAAATCGTCTGCTCGGTGAATAAGAGAGTGCCCAGGATATACGTATAAGGGGAGCAGAGGGTTCGGCGCCCACGGTAAAGGCGAAAATGTTGATATGAAAAATTGGGATTGATCCTCTTCGGGAGAGATGATGTCAAAAGAACTGATGCTTGGCTCTGAACCGTTTTCGGCCTTAGATACGCCCTGCATTCTAATCGACCTCGATGTTGCGGAAAAAAATATAGTGCGCATGCAAGAAAAGGCGGATAAATACGGTGTTTTTCTCCGGCCCCATATCAAAGCGCATAAAATTCCTGAGTTGGCACACATGCAGCTCCGAACGGGGGCATGCGGTATATCGGCATCCAAGATATCGGAGGCTGAAGCCATGGCCGAATCGGGGATTGACGACATTTTTATTGCCAATCAAATCGTCACAGAAACAAAGCTCAATCGACTGGCTGCCCTCTCTCGGCAAATAAAGGTATCCGTGGGTCTGGACAGCTTAATCGGCGCCCGAATGCTCTCGGAGGTGTTTTCTGCTGCGGGGTGCCCGATGGACTATTTGATTGAGATCAACAGCGGACTGGATCGGTGCGGCGTTTTGCCCGGCGAAAAGGCCGTCCGGATGTTCAAAGCCATACGGAATCTGCCATCTATCAGGTTCAAGGGGATATTTACGCATGCGGGTCATGTATATTCCAAAAATTCTCTCAAAGAAGTAAAGAATGTTAGTCATCACGAAAGCGCAGTGATGTCGGAGACAACAAAGTATTTTCAGGAGATGGGGGTTCCTTCTGAAATCGTTTCTGTCGGGGCCACACCGACCATGAAGGTCTGGCAGGGCCATGAAGGGGTTAATGAGCTGCGTCCGGGCAATTATATCTTTAACGACGTCATGCAGGTCAGCCTGGGAGTGGCCGGGCTGGAGGACTGTGCCCTCACGGTGCTTGCCACCATCATTAGTAAGCCCGAACCTAATCGGGCCATAATTGATGCAGGGAGCAAGGTTTTTGCCCTGGATAAAGGGGCGCACGGAAACGAGATGTTGAAAGGTTTTGGCATGGTGCTTGGAAAAAATGCCGCCATTGATAGACTCTCTGAAGAGCATGGGATCATGAGCATTGATCCTCGTGAAGACCTGGAAATTGGTGATATGGTTCACATTATCCCCAATCATGCCTGCACGGTAGTGAACCTTTTCGATAGGGCATATGGGGTGAGGAGTGATCAGGTTGTAGATCTATTTCGTGTTACCGCAAGAGGGAAGGTTCAATAGTCCAAGCCGGTACAAGAACTTGATCTGGTTCGATTCGTTAACCTGTGACGATCTTGAAATAGACAATATGGGGAGGGGAAAGGCATTACAGGTTTTGCCAGCCAGGTGAATAGGGCATTTGATTAATCAGTGTTCATTTCCAGACCTCGGGAGGTATAATATGAAACGTTTTGCGTTGGTATTTTTTCTTTTGGTATTGATGGTGTCATTTACCGGCAACGTTTTAGCCGCTGACTCAACGAAGATTAAATTGTCATACAACGGACCGCCGGATATCTTTAAGAGCCCGAACCATGCCTATGCTGCAATTTTCAAAAGGATCGTCGAGCTGGAGTCCGGCGGTAAATTTGAAGTGGTCCTTTATCATTCCAGCCAGTTGGGAAAAGAGCGGGACCGTCTTGATCAGCTCAAGACCGGCGTCTGTCAGATGAACATCGCTTCCCTCGGCGGCCTGAGCCAGATCTACCCCCAGGCCTATCTTTTCTTCATCCCCTTCCTGTTCAGCAGCTATGAAGTGGCCCACGAGGTCCTGGACAACAGCCAGTTCATCAAGGATTTCAGATCCGACTGTTCTGAAAAGACAGGCCTGCTGCTGCTTGATCCGGTTGAAGTGGGCCAGTTCCTGGTGCTGACGAACAACAAGAGGCCAATCAACAAGCTCTCAGACATGAAGGGCATCAAGTTCAGGGGAATGGACCCGGGCCAAGTCGCTTTTTACAAGGCCTTGGGCGCCAGCGGCATACCTATTGCCTGGACAGAGGTCTATACTTCCTTGCAGACCGGCGTGGTTGACGGCCAGATGAATCCTCCTGCCATAATCGTCTGGGGCAAACTCTTTGAAGTTCAGAAATATCTCACCATGACCCGGCATATGTACGGGGTCCAGTATTCCATGGTCAACCCGAAATGGTTCAAGAGCCTCAGCCGCGAGGACCAGGCCCTCATAATGAAAGCCCACCGTATGGCTGTGAAATCTGTTAGAGGGCTTGACCAAATCCTGGAGACCAGTGATCTCACATTCTTAGCGAAAGAAGGCATGAAAATAAACCAGCCTTCACCGGCTGAGATCAAAAAGATGCGTGATGTGGGCCAGCCGGCCTATACCAAGTGGTTGTCCGAAAAAGTTGATAAGTCCTGGATTGACAAGATCATCAAGGCTGCGGCCGAAGCTGAAGTCGTTGTCAAGGAACGGCAGAGCACGTTCTAAATAGGCACTCCGGGCCCAAGGCGGATTTTGGGCCCGGCTTTTTTGAAACAGCCCATGGGCACCCGAATAGAGGGCAATGACCCTCTATCGGATTTTTCACGTTTGGTTTTTTTACGAAAACGGACTATGTGATAAAGGGAGGATGTTGATGCCTGGCCCAGATTCGACAAAAAGTACCCTACAGGTTGGTTTCAGGGCTTTTGCTGCCAATAGCGGTGAAATAATCGACAAGATCACCATGTGGATCTGCGCGGCCTTGCTGGTTTTGATGACTCTCGATCTGCTGGTGGGCGTGTTTTGTCGCTATGTCCTTTTCAATCCTTTCATGTGGACCGAAGAGGTGTCCAGATACATGATGATTTGGGTGGCCGCCCTGGCTATGGCCAGCTGTGTTAAAAGGGGCGAGCACCTGTCCATTCGGTTTCTGATAGCCCTCCTTCCCCAGGGCGTGGCCTTTGTGCTTGACCTGTTTTTGAGGGCCATCCTTTTTGCTTTCCTGGTCATCCTGACCTGGTATGGCATCGACCTCGTGCAGTCTAACGTTGAGTATTCCTCCCAGGCCCTGGATATCTCCATGGCCATTCCTATCAGCGCCGTCCCGGTGGCCGGGGCTTTAATGCTGATCCAGTTGGTCATTGTCACCTACCTGGGACTGACGAGCAGGGAAAAACAAAAAGACAGCGAATAGAGGGATCATATGCTAACTGTTGTAGTCATTGTTTTTTTTGTCCTGATTCTCTTGGGTATGCCGATCGGTTTTACCCTTGGAATCTCGGCCTTAGCTGGGTTCTTGACCTTAGGCGATCTCAACATGCTTAAGCTCATTCCACAACGCTTTTTTTCGGGGATGGACCTGTTTCCCCTGATGGCCATCCCTTTTTTTATCCTGGCCGGCGAGATAATGAACAAATCTTTGATCACTGAACGACTGGTCAATTTCTCCAATTCTTTGATCGGACATCTCAGGGGAGGGATGGGGCACGTAAACATCTTGGCCAGTATCTTTATGGCGGGCGTGAGCGGCTCAGCCGTGGCTGACGTCTCGGCCCTGGGCTCCATGCTGATTCCGGCTATGGAGAAAGAGGGGTACACTCGTAAATACGCCGCCGCCATCACGGCGGCCTCATCAATCATCGGCCCTATCATACCCCCGAGCATTGTCATGGTCATCTATGGCTCCATGACCGGGGTTTCCATTGCCGGACTCTTTGCCGCAGGCATCATCCCCGGCCTTGGCATGGGTCTGATGTTGATGTTGATGAATTACACTATCAGCAAGAAGCGTGGTTTTCCCAAGCGGGAGAGACATGCGTCAATAAAGGAAGTCGCCTTTAACTTTCGCCGTGCCGGTTGGGCCTTGGTGGCTCCGATGATTATCGTCGGCGGGATCTTAGGCGGGATATTCACCCCCACTGAGTCGGCCGCCGTGGCGGTGGGTTATTGCTTTATCGTCGGTTTTTTTGTCCTCAAGACCTTGAAGCTGAGACACCTGCCGGAACTCCTTTTTAAAACGGCTCGCATTACCGGGATGACTTTTGTTATCGTCGCGTTTGCTGCCAGCCTGGCCTGGATCTTGACCTGTGAACAGGTTCCTCAAATGCTGGTCGAACAGCTTCTCGGCATCAGTACAAACAAGTATGTTATTCTGATTATAGTCAATATTTTCCTGCTTGTCGTTGGCATGTTCATGGACGTCATCGCCTCGCTGATCATTCTCAGCCCGATACTGGCACCGGTGATGGTTGCCCTGGGCGTTCATCCGATACATTTTGGCATTGTCATCACTATTAATCTCTGTCTGGCCTTGGTGACGCCCCCGGTCGGGGGTTGTCTCTTCGTGGCCAGCGGGATTGCAGGCGTCTCCATGGAAAGTATCACACGGGAGATTTTACCGTTCATCATAGTGGCTATTATCCTGCTGGCCTTGGTCACGTTCATACCGGCCATTACCTTGACTATCCCCAGGCTGTTCGGGTTTATCTAACAGGTTAATATTTAACAGGAGTGATTCTATGTTCGATATTTTGATCCAAGGCGCAACCATCATCGACGGCACCGGGAGTCCAGGTTGGATTGGTGACGTGGCAATCAAAGACAAACGCATCAAGGCGGTGGCCGGAAAGATCGATGGCCAGGCCGCCAGACGACTGAGCGCAAAGGGACAGGTCGTTTCTCCAGGCTTCATTGATTTGCACGGCCATTCCGATATCCATCTCTTAGACCATCCGGACGCGCAAATAAAGCTTCGCCAGGGCGTTACCCTGGATACGGCCGGGAACTGTGGCTTTTCCGTGGCGCCACTCAGTTCGAACAGTGGCGAAGCAGTGCTCAATAACTGCCTGACGGTCCTAGGCAAGCCCTCTCAACCCATAAAATGGCTGTCTTGGGCCGACTATGCAGACACCATGCAAGCGCGCGGTCTTTCCACAAACATGACCCTCCTGGTTGGCCACGGAACGGTGCGTACCCTGGTCATGGGTTTTTCGAACCAGCAGCCCAACCCGGAGCAGTTGGGGCGGATGAAGGATATATTGGGCGAGGCCCTTGACCAAGGGGCTTTGGGCATGTCCACGGGCCTGATCTATCTGCCCGGGTGCTATTCAAAGACCCATGAACTGGTCGAATTGTCCAAAGTCATCGCCCAAAAAGGTGGCATATACACCTCCCACACCAGAAATGAATCAACGGATGTACTCTCTTCTATTGAGGAAGCGGTGACAATCGCCCGTGAAGCCGACGTACCGGTTCAAATTTCCCACCTGAAAATCTCAGGATCCCAAAACTGGCATTTAGCGGATAAGGTGGTCGCAATCCTCGAACAGGCCCGTGCTCAGGGTCTCGATGTAACCTGTGATGTCTACCCATATGTCCGCGCCAGCACAACTCTGTTGGCCGTGTTACCTCCCTGGGCCTTGGAGGGAGGTGTACCGGCCATTATGGCCCGCCTTGGGGATTCGACCCAACGTAAGCGGATCATTGCCGACATGAAGGCCAGTCTGCCCGGCTGGCACAATTTCTACATAGACTCCGACTGGGACAACATCACCATAGCTTCGCTCCAGGGCGATCAAAACCAGTCCTACGAAGGCCAAACCATCTCGGCGTTGGCGGCCTCTAAAAAACAGGATCCCTTTGATTTTGCCCTCGACCTTCTTTTGGCCGAGGAGTGCGGGGTGTTTTGTGTCTACGAGTTGATGAACGAAGAAACCGTAGCCCGCTTTATTTCGCTTCCGTTTGCCATGGTCGGTTCGGACGGCGTGCCGAACGGCAGCAAACCCCACCCCAGGCTCTACGGCACGTTTCCCCGCATCATCGCGCGCTACGTCCGGGAGTTGAAAATATTGAGTTTGGAGGAAGCGATCAAGAAAATGACTTTCCTCCCGGCCCAGCGATTGGGCCTGAGTGATCGGGGGGTCATAAAGCCGGGCAACTGGGCAGACCTGGTTCTCTTTGACCCGAAAGAATTTACGGACACGGCCACTTATAGTGACCCCTGCCAGTACCCCAGAGGGTTGAACACAGTGATGGTCAACGGTGAAGTCGTCATCGATGGTCCCACTCATACGGGCGCCACACCGGGGATCTTTGAACGTCGAAGGATGTAAAAAGACCCTGCGACGGAATGGATTTGCTCAATCTAAAATGTAGTACCAGAGAATTTGAATAGGATACAAAAGACCCTCATTCAAACGGAATAAGAAAAGTCATAATCAAGCCTTTCAAAAGGTCCTTGACAATTGAACCATGAATCTGGCAAAAGACAGTTTTTTGTTAAACGGCGCGGTTGGATTGAATCTACACAGGAATAGGAGATGAGATGGGCGAAAAAACAAAGATTGGTATAATAATTTGTGACCGCTATCGCAGGTGTGCTGGTGGAAAATGTTTCAGATCGTTGCAGAATAGGGAAGGTGCCTTTAGCAGGTACAAAAATGTGGAAGTTGAATGCGTCGGGTATACCAGTTGCGATGGGTGTCCCGGCGGTAATGTTGAATACGCTGTGGAGGAAATGAAGTCAAACGGAGCAGAGGTGATACATCTTGCCACTGGACTCATTGTGGGGTATCCCCCATGTCCCCACATCGATTATTTTCATGACTTTATCAAGACAAAATATGGTCTTGAAGTTGTTTACGGCACACACCCTATCCCTCAAAAATACCTCAACATGCACGATCAGTTGGGGACATGGAATGAGCCCGGGTGGCAAAACATTATTCAACCGACCATGGCGGATGAGGAGATTCGTTTATCGTATGACTGATATAGATGTACAACGCAAAAAGACCAGGCCGTTAGAACCTGGTCTTTTTATTTTGTCCCATAAGTAGGGCCATCCTGATATCGTACCTGAATCCTGCATATTCCAGCGTGGTCTCGACAAACTCGCTGCTCCCCATCGCTTATCGCCGGCAAGCCGGATCCGATCCCGATACGCCTCTTTAACCGCACGCACCCTCCGGTCGATTGGACCAATCCCCTGGCGGTCAATTCATGGCAGCATCCCTTGGCTGACCACTGTATGTGGCTGGGGGGTCAAGCCTGCCGTTGACTCTTATTGTTTTTGGAGGTTACGAGCAAGAGTCAAAGGCAGACTTGACCCCTTTTTCAATTTCCCGAGGGTAGATGTTTTCATCACCACTGATTATCATGTTTTTTGAGCGATCCATAATGAACAAATACACGCTTTCATCCATATAGCCCATATCTCCCGTATGGAGCCAAC
>CAYOWC010000167.1:0-10542 GCA_964407525.1 uncultured Desulfobacteraceae bacterium | reverse complement strand
TGCTCCCGCGCTGTCATGAAATCACTGGAAACACCTGGCGCATCAAACCAGTCATCCCAGGATTGACCCGCCGGCGTAATAATTCGCTTGCTGCCGATTGCCGTAATTTCAACCTCTTTGACTGATTCCGGAAAGGCAATCTGCTTGGGAAGACGAACCGCCTGACTTCGATTGCTTTTGAAAAGTTTGGTTTGGACAGAAGACATCACGATACCTCCATAAGAAATTCCTCTGTTTTGTGATTCATGTCGCCGAAATTCAAGCGTCAGAAAATCTATTTACCAACATCTCGGATTATAGATATTAATTAGGGATATGTCAACAGTATATCCCTTTGGTTGTCTAGGCAGACGCTATTCAAATTCTAAGATTTAGTTACTGTAAACTTGAAATATTCAAAATAAGTCAGATCCATTCCTTCAGTAGTCGGATCGATTGACGCAGAAACAAAACCTCTATCATTCCACGCCCAGTGCCTTAAACACGGCATCCTCGGGATCTGCATAGAAGCCGGTCTGAAATTTTGTAAACAGTTCTCCGGGGATGCTGGGAATATCCCCTACGCTGGCCATGGGTAACAATATCCGCTTTGCTCCGGCGTCAAAGGCTACTTGAAGGGACTCGGCCAGATTCTGGACCGGAACGATGCTGCCGCCCAGGCTCATACTCCCTAACACCACCAACTGGGACTGAACCGGCTTCCCCAGTACAGCGGAACAGAGGGCCACAAATGCTGTGAGAGTCATGGCCTTTGTGGGGCCGGTGTTGTGAAGCTCTACGATATGGATATGATAATTATGGTCTCCGGCCTTGACTGATGCACTGACTCCGGTGGCATTGGCCCTGAAATAGTCGAAGCCAACCTTTACTGCCTCTTTTGCAGCGCTGACAGACCCAAAGCCCGACAGTGTCAGAGAACCGCTACCGGGAGTTACCTGCGTTTCCAGGCGATAGAGTCCCAGATGCCCGCTGTTGCCCGTGGCTACGGTATGTAAAACTCCGGGATTGAGGGGGCCTTGAGGGATCAGGGAACCACCGCCCTGCTCCGGAACACTGATGAATTTCTCTTCCATGTCTTCCTGATCGATGTAAGAGAAATGGACGTCATAAAACTCCATTCCGCCGATCTTCTTGAGTTGTTCCTTGACACGGCGACGGGTTTCCAGAGCATACTCCAGGCAGCGCTGCACCGCCTCTTTATCGTAATCTTCATGGGGATAGAGCAACTTTAATAAACCCGAAACCGTGTGTTTCACCGCAATGGTATCCCGCTGGTTCAGATCCCGGCCCAGCTTGAAATAGCGGTTGATGGCATCGGAGAAATTTCGTTTCCGCATCTCCCGAAAGAATTCGGCCAGATAGTCCACTATAAGACCATACTGGTTCGTGATGTATTCAGGCCGCATCTTGGGGATCTCCCAGCCGGGGATATAGGCGTGGAAACGGTCGAAAAAGGCCGAATCGATCATGGCTTCGGGAAAAGGCGCCAAGAGGTGGCTCGTCTTGACCAGAGTATCCACCGGCTGGTTGAGGTTTCCCACAAAGACCATGGACGCGTAGGCGTTTATCAGGTCGCGTCCCCTCGCAAAGGAGCCGGAGGCCATATAGTCTTTCATGATCTGAACGCCGTCGTTGTCCTTGAAGGAAATCCCTGCCACCTCATCAAAGGCCACCACGTCCCACAGGCCTACAAGCCCAACGGTATGGTTTGCGAGGTTATAGAACAGATTTGCTACGGTGGTTCTGCCACCGGAGATGAGGATGCTGTTGGGGCTGATCTCTTTATAGATGTGGCTCTTCCCGGTCCCTCGGGGTCCAAGTTCGCAGACGTTATAATTATTCTCCACTAAAGGTATCATACGTGTCAGGAGGTGCCATTTCACGCGATTCTCGAATTGGGTTGGCTCCAGGCCGGTGGAGCGGATCAAGACATCAATCCACTGTTCTTCGGAAAAATGCCGTCGGCCTTCAAACAGTTCCTCCATGTCCATATTCGGCATCTGAATCGGTTTCAACTCCCGGACCAAAAATGGCGACCCTTTTTGTCCCTCTTCATAGAAATACTCCATGGAGATGATGGACCAGATCCCCCCGGCCAACAGCTTTTCATAACGCCGCACCGATTCCGTACTGATCTCCACCCCTTTGATCCCCAGGTTGGATAGAAAAGCCTCATACACATCCCGCTTTTCATTGAGTTTGACCGTGGCCTTATCAATAATCTTCAGGTTACCCCGTTCCCGAATGACCGATTTCACTTTTTCGGCTTCATCGGGCCTCACATAATTTTCAGCCAGGATCCGTTTTACGGTCGCCAGACCATCCTGGATAATTGCTTCATCATTCGAGGCGCAGTGTTGTCCGAGCAGGTACTCCAGCACGTAAACCGGCACATTCGCACCTTCCTTCACCAGTTTGGTGAGGTCTTTGCGAACAACCCTGCCTGCAAAATGCCGGTTGAGAAGCTCGTCCAGGCTTCCATCCATAATGTCTTTTGGGTTCTCAGAAATCATCGGTAAATGCCCTGTCTATGATTACGTCCACACTCTCTTGCTCCACTCCGGTCTCAGCATCCCTTAACACAAGTCGATATTTTGCTTTCTTGTCATATTGCCTGTCCTGAAGGACAAGGGTGACGGATTTTTTCCGTTCCTCAATGTTGTTGGAGGAACTCTCAAAGGGTATGTTTTCGATGCTGGTAACCGGGTCATTCCCTTCGTATACGGCCACTTTGAGGGTAATTGGTTTAACCCGGTTACTGACCGGTTCCATCTGGATCATTTCGAACCGGTGCCGGGAGGTGGTAATTTTGTGGCTGGTCCCCAGCACATGGACCGTGACCTGTTTCGTCTTCGTAGCCCCGGCCTCCTTGTCCTTTTTATGCCGCACGGTAACCACCGGAACCACGATCTCCTGAAGCATGGCCCCACCGTGAACGAATCTGGCCCCTCCCATAAAATGAAATCGATTGACTCCTTTGGGAATCCAGAACTCCATGTCTCCTTCCGCATCAGCGGTTGCGGCGGTTGTGCCATGCCATACGCTGTCATGGTCCCCAAGGCCGTGTCCCAGGAGAAAACGCTGCTTTGCCTTCACGGTTCCTGGCGGCTTATCCTGGAGGCTGCTTTTATCGGGCTCCCCGGGAGACGATTCCGTAAACTGAAAGCCATGATCCGCGGTAACAAGCACATGGTGACCATTCAGGTTATTGATGATGTAGGTGACGACCGATGCCAGATCATTGATCGCCCGTCTCACAGCCTCGAAGGTGTGTCCTTCGGTGGATGCGGAATCTCCGATTGCATCGATGGCGTTGTGGTAGATATAGATGAGACGTTTATCCTTGATGAAATCGCGGCCTTCTCCCTTTTTCATCTCCAGGAGGTCATCGGCCTTAACCGCCAGGCCTCCCACAAAGTCAAGGATCCGGCTTCGTTGTCCCAGAGAGGCCGTGGGCCGACCGTCCACCAGGACATCCCCATTGGACTTATATTCCAGCTTTTTATGCGGCAACAGGGCAGCCATGCCAAGGGCCGTGTAGGATGGCAGGACACCAAGCTGTGAACTCAGTGTGGCTTCAAAACGGTATTTTCCATTGAGTTCCAGGGTAAGTTCTTCCGCGGCTTCATAGCGAAAGGCATCACTGATAATCACAAAGCTCCGCCGACGTTCAGCCTCTTTCAATCGGGGAGCCACATACCTCTCAAAAAAGTCCTGCTGATTGGGTGTATCTTTGACTTTCCATGCCGACAGAAGCGACGGCTTTCCCTTCGGAACAACAAGTTTTCCCCAACAGGTCGCAAGATCCTGGATATATCCATTCACGTAGCAGGCTTCCACCTGTTCCCGAAGGGTCTTGAGTACATCCCATATGCGCGACTCCGCAATATCGGCCTGCTCACAGAATTGCCGGTACAGTTGGTCAAAGCGGAACAGTTCTCGCTCGTATGCCCTGACCATCTCCTGCGCATCGTCATAGTCGAGGTGGCCATGGGCGTTCTCCAGGGCGAAAAACTCGGCCGCTGCAATCAGGGCCTCGTAGACCGCGTGAAAGGCCGCCCGGGGGATATGGTCTGCCCCCACCACATTGGGAGAGGCCCAGTGACCAACCTGCCGGTGAGTCGCCACGGAACGGATGTCACCCACGTTAATAACACCCGCCCCCGATACGACCCGATCCCTGAGGCCCTGTGCAATGGCCTTTTCCACGTCCTGGAAGGTCATGACATCTAACAGGGGTTCGATTTCCAGGCCATATAGATGATCTTTCATTTTGATGATGTCGGCCACCAGATCGGACAGTCTGTCATAACTGCTCCCCTTGCCGGCGCTGTCACGCCACTGGGCCAGACAAACCACGGCATTGGACCTGCCCGATGGGGGCAATACCAGATGGGCCAACGAATCCGGCACGCTTGATTTGAAATGATGGGCAAAATCGGTGACCAGGAGGCGAACCAAGAAATTCTTTAAGGTAGGGACCTCCTCGCTATACCCGAAGAGGGTTTTGGCCGTCCGCCAGAATGGGCTGTCCAGTTCAAACTTTTCCACCTGCAACCAGGCATCCGGGGGACTGTTCAGGTCCAGGTTGTTTCCATTTCCCCCAAGCGTAAAGCCATGAAAGAGTGTGCAAACCATATTGAACCACTCGGCATGGTCCGCCTTTAAGACGACGGAAATCATCTTGCGGTCCATGTCCACATCGGTGTCATTGGTCTCCGCGATCTCTTTGAGCTTCTGGAGCCGTTGTTTGCTGTCAAAGAACTTCCGGCGGGCGGCAATGTGGTCCCGGAGGTGCTGGTTGGCCAGGCCCAGTTCGTCTAATATCATGGAGGCCCTGTCTGCACGGAAAGGGCGACTGTAGAGACGGATATCGAGGAGCCAGTCGGCTTCGTAGTCAGGCTCTTCGGTGGGGGAATAGAGAAGATATTTCCCTTCAGGGTCATCCCGCTCCATCCGGATCTTGGCTTCGAGAGCGCCGATCTGATCCAGGCGAAGAATGCTGACGCCTTCGGGGAGAGCCAGGGAAGTAACGGTAATATAAAACTCCTGGTCCGGATCGTTCCAGAAGACAATGCGTTGGCCTTCTTCGTCAAACAGGCGGGCAAGAGCTTCTTCTATTTTTGTGTTGTCCATTTTTTTACCACGAATCACACGAATAGCACGAATGTGAAAAAAATTGACCACGGATGACGCCGATGGCACGGATAAGAGATGGTTTAGGCCCTCGCTTCGGGGGGCCATTGGGCGGCAATCCGTGATTCCAGCTCCTCCGGAGGGACTTCCTTTATTTGATCGTCTTCCCAAATAACCACGAGAGATCCCGCCTGTTTGGCCCGCTGGATGACTTTATACGCGGCCTGCAGAAAGGCCGCATCTGCTTTCCATGCTAATGTGTTTTCAACTTCCCTATTCACATCCATGTTCTTATTTCCTCATTTCTTGAAGAATGTTTTCAAAGATCCCGGTTTCAAACACCTCGGTTTTCCCCATTTCTTCATGTGCCACTATTTTGGGCGGGAGATAAGAGGCATCGTAAATACACCAAATGTCGGCAAGAGGCCTATACAGAGAGAATGAATTCCTAAGGCCGGACTTATAGCGCCTTCTGATAACAGGTTCGGGAACATTATGCCCGCCTTCTCGGACTCGTGCTTTTACGCGAGCGACGGCCATGTCCGCACTCGGGAGCCGGAGAAAAAAAAGCACAATCCGATATCCATTTCTTCTCAGTTCATCGAGATGGCGGATATACCCGCGGCCGGACAGCGTGGTTTCAAACCCAAAGTTTTCTCTCGCCGCGGTAAGTTCCTTGATCCTGGTCAGAAGCAAACGTCCTGCTCTCACATTCTGTGTCTCCGGAGCAAATGGCGACAGTCCTGCGGCAATCAGGTCGGCGTTCAGGAATTGACGGCAGTGCACAAAGTCCGGTAGAAATTCGTTAGCAAACGTAGTTTTTCCGGCCCCGTTCGGTCCGGCAATCACATAAACAGTGGGGAGTTGAACAGCATCACGATCCATCAATACCCTCTTTTCACTTCTTTAATACGGCTTTACCCATCGAGGTCAGGCGGTATTTTTGCAAACGGCTGTTGGGTTTGGCTGGGATGGTGTATTCCAGCAAGCCGGCTTCTTTGAGTCGGGGTAAGGCTTTCCGCAGGTTACCACTCAATTTCTTGTGCCCAAGCGCTGCTGCAATTTCTGAAGAGGAGCGTGGATGTTCAGCGCAGACTGAAAGGATATCAAGATCGACTTGTGCCTCGACTTGTGCCTCGACTTGTCCGGTTTTGGCTTGAACCGTGATTTTCTTTGTTAATGACACAATAAAACGCATTCTCATACCAATTTCCACGATTTGCAACTCCGGCAAACCAAGTTCTTCGGCCTCCTTGAAAACACGACGGACACCGCTGCCCCATTGTTCTATGAGACCCAATTCCCGAAACACGCGCGCAATAACAGAATTGCGGATTCTGGAAACCCCCTGTTTCATGTCTTCGATGGTCATGCCGGGAAGAAGAATGCCGGGATTTTCAATCTCGATACGATCATCGAAGAAAGCGATGCGGGTGGGAGCGCCGCGTTGGGAATAGTCGGCGTGAACCAGGGCATTGATCACTACCTCACGCAAAATGCCAAGGGGAATACTCCAGACATCTTTGCGCCGGATTTCTGAAAAATCGGCACCGCGCATGGCGTGTTTTTTGAGAAACAGCAGGATACTTTCCACGGCCTGGGGCAGATGGTCGTGCAGTTCAATATGGTCAAAAATTTCGGCCTTATCCTGTCCCACAAATCGCCCGCACTGGATCCAGGCATCGGGAAAATAACGGATTCGATCTTTTCCGAACAACAATACCGCGCCCCTGGTGGGCACAAGCCGTCCTTGTTCATGGGTGAGCAGTTTCAAGGTGATCAGTTCCTCTTCGCCCAGTTTTCGGTCCCCACGAAACAGCGACTTCATTGACGCCAGACCCAGGTCATTGGTGGATAACTCAGGCATGGGAAGTTCGTCAAAAGCAATCCCTTCAGCCGTACGGCGCAATTCAGCAATCAACTCCCGGTCTGCCTGCCGATTGCTTGAACCTAACCTGACATAAACCCCGTTTTCAAGTCCTTTTGCCTTCAAGTAATGGGGGCGCAAGCCGCTGAGAAAGACCTCAACCACAAGCACAGTCTTGCCTTCCACCGTCATCAATTCCACGTTCGGCACGAGACGTGGGGCAATGGAATCGGCAATGAGGCTGCATATCCGCTCTTCCTCATCCAGCGGATCCGCAACACCAACGACCCGCTGGTCATCATCCACACCGACAATCAAACGGCCGCCCGCCGTATTAGCAAAGGCAAGCAATGTTTTGAGCATCGGCCGGGGTGATGACAGATCCCGCTTGAACTCCAGTGTCTTACCTTCCGGGCTGGTGAGAATTTGCTTAATTTTGACTGTCATTTGCGTTCCCGCCTTGCTGCACTTCCTATTTTTAACCACGAATCACACGAATAGCACGAATGGTTTTATTGTTTTGAAGACGCCGATAGCAGTTCTTCATAGTAACGTCAGCCGCTTTTCCCACATCAAACCTCACCCTGGCCCCTTTCTTTTACTTATTCGTATAATTCGTGTAATTTGTGGTTGCTGTTTTTCTTTTCTTACAATCCGTGCAATCTGTGTAATCTGCGGATCATTTTTTCTTTTTCCCGGTGACCGCCTTTACCTCCGCCAACAGATCCCCGAATTTCCCATAGTTTACCTTCACCCCGTCATCCAGATCAAGGCTGATCCGCTGGTCGGCGTAGTGACGCAGTTTTTCATCAAATCCCTGGAGTTCCGCCTGCTGTTTAACGAGCTTCCCCCGTTCCCTTTCCATTTTCTTGCTGTGGGCCGTGGAGGTAGCAGCGTTGATGTCCCCTGATAATTGCTCGATCCGGGCGGAGATCTTCCCCTGTAACGGGATTACATATTCGGTCCGCATGCGTGATAACATCCCTTCGTTGTACCGGTGAAGATAGACCAGGCATTGGAAGGCCCGGAGCTTGCCGCTGGAGAAAAGCCAGTAGATGGGGCGTTTCTTGTATGTCTTCAGGTGGTGTTTGAAAAAACCGGTGGAGATGTGGCGGCGAATGGTTTCGCGAGGGGATTCTCCCCGTTTGGGTGAAAGGCTTTCAGAAACGAATTTGAGGTTTTCTTCGAGGTGTTCCTTTGGCCAGGCTACGGAAATGAATTCGATGAGGCGGTGGGCGGCATCATCGTGAAACCAGTCTGTGTCGGTGAGTGGGACGATGCCGTCCGCATCCGGAGGGAAGGTGGACCACGAATAACACGAATTACACGAATGATTTTCCCGGGAGAGTGCGAGGGGATGGTTGTGTTTTTCGTGGTAGATTTCCCTGAACTGGTTGTTTCCACTGTGGGCGTAGATGAGGCCCGGCGTGTCCAGGCTGCAACGGCCCATCATACAGCCGATGGCGTAGGAGACAACCTCCGCCATGGTGTCTTGACGGAAGCGAGTCCACTGCTCCTCTTCAGTGAGCTTGCCGCCATAGCGGTAGGCGGAGTTCACCGTGAGGGTGATCTGCTCAACGGGGACGTCGGGGGTGAGCTCGTCCTGTAGACCGTAGGCGTCTATGAAGAGGCGGTTGTTCTCCTCTTCGAGAGTTGACCGGCGCAAGACGTACGAGCAACTGCCGAAGTCTGCCCCCCATACACCTCGGCCATTGTGGACAAGACTCGTAATTGGCGCGTTTCGAAAAATCGTGTTCCTTAGTTGCTCAAACGAGGCGAGGAACATCCAGTTCGGAATTGTGATCATTCCGATATGGCCATTTTCTTTTGCGAACTGGATGTTTCTCAGCGTGAAGGCACCATAGGTATCTGCCTTTCCGGCATGGTAGACGCTATTCACGAAGTTCTTCAGCGCGACACAGTAGTACTTGCTCCCCATGTACGGAGGATTAGCCACCACTGCATCGTACTGCGCTGCCAAAAGCTCGGTCTGCTGTACCAACGACCCCAAACGCTTGAGCGCATCCGACACGAAGAGGTCATGGCTGATCGTCTCGCTCAGCTGCTTCAACGTCGACAGCTTCGCAGCCAGTCCCTCGGACACCTGAATCAGCGAGCCAAGCGTCGTAGCATGCTCAAACAGTCTCTTCAGCTCTTTGATGTCCCCCGGCTTCAGCCCGTAATCCTCCAGATGAACACCCTTCGCCAAGCGCTCCGCATCAAACCCCGCACTGTCCACCAGCGCCATCACATTGAGCTTCATCTCCCGCTCAAACAGCCGCCGGTCATCCGCCCGCCCCTTCATCACCAGCGCAAAGCCCGTCAGTTGCGCCGCGCGTCCATCAATATCGAGGCCGAAGAGGTTCTTCTCAAGGATCAGCTGCGCCACATCCCGCTGACGGTAGCCACGCTCCAGGTAGATGGCCTTGAAGAGTTCATAGGCCTCCACCAGGATGTGCCCGGAACCACATGCCGGATCGATGAGGGTCAGTTTCTCGGGGTCGAGCGTGCTGGGTGTAATAGCTTCGAGCTGTGCCCTAACTTCGTCGGTCTGCTCGGCGGGCTCGATGTAGTACTCCATCTGCTCTTTGAGCGGCGAATTGGGATAGGTCGCCAGCCACTGTGCGCCCAGCGAGTTCTGGACCATGTATTTCACGATCCAGTTGGGCGTGAATAGCTGGGTCGCCGCCGGAATGTCTTCGGACTTCACCACCTTGCCAATGACCTGGTCTTTCTTCTCCGAGATGTAAAACTGGTAGAGCCAGCCGATGATTTCGATCTGTTGCCAGTCGTCTTCCGGGATCTCGCTCACCAGGTTCCGGACTGGTGAATTGGAATGCAGCAGATTTTCAGGCAAAAGAAGTTCCGTGGCATCCCCAATTCGCTCAAACAGAAACGGCATGGCCTTATGAAGGGCATTGCACTGGGCAATCAGGAGCATCCGGTAAAGCTCTTCATCCCTGTTACCGGCTAACTTCAATTCGACAACCTTCTCCCGATCCAGCCCCGGCAAATCCACATGCTCCGCATACGCCACAATTTCCGGAACCCCAGAAGCAGTTTTCCTATTATTAGTGTGGTTCGCCTGCCCCGTTGAACCGGGTTCCCTTTCAGGGTGTTCAACCGGGGTGGTAGACAAAACCCGATACCCATGTTCTAGATACCCATGAACCTCCATAAACCGTACCGCCACAAAACGGTTGAACCACGTATAGGCCCTGGCCTCCATGACCTGCTCGAACCCTTCCCGCATGATCTGTTCATCCAACAGCCTCCGCTTTTCCGCCACATCCCTCGGAAACGGTTTCCCTCCGATAATGACCACATCGCCCTGCACCGTAACTGGCTCTATCTTCTCTTTCGTCAGCCCATAAAAGTACGCACGATCGGTAACTGCCTTGATGAAATCACGACGTGCTCTGGGTGCGTATGCTTTGAGCTTATCTCGATTCATATTTTTTGACCACGGATTACACTGATGGCTCGGAGGAAGTTTTGTGGTTGTTAATTGGGCAAGCTTTAGCCTTTTTATTTGTTCT
>CAYOWC010000166.1:0-10623 GCA_964407525.1 uncultured Desulfobacteraceae bacterium | reverse complement strand
AGGAGCAGAATGGTGATGACTGGGAAGTCTCTTCCATTGATGTTTCCGGTTAAGGGCCTTGCCATCTTTCTGTTCAGTTAGTTTTGGGCGCAACACAAACATGGGCCTTGATCATCGTTTCGGCCATTTGCCACCCGGGTTAAAACCCCAGGCTATTATCTGCCGTCCCTACAGGACTGTATAAGCTCCATCGGGGCGACAGATAATAGCCCGGCAATTTATTGCCGGGTGGCCGGAACGATGATCAAGGCCCAAACAGAAGGGCGAACACACAGGTCAGCCCTACGTGACGTCACGTGAAACGTCTGGGTCGTAGTGGTAGACCTGTGTGTCTGCCCAATTAGCACTCATCTCCCCCTGCGGTGTTTCAGTATATGAAAGCCCCCGGGTCCATTCCCGCAACCGCCCGCGGAAAATTTCCATCATCGTTAATATTCAGCAGTCGTTATCCGTTGCTCATGATGTCCTCCCTGCCTCCGGCAATCGGAAGAACCCGGTTTGTCCTCTCATAAAGATCATTTTTACAAAACATTTACAAATCCTTTAAGAACCCCTGATAAAAGATTTACGAACAGGAGATACATTGAAGGCAACATCAAAACAGATTCCGGGTACAATTTTTTTATAAACCACCAAAAAGAGATGGATTAAACTATGGAAAAAACAAGAACAAAATCAAAACCCTATTTTACGACTGTAAACGTCATAGCCGCAATGTTTTTGGTGGTGCTATTAGGGCTGTTCTACAGCCATTCGTGGGCCGCCTCGGCCGTTCCGGATATGAAACTGAACGGCATGGATGCTCTAACGACTCTCACAACCACCAGCACCCTCACAGCGACAATTCAAATGGATGCAGGGGAGCAGGTAGGAGAACAAGCCGACTGGTGGATTGTCACAGAAACACCCATGGGATGGTATTATTACGAGCCTCCCGACGGGTGGCATTTTTGTGGGGACGGCATGGAGGACCTTGCACCCGCTTATCAGGGGGCCCTTTTCAGCATGACGGAACCCCTGGAGGTATTGCAAATATCAGGGCTTCCGGTCGGGAACTATGTATTCTATTTCGCCGTGGACACAACGGTGAACGGTGTGGTGGATGGGCCCCTGTCCTACGATCGGGTAGCCTTCGAGGTGGTGGAAGCGGGGGAAACCGGATCCTTCCCCGTGGTGGATACCGGCCAGGACACCTGCTATGATAATTCCGATGCCATTTCCTGCCCGAGTTCCGGAGAATCGTTTTACGGACAAGATACTCAGTACAGCGGCAATCAACCCTCCTATACCGATAACGGCGACGGCACCGTTACCGACAATATCACGGGACTCATGTGGCAGCAAAGCCCGGATACGGACGGCGATGGTGATATCGACGCCGCCGACAAACTCACTTATGACGAAGCCGTCGCCGGGGCAAGTGCTCAAACCACGGGGGGGCACTCCGATTGGCGACTGCCCACTATCAAGGAACTCTACTCGCTCATTTTGTTTTCCGGCCTTGATCCCAGCGGTTATGAAGGAACCGATACGTCCGGTCTGGTTCCCTTTATCGACGACGACATTTTTGACTTTGCCTACGGCGATACCTCGGCGGGCGAGCGCATTATTGATTCCCAGTACGCTTCCAGCAACCTGTATGTTTCAGATGAGTCCAACGGCGGCAGAACATTGTTCGGCGTTAATTTTGCCGATGGACGCATCAAGGGTTATGGTCTCGCCATGCCCGGTTCCGAAAAAACCTTCTTTGTCATGTATGTGCGCGGCAACACCGGCTACGGCCTGAACAGCTTTGCGGATAACGGGAACGGCATCATCACGGACAACGCCACGGGCCTCATGTGGGCGCAGAACGACAGCGGCACGGGGCTCAATTGGGAAGAGGCCCTGGCCTGGGTGGAAACCCAAAATGCCGCCGGTTATCTCGGATACAACGACTGGCGCCTTCCAAACGCCAAGGAACTTCAAAGCATTGTGGATTACAGTCGTTCCCCGGATACCACCGGTTCCGCCGCCGTCGATCCCCTGTTCAACGTCACGGGCATTACCAACGAAGCGGGCGAGGCCGATTACCCCTTTTACTGGACCGGAACCACCCACGCCAACTGGTCCGAGACCTCCGGCGGGTTCGGCGCCTACGTGGCTTTCGGCCGGTCGCTGGGCTATATGAACGGGACCTGGACGGACGTCCACGGCGCGGGGTCACAGCGCAGCGACCCAAAAGTGGGCGATCCCGCCGACTATCCCACCGGCCACGGTCCCCAGGGGGATGCCATCCGCATTTACAACTATGTCCGTCTGGTGCGCGACGCGAATTTGTAATCCTCAGGGTGAGGGGCCTTCCGTGAACGGCAATGGAATGGCCCCACTCCCTTGATAGTACCTTACCACCTAATTTTCTGTCACAAATAGCAAGAAAGTCTTTGCGTCTTTGCGCGAAACATTTTGCTTGCGGCTATGCCGCTTTAGGTTAAAGGCAACACGAAAGCAAATTAGAATATCAATTTGAACGAAAAGTTGAAATGAAAGGAGATCAATCCATGAAAACCATGAAAAAAATCGTCATCGCAAGTGTTATGTTCAGCCTGTGCGCCGTAAACGCATTTGGAGCGGATACTGAAAGACAGCGGCCCGGGGGCAGGCATCAGGGGCCGCCGCCGGAGGCCTACACGGCCTGTGAAGACAAATCCGCAGGCGATACGGCTGAGTTTGTAAGCCCGCGTGGGGATACGGTGACGGGCGTCTGTGAACAGCAAGGCGATCGGATGGTCCTGCGCCCCGATAACCCTCCTCCCAACGACAGGGAAAGAGACAAGGACTGATTGGGCAGTCCCCATCCACAAATGGCCGATTTGTCCAATTTTGGTGTAAGACGGAAATTGTAATCCTCGAAATACAACTATCTTCCTGCGATTACAATTTTCGCTTTCTTTGAAAAAAATAAAACAAGGAAGGTTAAATGATGGAAAAAACAAGATCCAAGTCAAAAACCTATTTTACGACTGTAAGCGTTATGGCCGCGATATTTTCCCTGCTGTTATTTGGACTATTCTACAGTGATGCCAAGGCGGTTTCGGCGACGCCGAATATAAAACTGAACGGGGTAGATAATCTGACCACCCTTTCAACCGCAGGCACCCTTACGGCGACGGTTGAACTGAATGCGGGTGAACAGACGGGAGAAGAGGCCGATTGGTGGATTCTCGCGGACACGCCCATGGGATGGTATTATTACGAGTATCCCGGTATGTGGCATTTTTGTGGGGACGGCATGGAGGACCTCGCGCCCGCTTATCAGGGACCCCTTTTAAACCTGACGGAACCATTGGAGGTCTTGCGCGTGTCCGGACTTCCGGTCGGGAACTATGTGTTCTATTTCGGGATTGACACGACGGTGAACGGTGTGGTGGATGAAGGGTCCCTGTTCTACGATCGAGCTACTTTGCAGGTGGTGGAAGCCACACCCGTTCTTTCATACATTTTTCCCGCAACGACCTATGCAGGAGGTTCCGATCAGACGCTTACCCTGTTGGGAAGCAATTTCCTGGAAGGGGCTACCGTTAATTTCAATGGTGTCAGCCGTGAAGCCACGGTTGTCAGTTCGACTCATCTCACGACCGAAATTACGGCGGAAGAACTGGCTGATGCCGGCACTTATTCCGTGAGCATCACCAACGGGGGTGAAACGTCGGACAGTCTGGATTTCACACTGCTCACCGTGACATTCGGTGAAACAGACATCGATGTACCGGATTGGACCGCCGCGACCCATGAAAAACTGGACACGGAAGAGATCATCGCCAACCTGGATACGGTCTTCGATACAGCCCAGGTTCAACGCATGGATATTACCATCGATTCCGCTAATTGGGGCGTGATGCAAAGCAACCTGGCCGGTCTCAAAGAGCAACTCGGGGGATCAAATGATTTTTCATTGATGGACGATCCCATCGATGTCCCTTGTGATATGGAGTACAACGGCAAGCAATGGTATCGGGTCGGTATCCGCTTCAAGGGCAATTCCAGTCTTTATCATGCCAATAGCAACAAACTGCCCTTCAAACTCAATTTCGATAAATTCGAGGATATTTATCCCGCCATCAAGAACCAGCGGTTCTATGGTTTTAAAAAATTCAGTCTCAAAAACAACTACAAGGACGAGTCGGCCATCCACGAGGTCACGGCCTCTGAGCTCTACCGGAATTTCGGTCTGAAAAGCTCCCATGCCGCTTTCTATAAGCTCTATGTGGATTACGGCAACGGACCCGTCTATTTCGGGCTTTATACCCTGGTGGAGGAGGTGGACGACACCGTCCTCAAAACCCAGTATGACGATAACGACGGCAATCTTTACAAACCCGAGGAGGATGCGGCGACATTCGCAACCGGCACTTTCAACACCTATGAATTTGCCAAAAAGACCAATGAGAGCGACTTGGACTACAGCGATGTACAGACCCTTTATGATGTCCTGAACTCCGACCTTCGCGTGACGGATCCGACCACCTGGAAAACCAACCTTGAGATGATTCTGGACGTTCCCGTTTTCCTCAAATGGTTTGCAGCCAATAACGTACTCCAGAATTGGGACACCTATGGCGTCATGCCCCATAATTATTATCTCTATCGGAATCCTGACACCCAGCGCTTCGAATGGATACCCTGGGATAACAACGAAGCCCTTGCTTCCAACCCGCGTTGCCTCAGCTTGAACGCGTCGGAAGTGACATCCGGGTGGCCACTGCTCCGCTACCTGCTGGATGATTCCGATTACGCCGAAGAGTACCAGCAAAATGTGCATGAATTCGCCACCAGCCTGTTCAACACCACGCGGATGGCGCCTCTTTATGATACCCGGGCGGCCTTGATACAGGATGCGGTCCTGAGCGAAAGTCCGGACTATACCTTCACATCATCCAGGCGCTTTTCCGAGTCTATCTCCACCCTGAAGGCCCATGCGGAGGCCCGCGAGGCAGCAGCTATAGCATATTAGACGGCCCGTTTTACCAAGAGCCTCTGATAAGGAATTTATAAACAGGTGATAAGGCAACATGAAAACAGAATCCTCAATGACAATTGTTTTTTAAACAAGAAACGGAGATGGATTGAATGATGGAAAAGACAAGAATAAAATCAAAGCCCTATCTTATAACTGTAAACGTCATGACCGCAATGTTTTCGGTGGTGCTATTAGGGCTGCTCTACAGCCATTCGTGGGCGGCCTCAGCGGTTCCGGATATGAAACTGAATGGCATGGATGCTCTGACCACCCTCACAACCACCAGCACCCTCACAGCGACCATTCAAATGGATGCAGGAGAGCAGGTAGGAGAACAGGCAGACTGGTGGATTGTTACGGAAACACCCATGGGATGGTATTATTACGGGCCTCCCGATGGGTGGCATTTTTGTGGGGAGGGCATGGAAGACCTCGCACCCACTTATCAGGGCCCCCTTTTTAACCTGACGGATTCCCTGGAAGTGATGCGGATATCGGGGCTTCCGGTCGGCAGCTATGCCTTCTATTTCGCCGTGGACACGACGGTGAACGGTGTTTTGGATGGGTCTTTTTCTTACGACCGGGTGGCCTTCGAAGTGGTAGAAGCGGGGGAAACCGGATCCTTTCCCATGGTAGATACTGGCCAGACCGCCTGTTATGATGACAACGGAGACGAAATCACCTGCCCTGAATCAGGGGAAGCCTTTGCCGGCCAAGATGCCCAGTATGACGGCAACCAAATGAGCTACACCGACAATGGCGACGGCACCATCACCGATAATGCCACGGGGCTTATGTGGCAGCAGACACCTGCTAATACAGGGTTAAGCTGGCAAGAGGCGGTTGACTATTGCGAATCCCTGGAACTGGCGGGCTATGACGACTGGCGCATACCCACCTTGAAGGAATTGTTTTCCATTAGTGACTTTTCACAGGGCTGGCCTTATTTGAATACAACCTATTTCGATCTGGCCGGAACAAGCGTCAGCAAAGATGAACAATATTGGGCCGACTATTACGTGGGCACAACCGTAGAGGGCGGGTCGGAAGCGGCTTTCGGCGTGAATCATGGTACGGGACATATCAAGGCTTATCCGGTCAACGTCTCCGGACCCATGGGAAATTATGTGCGTGCGGTTCGCGGAAACACATATGGTGTCAATATATTCGTAAACAATAACGACGGGACGATAACCAACAATGCGACGGGGCTCATGTGGCAGCAAGTAGACAGCGGCAGCGGCCTGGACTGGGAAAACGCCCTGGCTTACGCCGCGAACTCTACGTTGGCCGGACATGATGACTGGCGTCTTCCCAATATAAAGGAACTCCAGAGCATCGTCGATTACACCCATTCCCCCAGTGCGAGCGACGAAGCGAACCTGGGCCCCGCCATCGATACGGATTTTTTCCAAATCACCGCGCTTCCGTCCGGTACCACAAACTACAGTACCGATTACGGGTATTTCTGGAGCAGCACGAGCGCCTATTTCGGTACGGAGAGCCCAGAATATTATTATGCCTGGTACGTGGCCTTTGGAACGGCGGTTGACGGTGATGGAAATGACATGCATGGGGCCGGCGGCGTCCGATTTGACACAAAGGCCGAAGACGGACCTCTGGGAGAAGGCGGTGAACGGTACTATAATTACGTCCGCCTGGTGCGGGATGCGGACAATTAATCCTTAGTCTCTTTTGAGCCCCGCCGCAAGCGGCGGGGCGTTAATTCTCCAAAAGAAATAATCGTGGAAACAAACCGGGGAAAATAGGAAACCATGACTATCGAACGGATTAAAGGGTGCATCGGTTGCGGGACATGCGTCAAAACCTGTCCGACGGATGTTATCCGCCAGGACCCAGAGACGAATAAAGCGTTCATCAAATATCCGGCGGATTGCCAGATATGTCATTTATGCAGCATGTATTGTCCTGTTGATGCCATCACCATTTCACCGGAAAAGTCTATTCCGGTTGTGGTTTCATGGGGATAAACCTCAGGAGGTATAAATGACGACATTTGAAAATCCAAAAGACATGTCCCGCCGCAGGTTCATGGCAATGGCCGGAGGCGCCGCCGGGCTTGCGGCAATGGCAGCCATGGGGATTTCTCCAGGGATCGGAGAGTGCAGTGCCAATGTCCCTGAGATTGATACGGATAAAATAGCCCATGGGGAAAACGAAGCCGATGTGCTGGTTGTGGGAAGCGGTATTGCGGGCCTTTTCGCCGCGGTCAAGGCCCATGATGCCGGTGCGCGGGTTCTGATGGTGTCCAAGGGCAGGCTCGGTGCATCGGGGATGACCCCCTTTGCTCGGGGGATTTTCGCCTATGATCCGGCATCCGCCAAGATGAGTCTTGATCAGTTTGTTGAATCGGTCTCCCACTCGGCCCTGGGAACAAACAATCCTGTTTTCACACGACAGATGGCAGTGCATTCACTGGCAAGGGTCAATGAATTGAAGGCGTGGGGATTTTTCGATTCTCCCCTTTATTTCAATGCTTTCAGCAAACCCATTGCCAAACGGAAAATCCCCGTCATGGAAAGGCTCATGTTGACCCATCTGATCAAGGAAAACGGCAAGATCGCCGGGGCCGCGGGTTTCAGCCTGGATGGGGCAAAAATTCATTTTTTCAGAGCAAAGAGTGTCATTCTCTGTACCGGGGCGGGGGGATTTAAACCGAATGGATTCCCCATCTGCGACTTGACCCATGACGGCACCATGATGGCCTACAACATAGGGGCCAAAGTAACCGGCAAGGAGTGGAACGACGGCCATCCGGCCAACCTGAAAAATCCGGCCGACGTCTTCGGCCAATGGGGCGGCATGCTTCAAAATCCGCCCGGTATCACTGGAATCGATGTACATCATGATCTGGGGGTTGACCTGAATTACAGGGTGTACATGAAAGGCCTTCAACAAAAAGGATCCTCCATACGACCTCCCTTCGGGGAAAAGGTTGCCGGGGGGCCTTATAGGCCAGCGGGTTTTGAACGCCAAGGCCCTCCTCCCATGGGTGGAAGGCATGGGAAAGGTTCTGGTGGACCACCTCCCCGGGGAGACAGCCATGGGCCGCCCGGCATGGGCGGTATTCCATCGGGTGGGGCATCCGCCGGCATGTCGATCCATAAGGCGGAAGGTCTTGTTCCCATAAACGCCCATGGCGCATCCAACATCCCCGGACTCTACGCCGCCGGCGATGCTCTGGGGTCTCATATGGCAGGCGCCATTTATACCCAGGTGGGTTCATCGCTGGCGGGATCCGCCGTACAGGGAGGCATTGCCGCCGAGGCTGCAGCTTTTTATGCAAAGGGCATAAAAATGCCCGCGATTACCAAAAAGAAACAAAAGAAAATTCAGGAAGAGATACTGGCGCCCTTGAAAAGAGAACGGGGGTACAGCCCCGCGTGGGTAACGCAAACCCTTCAGGGCATCATAATTCCAAATTTTGTTCTCTACATAAAGAAAGAGAGAATCCTGACTGCCGCGCTCGCATACATTGAAGAACTGCGGGATCATCACCAGCCCATGCTGAAGGCCGCCGACATGCATGAGCTCAGGCTCGCCCATGAAACCTCGAACATGATTCTGAATGCCGAGATGAAACTGCGGGCTTCCCTTATGCGCAAAGAAAGCCGCTGCAGCCACTACAGGCTGGATTACCCTGACCCGGACACCCGAAACTGGAACGCCTGGATCAATATTTACAAGGGCGATGACAATGAAATGGAGCTCGAAAAACAACCTTTCGACAGCTGGCCGGCATAAGAATTGGAGTCATGTCTATACCGCCCTGCGATCTTACGTTTAAAAGCTATCTTTTGATCCTGCAAACGTCCGAATGACGTTGAGATCGGTGACAATCATGGTTTATTTGGGTATCCTTCACTTCTTGACTTTGCAACCTTTGATTTTGTAACCTTGCAATAATGAAGGCCATTCAAACCTAAGAATGTACGAATTCGGGAATCCCCGGTGCTCCCAAATATCAAGAAATTCTGACCATATTGTTTCTTTTTCTCAAAGCAAAATTTTGACTGCAATGAATTTCCTTAAAAGCCGATTTTCCTTGACATAAAACATCTTTTGTCATTTCATGAGTTGAAAGTATCCCCATCAACCATCGAACCTCTATTCGGGAGGTCGTCTTATGGAAAAACATATCAAATTGTGCATGCCTAACTCCCTATAGGTGTAGCCTGACCTGTTGGGAGCCCAGACTTCTCTATACAAAGCCAAATTCATCGTAAGATGAAGACGGAAAGCCACGGGTCTTACATCCATGTTGAGCTTCTTTTAAGTTATCTTGCTTCTGAAAGATAGCCGGGCTGCCAAATGTGACATCGTGAAAGTCGCATTACGGCACTGCTTCCACTGCGGTAGAGGCCATGAAATTAGGGGTCCGTGATTTCTTGCCTAAACCATTTACTGAAGAGTAGATCAAGGCGAGTATTGACAGTGCGCTGAAGGAAACCCATGTGGCCGTTGCGGCTGAACCCTCTAGCCGGACAACCGGGGAAACGGAAGAAAAACTAAATCAGAAGCGAGCGGTCATCCAGGCATTAAACCGTACAGCCGAAGATTGGGGTTTCTGGCTTGATCTGGTGGAAAAAAATGGCACCATGACACTGAACAACTATGACCGTTCAATGGAGGCAAAAGCGGCGATTGCATCGGGTGATCTGAAATGGAACAATGAAAAAGTGGGAGAGCTGACCGAGAAACAATTGATGTTCATTTATAAACGTCTGGAGTGGGAGGCATGGTAATTCATACCGGTATATTTCTCCTGTTCTCTAGGGAAGGAGGCAACATGTACGGCATAAATGAATTGAAAATGGTTATTATGCTGAATTATCTCAGCGATCCAATGCTGGAGAAAATTTCAAGAATAACGTCTATCGTCAAAGTGAAAGCCGGGGAGTATGTATTCAAACAAGATGATTACTCCAATAACCTATGGGCTGTTATTAAGGGGAGAGTCAGCCTTGAATTTGAAAAATCCCCTACACAGCACGTCGTTGTCACGGAACTTACCCCCGGCATGACTTTCGGCATTTCCTCCATGGTGGATGTGGAACCCAAAAAATACATTGGAACAACGAAAGCCATCACGGATCTAGAACTTTTCAAATGGGCGGCCTCGGATTTGAACGCGCTTTTTTCTGAAGATTTTGAAATGGGCTATATCGTCATGAAGCGGATCACAAAGATACTCATCACAAGACTACAGATAAAGAACGTACAATTTTCAGGTGGTTATGACCGCTAGGCCGAAACATTGAACCCCTTGGAAAGGTTGGCATTCCATGGCCTCCATAAAAAAATTTGAAAGCTGTTTTCATGTTTTACGGGACGTGATCCAGGCCATGCATAACTCAAGTCGTCTTAGCGGCCATGATTGTAGGCCCCCACATCTTGTGGTCGCCACTGATGGACTGTGGACACATGATGCTGGACTTCATGAAAGTGAAGGGGTCTGCCGTTGACTCTTATTGTTTCTGAAGATTGGCAGCAAGAGTCAAAGGCAGACTTGACCCCCAACCCAAAGAATCCGATATAACTTCAAAGGTCTGATCACACACATGGATAAGTAAGTAAGTCATATTGCCAGGTTTTGAACCCAT
>CAYOWC010000165.1:0-10644 GCA_964407525.1 uncultured Desulfobacteraceae bacterium | reverse complement strand
ATAAAATCTTAGCGTTCTTTGCGTCTTGAGCGTAGCGGGCGGTAAATAATTGTGCATAAGTTTCTTTCTCGATCAGACTGGCTTTTTTTCAACCGGCGGCCCCGACGAACACCAGTTAATACGAAAAAATGTGGGGATGAAGATCTACAGCTTCTCCAATTCATCCAGCAATTTTAAAACCTTCAGGGATTCGGCTATGCCTGTGGTCCCGCTCATGGCCATGTTTACGGAAATGGTTTCCAGGATCTCCTCTTTCGAAGCCCCAGCGTCCAGCGCTCTCATGGTCTGGCCCATGATACAATTGTCACATCTCGCTCTGAGCGCTATCCCCAACGCGATCAACCTTTTGACCTTGGTGCTGAGAGCACCATCTTTATATACCTCCGCCCATTTGGCGGATTCGTGAGCCATCAGGTCCGGCAATTGCTCGCCCAGTTTCTCAAGGTATTTCAGCCTTTCCTCGTTTGCCTCTATTTGGCTTTGCATAAATCCCTTCTCCTTTCCAGTGATTAAAAGTCAGGCATCACTTCTGCCTGAAAAAAATTCATGGCTGCCTGTTCGTGTCAGGTTTCGGCTATTCGTACCACAGGGACAATGAAAACTCAAGATGGGGATGTCTTTGTATTCGCCCAAACCGAGAAGGTGTTGGTCGCCGCTGATTATAAGGTCTGCTTTTGGGTTTAGCGCCCATAAAAACATGGAAAACTAAATGCTTGCGGCGGCTGAACTCGGCTGGATCGACGGGATCATGATGAGTTATAATTACAGGCTCATGGTAAAAGATAAAATGAAAAGAGCTGTCGACGCCTGTATGAAAGCGGGAATCGGGTTGACTGCCATGAAAACACAGGCTGCTTTTACAGCAAACTTTTATGCGTCCATAGGGTCTGAAACCGATAGTGCCTTGCAAATGACCGAAAGTTTTATGAAAGAAGGATATACGGCCGAACAGGCCAAACTGAAAGTGGTTTGGGAAAATCCGCACATTGCCAGTATCTGTTCGGCCATACCTAATATGACCATACTGCAGGCCAACGCTGCGGCCGCCATGAATAAGGAAAAACTTTCCGCGCAGCACAGGCATTTGCTGGATCAATATGCCTGCCGGACATCTCCCGGATATTGTGCAGGATGTGCAGACATCTGTGAGTCAGCGGTGGATTACCGTATTCCGATCAGCGATATCCTTCGGTGTTCCATGTACCATTTTGGTTATGGTGACCGGGAAAAGGCTTTGGATCTGTTTCGCACTCTGCCAATGGACATGAAGACAAATTGTTTGAAAACGGACTTTTCAGCAGCAGAAAGTCGATGCCCTCAAAAAATACAAATAGGAAGACTTTTGAAAACCACTATTGAAGAATTCGCATGAGAGCTCTGTCAGGCAAAAAGATTCACCGCCTCTTTCATCATTCGCCCGATAGGCAGATTTCGGGGGCAGGACCGTTCCGCCTTCTTGAACTCCAACTGACCTAACAGCGTGCCTGTTTGAGGCGGCAATGTTTGAAATATGGAGCGCGCCAGCATGAAATCCTGATAAGAATGGTGGTACATGAGGCAGCGCATTACGTCGTTTATGGGCACCTTCTCGCCAAGGGCCTGTAAACAGAAACGGCCGCATCCGGCGCAATAGTCGCTGCAGGTTTCCCCGGCGTATTGGGCCAGCAAGGCGCGATCGGAGGCTGAAAGGTGGGTTTGATCCACTGCCGCCACCGCGTTGGCCGCCATAATGGTAAGGTTCGGCATCTGAGAGCAGATGGCAGAGATACGCTTGTCTTGCCAAACCGCCATCAGCTTCGCCTGATAGTCAGTAAATCCTTTCTGCATAAAACGGTCTGCCATATAGATCTCTGAGTCGGAATTGCTTTTGACCGGGCCACCGCCCATGGTCTTCATGGCTGTAAGACCGATACCGGCCCGGTAGCAGGCCTCTACTGCCGCTTTCATGCGGGGTTCGTGCATCAGTCGGTAGTTGTAGGTAAACATGATGCCGTCTATCCAAGGCAGCCGGACGGCCCCCTCAAGGCAGTTTTCCATATTGGAATGTGTGCTGAAACCGAAGAGCTTAAACTTACCGGCCTTTTTCATGTCCCTGGCCCAGTTTTCCAAGTCGGGAGTCATCTCGTCGATGCTGCTGATGCCATGAACAAAAAAGAGATCCAGATAATCGGTGTGCAGTCGTTTCAGGCACGCTTCAAGCCGGGGAGTAAAATTGGACCCTTTTCTGGTTGACAGTTTGCTCACCAAAAACACCTGCTTACGGGTTTCTGGTTTTCGGGCGAACCAGCGACCGATGCCCTCTTCGCTGCGGCCGCCGCCGTACATTTCTGCGGTGTCCCAATAATCGATTCCCCATTCAAGGGCTTTGGCGAGCATTAACCGATTGTTCAAAATGTCAAACATCCCGCCCAGTGACAGTGCGGAAACCTCTATGCCCGACCTGCCAAAAGTTCTGCGGGGGACAGGTGACCCGGGAAGGGCGGTCTGGGCTGAAGCCTGGTCTGGCTGCCCGAAAGCGGCACCCCCCATGGCAGCCCCCAATCCGATAACTGCAGCTTTTTTGAGAAAATCGCGGCGATTGGCGTTATCATTCTTCTTCTCATCAAATGGCATGATTCATACCTCCCATCGTATTTACTTATTCGGTCCGGCTCATCGCGGATTAGTGTGAAGAATTCTTTTTTCCGGAACCGGGGTTTCAGGTGTCAGGTGTCAGGTGTCAGAAGGGTATCTGCTGAGTACTGAAACCCATCGTGAGCACTTAAAACTTGACAGGTACTTGTTTAGCTTCCTAAATCGTTACTGAGACCGAGCCTAGGGTGGTCCAGTACTTGTTTTTCCTTAACACTGACACCCGACACCTGACACCTAACACCTGAAGAAGGTCTATAAGTGAGCAAAGTCGAGTAACGCGCAAATGCCTGTTAAACAAAGGTGAATGGAATTCATTCACGGGTATTGGGTCTAAAACCAACCGACATGGTTTATCCCTTAAGGAGCAATGCATGTTCAGGGGCTCTTGACTCATTGTCTGCCGTTACCCGGATAGCGCGTTTTCCCGGAACCGGGCACTCGTGTTCGCAAATACCGCAGCCTATGCACTGTTTGGGGTCCACCCAGGGCTGCTGAAGCCGTATCTGAATGTCAACGCGCGTTCCGGATAGCGGCGGTGTTTCAAAGGGATGCTCACCGGCTACGCGCAACCCCCTTTCCCAAGTGCTGAGGATTCGCCGGGGGAGGTGGTTTTCCGGCGGCAGAAGCATGACATAATGGTCACCGGTAGCAAACGATTTCATGGCGGGGATCGCGTCTTGAAACTCAATAAACAAGGGATCGCCTTTTGCCACAATCAAATTGGAACCCGTATGAACGGTGTTGAACACTTCCCGGGTTTGAATGGCCTTGGGACTCACCGGGCAATTTTCCTGACAGACAATGCAAGGCCTGCCCATTGCCCAGGGAAGGCAGCGGCCCCGATCGACGAAGGCGGTTCCGATTTTAACGGGTCCTTTTTCGGCATAGCGGTTTTTCCCCAGTCGTTCATTGATACTGAGGGGCCTTATGGCCGCCGTGGGGCAAAGATTTCCACAGGCAATACAATGGTACTGGCACCCGCTGGTTCCCATGCGAAAATTGAGAACGGGGGTCCACAGTCCTTCAAGCCCGCCCTGTATGCCCGCCGGATGAATCACATTGGTCGGGCAGATGCGCATACACTGACCGCATTTGATGCACCGGGAGAGGAACGCCTTTTCCGGCAGGGCGCCGGGAGGGCGTACCAAAGCCGAGTCCCAGTTTCCATCCAGATGGCCACTGATCCGCAGCATGGGAATGGCTGCGGCTCCGGATACCGCAGAAGCCAGAAACTGCCTGCGAGACAGATCCGGTGAGAGGATTTCACCGGAAGCGGACGGTGCGGTCTGATAGGTCATTAAATGATGGCTGCATTCTTTCAAACAGTTCATACACAAAATACATTCGTTTATTCGAATTTGTGACGCCGGTGAGCACGCACCTTCACAATTCCTTTCACAAAGGTGGCAGTCGGTACATTCATTTCTTGTTTTGCCGATTCGCCAGATGGCAAAACGGCTTAAGACGCCGAACAGTGCGCCTGCCGGACAGAGGTAGCGGCAATAAAAACGGGGGACCGCGAGATTTAATAATACCGCCGAAAGGAATATGGCTGCAATCAGCCCGGTACCCGCGTAGGCACGGGGGGTCATTGAAACGGATATGGAAGTACGGTCAAAAAGCGGCAGGATAACCAGGTTTATGGAACGATACACCAAAGAAATGGGATCGAGAAGCCCGATTTGAACAGATGCCGTCGAGGTCTTACTCCCGCTGAGGAGGGCGCTTGACAACAGCCAGACCCCAATGAAAATCAAAAACAAAAATGCCGTTTTTTTGGGATTCATCCCTGTCTTGCGAACAGCACCGAGGATTATCCAGATGAGAAAACCCAAAACCAGGATGGTGAAAAGCAGCGAATGGGTTGCCGGTAACCGAATGAGGTCGATTGCCAGTTCGAGTGCCGAAACCGTCAATAGAAAAATCAGAATCCAGTATTTGATGCTCTGTAAGTCATTGTATCGGTTCAGTTTGATTTTTTCCGCCAAGGGCCTTTTACGCCTGGCCAGAAAACCGACAAACTGGTGAATGGCGCCAAAAGGGCATAGCCAGCCGCAGAAAAATCTGCCCAGGAGTATGGTTAACACGATGGTTGCAAGCCCCCACAAGAGGCCGGCAAATACCGTTCCGGTGCTCAATAGTGTTGCTAATCCCACAAGCGGATCCAGCTGAATCACCCAGTTTACAGGCCATCCCCGCAACTGCCACCATTGTTCCCCAAGGGTGGTGACCACGCAAAACCACAAAAACAGCACAAAAAAGAAAATCTGGCAGATTCGACGGGTGGTTTGGATATTCATGGTTTCCTACCGGTGCTCCACTGGAGGTTCCTCTACGGATCCCATTGCAGGATTCAGTTTCATATAGTCCGCGGTTCCAAGTCCGACGGCCTGGGCTTTTCCGATAAAAGGAAGTTGGTCTAAAGATTTTCCAAGAAGCGACGCGCCAAAAGCGTCGGCCGCTACCTGATCCGTGCTGACGATCATGGTATGGGTGTTCTTGAGGTCCGAAAGAGACCCCCCCGTTGGACCGTTGGTCATCATGGTCGTGGTTCCATCCAGAATCACGAAAGTGGGCTTTATCATTTTTGCCAGTTCCATGATGATGCCGTGAATATCCTGGTGAAAGATATTGCGACGCCCTCCCAAAAGCCCGTACCAGTTTTTCATGGTCATTGATGCGCCGCTTCGATGATGATCTTTTAGCGGCGCCATGCCAATGACCTTGGTGATATCCGCAAAGGGTTTGTACAAAATCGGCCAGTTTTTGATCAATTTTGCATCTTTTACCGTCATGGGGGTGAACAGGTCATCGCGCGGCAATAAAACCTGGGCGCCGGCACTGCGGGCAGCGTCCTCAATGCCGGTAAGGGTAAAACAGCTGGCAGGATCATTAATGGGGTTGTCCATTACGACGACCGATGCGGCCCCGGCCTGAAAACAGAGCCGTGCCATTTCAGTGATGATCGAAGGATGCGTCGTTGCTGACAACATGGCGGGGGAGGCAAAGGCGGCA
The DNA here is from genome assembly GCA_964407525.1 of uncultured Desulfobacteraceae bacterium. Taxonomy (GTDB): domain Bacteria; phylum Desulfobacterota; class DSM-4660; order Desulfatiglandales; family Desulfatiglandaceae; genus DUZB01. The sequence continues at coordinate 4,995 of CAYOWC010000165.1, read as the reverse complement.
TTGACTTTCAGCAGTACCCGATCGCCTTTTTTGATGAAAGTTTCAACTCCACCCAGGCTTTTTAGAGCCATCCGCAGGGTGGCAACCCTGTCCGCTCCTCGGACGATACTCATTTTTTGTCCCAGACCGTCAATCGAAAAATCAAACTGAAAAAGGTTTGCCTCTTTATGACTGGACGCGGAGGGACCTTTGGAATCATGGAACCAGAAACCTGCCGCACAGGCAACGGATATGGAAATTCCCGCTTTTGCCATACGGTCCAGGAATTGACGGCGGGTTAATCTGCTATTTTTCAGATGGCGCATCGCCCACCTCTTTCAGTCTATCATACAATCGTATGGCCAGCATTTGAGCCTGGTCAATGCTTGAAGCTTCCCGAATCCCTGCCAGATAGGAACCATGCGTAAAAAAGAGTTCATAAGTATCCAAAATCTCTATGACCCGAGCGCCTTCTACCGGCACTTGCACGACTATATTTTTTCCGCCGTATGCCAGTAAAAACTTTGCGTAAGCGGAAGCCATTTCCTCCGCTTCCCCGGGTGTCTTGCGATGGGAAAGATAAGCCATGAGGCTGTGATCATCAAATTCATATTCGGCTGTGTATATCTTATCGAAACCATCAAAGCCAAAGGCATTGGAAGCGATTAAGGCAATACTGTTTTTAACCCGGCCCTCTTCAGGGAAAAGCGCCGATTCGTTTAGGGTGACTGTCTCCGAAGGAGTGTTCTTAATGACTGTCTCAGCCATTATTTCTACAGGCTTGAGCAGGTTTTCGGATGCTTTGGAGGCGATGATTTCAACATAATAAGGGCCGTGGGTTAGAAAGAGAGCGTTGGATGTCCTGTAGGCATTTTGAGCAAGATTGAGGGACGTGGCGTCTTTTCGTCGCTGTGTGCTGAACACGGAAAAAGCATTCTGACGGTTAGCCATATTATAAACAAAGGCCTCCATCCACAGATCGGCCGAACGTTCATTTTTGAAGCGCTGGCTGACCAGACCAGTGAAACCCGCGGACAGGTACAATTCCGCCTTGCCGTTGATTTTATCGGAGAGATTATGAGCATCAAATGTCTCCGCCGGCGTGAGGGGCTTTATCCCTTCGGGCAAAGGTACAAAATATGCGTTTGGAGACAATTGGGAAGAGGATTTGTTCTTGTTCGGCTCGGGTAAAAAGGCCTCTTTTTGCAGTACCGCAGGGTTATATCGAAATTGGACGAACCATATGCCCACGCAGATGACCATGAGAATGGATAGAATAACCATACTCAAAACCGTTTGCAGCGGACCCTTACGTTTTTTATCTTGAGTCACTGAATCCTCAAAATTTGATGCAAATTCAGGCAGGGCTTCCTTAAGACGCCCTTACATTAACGGACAAAATTCGGTTGTTCTCTGGAAAAGTCTTTTCTGGCTAACCAAATGCGATTTGAATATATCGCAAACAGATCTATAACTCAAGCTGGCAATATGTCTCTGTCAAGGGCTGACCCCGGTCCCGCACATGAGGACCCTAAACGAAAAACCATGTAGTATCCATAATTGTTTGACAGTAGCGCTCGTTGGGCTCATGCTAAGGGCTCAGGTGATGAAACAGGGAAAGAAACGCTATTTTGTTTTTCAACGGCCCTATACTTGTTCTCATTAGATCGTTTTTTACAGGGGGTATCTTATCTTATGGATTATGAAGTCAAAGAGGTTGAGATGGAAGATGAGTTTAAGGTTTGTCCATCGTGTGGATACGAAGATGCTTTCCATTCTATGTTCAGAAAAGAAGGCGGCGTCACCAAATGGCTTTTTATCTGCCCTGCCTGTCACGATATTTTCGATATAGGTTTCACAGTTTGAAGAGCAATAACATCTAAACCATTCCGTTAAAACGATTTGAGACTTTTTGAGGCCTGATTTCCCTGTCTCAAGAACCTATTGATTATCGAGGAATTCCAGAAATTGACGGACAGTGAAGATGGGGATGTCTTTGTATTCGCCCAAATCGAGAAGGTGTCGGTCGCCGCTGACGATGAGGTCTGCTTTTGCATCCAGGGCGGCTGCAAGAAACATCTCATCAGCGGGGTCTTTGGGAATGGCTCCTGCGACACCAGATAGACCAGGGACAACGATCGCATCTTTTTCTAACAATAGTATGAGCCTTTCAATTTCGTTGTGAGTGAGACCGTAATTTTTCCGAATCTTAGGGGTTTCGACAACCCTTTTAATCTCGGAAATGATGGCGGGGGATATGACAAGAAGATATTCGCCGGCCCGCCAGGTATCTATGACCATTGCAGGGCTTCCGGCTTTCGAAAGGAGACTGCTTACAAAGATGTTGGTGTCAAGAACGACCTTCAGCATGGATGTCCCTCAACGCATCGATGGCCTGTGTTACATCCTTCTCAATCTTCTCAGGGGCCGCGTCGGGAAGGTGGGACCGGATCTGATCGAGCACCTCAAAACGGGTCCGGCGTTCCACTACCAGTCGTTCATAAGTATCAACGGGAATCAGAGCAGCCATGGGGCGGCCGGAGCGCTCCACGATGACTTCTTCACCCCCATAACGGATGCTTCCCATAATATCTGCAAATCTGTTTCGGGCCTCCCGGGCACTGACATGTTTAGCCATGGTGAACACCTCCTTGATAGTATTATGAAAGAGATTAAGTCATTATGTATGTTTTGTCAACTATGTACACAATGGCACAATGTCTTATCTTCTCTGCAACCCCCTCCAGGCCGGAGGTAGTGTGCTCTGCCTGTCGAAGATGCCGCCATGCGGTGTCCCGCCTGTCGAAGCGAAGCGTAGATCCCGCTATTCGGGGCACTGTGCAATTTCGAAGAACCTATTGCTCCGGGGTAGCTCCGGAAGATGGTACTGGGTGTTCAACCGGGGTGGTCAAACCCTTTGCGACAACTTTAAAAAGCGAGATATATTACTCAGGCTCAAATGATTTGTTCGGTCTCGGTTTTTCTATGAGATAGCCGGAAACATAACGGTGCAGAATGCTGGACATGAATGTCTGATATGGAATGCCATTTTCGGTAGCAAGAGCCTGGATTTCCTCCAAGACTTTAGACGATATTCTGATATTAACTCTCTTATCTTTTTTCAAGGTTTTGCGTGCATACTGCTGGTGTTTCATTGTTTCTGCTTTAACATCTTGTACAGACTTCCACTCACCTCGCTCAAAGGATTCGAGAATCTCTTTTTCGTCTTTATTGAGTTTGATTTTATCCATTTTCGCCTCCTAAATAATCACGGGTGGCTTTACGACTCGGAATTATTGTTTTTAAAAACTTGCCATTTTCGTTTTCAACAAATGGAACAAGGTAAACATAATGATTAATTTCAACGACAAGTATCTGTTGGTTCGGATATCTCGACTGGTTGGGATGAGTTGCAATATCAGGCAGATCACCTCGTTCAATATGCATGGTTATCTGCTCAAAGCTGATACCACGTTCTGTTTTAAGCCTTTCGTTTTTTTCCTTATTCCATTTATAGTAGTCCACGGATTAAGTTTATTGCAATGTGTGCCCAATGTCAACACTTTGAAAGATTAGCGCTGAATGCTGCCGATCAACCCATGGGACTCTTCCCAACCCATGCAATCGAACGAGAGGCAACAAATAGCCAAGATGAACCATGGTTCTCCTCCGGAGGATTTATCCGCCTCCGGAGGATCGTTCGCACGATGTCAGGCTCCTCACATTGTGCAACAAAAAACCAACCGTGTAAGCTTTTCCCTGTGCATCCTGCCCATTCGTGTTATTCGTGGTTAAACGCTTTGCCGGGTTTCCCTCCGATTCAAGAGCCTTTTCCCGAACAATCCGAATAATTCGCATTTTTCAAAAATAATTCAGATGGATTTCAAATTTTTAACTACCTGAAAACAGGGGTAATATTTCATAACCATAGATATAAATTAATGGTTTTTACTATGGTTTACTCATGTTTCCACCTGTTGACAACTCCTGCCCTTCCATCCTATTGTGCATTTGATCTGAAAAGCCATATAAAAAGCTCCAAACTTGCGACAATAAATCCTTTGACTGCTATTTAACTGGGTAGCTCCGGAAAATGGTCTTGAGGGTCTTTTCCGTTTGTTAATATTTGTTCGCTGAACAAAGTATCAGTTTTAAACTGCTACTAAAGTTAATGTAAATAGGTTTATTTCTTCATCATCTTGTGATATAGAATGATATAGCCTGTAAACGTGACAGAAAAACGATCTTTTTCCTGTAAGGTGAGGTTGATAAATGCTCACGGATAATAAAACCCCGTTTCTTCAATATCAGAAGAACGGGGTTTTTTGTTTTGAGATCAGGGCGTGGATCAGACGTGAGTGAAAATTCGTTTGTCCGACGTCCTATGCCCAGGGTCCGATGTTTTCCTCGTTCCCATGCTCCAGCGTGGGAATGCGTAGGTTTCTTCCTCGATCAGCTCCAACTTTTAAGCGGAAAGGCTCTCTCGTGTTAAACACTGGTTGTGGATTGCGGGTATCTGGTTTCGGGAGCAAATTCATCGAATCAACCAGACTTGTCTACTTCCGAAGGATTTATCCGCCTCCGGCGGGTTTATCCGCCTCCGGCGGGTTGCTCGCACTAACAATTCAGGTGCCTGAATCTTAGTGCAACAACAAAATAAGCCAAAGCTTGCAAAGCTCTTTTTTACAGTACCTTTTCATCTCTGAGATCTCCCGCCGGGGCGTAGGCCTTCCCCTCTGGGCCGGAGGCTGCGTGCTCTGCGAGAGATTCCAGAATGTTCAACCAGGGTGCCAAAAAAACTGAATTTCAGCCATGGATGATTACTAACAATCGTGTGACATGAATAACAGTCGCTGTAGATCAGCGCTTTAAATGCTTATGGAAACCCAAGAAAGAATACGAAAAGGCATGATGAATTTGTTCAAGCTATCCGTGAAGCGTTGTCGGATCTCAAAAAAGTGACCATCAAAGTCCCGGATTTGAAAGATGCCCTTCTTGCGGGGGGCTCCCCCTTCA
>CAYOWC010000164.1:8514-10694 GCA_964407525.1 uncultured Desulfobacteraceae bacterium | reverse complement strand
TCAACCGGCCCCATAACACGGATCTCTTTTCCCCTTTTTGACCACTGTTTCAGGACGGCTTCCGTGTTCAAGCGTACCCTGTGAACTGCTTCTTCCGTTTTCTTTTTACTGTTCCCTTTCAATCTTATGCATGCAAGATGAGAGAATGGTGGATAGCGGAGCTGTTTTCGCAGGGCCTTTTCGTTCTCGAAAAACGCGTGGAAATTATGTTCCAGGGCTGCTTGAATAACATAGTGTTCCGGATTGTGTGTTTGAATGATGACTTTTCCTTTTAGATTTCCCCTGCCGGCACGGCCTGCGACCTGCGATAACAGGTGAAATGTCCTTTCCCCGGCCCTGAAATCGGGAAATCCCAGCGAGAGATCAGCGGAAATAATGCCGACCAGCGTAACATGGGGGAAATCATATCCCTTTGTTATCATCTGGGTTCCCACAAGGATATCGGTTTCCTGCCGGGCAAATTTTCTCAGGACTTTACTGATCTCTCCTTTTTTACGGGCCATATCCCCATCAATCCTCGCTGTTCTTGCGTCGGGAAAGAGGATTTTGATTTCTTCTTCCAGCTTTTCAGTCCCAAACCCGTATGCCCTCAGAGAGGTCCCTCCACAGGAGGGACATTTTGAAGTGGGATTGCAATGAAATCCGCAGTAATGACAGGCCAGCCTGTCCTCTCTGAGATGATGTGTGAGGGTCACATCGCAATTTGGGCAGGTGATCGATTTTCCACAGCTGCGACATATGTGGATCCTGTGAAAGCCCCTGCGATTGAGAAACAAGATGGTTTGACTTCCTGCCGAAAGATTTTCGTGAAGGGCTGTTCGGAGTCTGGTGCTGATAATTTCCTCTTTCCCCGACTCTTCTTTCAGTTTCTTCATGTCCACCAGTTCCATATCTGGAAGGGAACGCTTTTCAACCCGTTCCGGCATGGATAGAAGGTGATATCTGCCTGTGGCGGTGTTATAAAAAGACTGGATGGAAGGCGTTCCCGATCCTAAAACAACCACTGCGCCTTCCATTCTGGCCCGCATGACGGCAGTGTCCCTGGCCTGGTAATGGGTGGCGCCCGGGCCTCCCTTCTGGACATATGCGGGGTCGTGTTCCTCATCAACGATAATTAACCCCAGTCTGGAAAAGGGGACAAAAAGAGCCGAACGCGCTCCTATAACCACGTCGAACCTTCCTATTGCCATCTGCCGCCAAAGATACACTCTTTCTTTTTTGTTCAGGCCGCTGTGGTAAACGGCAATTCTGTCGCCGAGGTTTGCCCGGAAAAATCCTTCAAGGTATACGGCAAGGGATATCTCAGGGGCCATGATGATGGCTTGCTTTCCGGAATTGAGAGCATGTTCGACGGCGCGAAAATAGACTTCGGTTTTTCCACTGCCGGTGATTCCATAGAGGAGAAAGGGAGAAAAAACGTTTTTGTCAAGATGCCTTATGATGGTACCTAATGTGCTTTGCTGCTGCTCATTGAGTTGATGAGGGCGGGAAAGAGGGTGAATGTTGATTCCTTCAGGATTCCTGGATACAGGCAGCTCCAGGGTTTTGATAACCCCTTTTTTTACCCATTTTCCAACGAGATAAGATCCATTGGAAAACTGCTTCCGTAGATCCTTCAAAAGGACAGCCCCGTCACGGTAGACCATTTCCAGGAATTCTATTTCATTTTTCGGCTTACTATCTCCGGGCCCAATGGAGGCAAGGGCTGTTTTTAAATCCAGATCTTTTTCCGGCGCCACGAACTTCAATAGGTAAGGATTGGACTTGGCCGAGATGATCCGGTCTTCTATATTCAATAACCCTTTTTCTTTAAGAGGGTAGATCGTTTTGAGAGACCATCGTATTTTCTTGCCGGGATTTTTGTTGACCCATTCAAGAATTTCCCTTTCCTGGTTTTGAGAAAGGGAACCTTTCAGAATTTTTTTGCCTTTCTCTTTAAGGTGCGCTGTTTTGAAATGATCGCCGGGAATCGCCGATTTTATGATCAGTCCGATTGGATTCAGATAGTAATCGGCCATCCATTCAAAAAGGGAAACCATCCCCGGGGTGAAAACCGGCGTCATATCCAGAACGTCCGATATTTCTTTCAATTCCCTGCCCGTGGATTCGGGGTCTTTTTCCAGGATATATCCGATGACCATGCGACGGTGAAAAGGCGCCAGCACTCTGTAGCCCACCTG
>CAYOWC010000164.1:0-8414 GCA_964407525.1 uncultured Desulfobacteraceae bacterium | reverse complement strand
TATATCCGATGACCATGCGACGGTGAAAAGGCGCCAGCACTCTGTAGCCCACCTGGGCAAGGGGGACAAGATCCGGGGGAACACGATAGGTGAAAGTGTTTTTTACCGGAACCGTTATGGCTACCCTCACGCAGGGCAAATTGGGAGCTTTCATGGAAGCTCTTCTAAAATCTCTGTTGAAGTCGATACCTTGAGCAGCGGATACAGGGGGTTTTTCCGGTAGAGGTTCAGTGTTTGCTCATGAACCTCCATGGTAAAAGCGGCAGAACAATCTTCCAGAAGAACCGCTTTAAAATTGTTGCACAGGGCATCCATGACCGTGGTTAATACACAGAAATTAGTGGCAATTCCCGCTACAGCACAGAGACCGACTCCTCTGCCTTCCAACCATTTTTCCAGCCCCGTATCAAAAAAAGCGGAAAATCTCGGTTTGGGAAGCCAATAATCTTCTTGTTTTCGATCGAGGGAGTTAACGATTTCAGCTCCGCTGGTTCCGGCTAAAGAGTGGGGGGGCATTCGGCCCGTGAAGATGAAGTCATCCTTGTGAAAGGAATCCGTTGAGAAAACAACCGGCCACCCCTTTCGTCTGAACGTGGCCGAAAGTTTGTTGATGGGGTCTATGATCTTCTTCGCAAAAGCAGTAATCGGCAAGTGCTTTTCTTCGTCAAAATTGTCTTTGACCATGTCGATGATCAGTAATGCCAGCTTTTCACTATCCTTATCCTTTTTCATTGCGCAACCTCTTTACCTGGTTGATGATTTGTTCGGAAGCCTTTTCAATTTCTTCCATTGTGTTGCTTCGTCCCACGCTGAGCCTGATGGCGCCCATCCCTATTTCCAGGGGGACATGCATGGCGGAGAGTACGTGTGAAAGGGTGACGGACTGATCATGGCAGGCAGCTCCTGTGGAGGCCATGATCTCCGGCAGGCCTGCGAGGATTTTTGCCCCTTCCAACCCCGGAACCGAGACGTTCAGTGTGTTGGGCAGCCTTTCGGTAGGGTGGCCATTGAGCACAAGCCCGTCTATGTTTTCAAAAAGCCTTTTCTCCAGATGGTTTCTCAAAAGTAGCATCTTTTCAAGGTCTTTTACCATCCTGTTTTCGGCAATCCTGCATGCCGACCCTAATCCTGCTGCCAGGACGACATTTTCCGTCCCCGCCCGTTTACCCGACTCCTGTCCCGCTCCGTGAATGAGAGGCGTGAGGGAATCGATATCCCGTGCATAAAGAACGCCCACCCCTTTGGGGCCGTACAGCTTGTGCCCCGCTATTGTGAGAAAGTCCAACTTGGGGTCAGATACGTCCACGGGCATTTTCCCGACAACCTGGGCGGCATCCGTATGGAAGGGGATCTCATGCTGCTGTGCAATTTCGGAGATTTTTTTGATTGGTTGGAGGGTGCCCGTTTCGTTGTTGGCAAGCATGATAGTAATCAAAACGGTCTCAGGCAGGATGGCTTTTCTGACCTGATCGGGATCGACCCTTCCAGAACCGTCGACGGGGAGAATTGTCAGTTTCACGCCAAGTTCCATGAGGAACAGAGCAGGGTTCAGGATGGCCGGGTGCTCCGTTGCGGATGTGATAATATGATGTTTTTCAGGCATACTGAAGTCTACGAGGCCTTTCAGCACCATATTGTTGGATTCTGTTCCACCCGATGTGAAGATGATGTTTTCTTTTTTACATCCGAGAAGGGCTGCCACTTCTTTTCGTGCAGTTTCTACTCCCCTCTTTGCACTTTCACCGAGGGGATAGTTCGAGGATGGGTTCCCGAATTCATTTTCGAGGTAGTGCATCATCTCCCTGCGTGCATCCGGATGGATTGGTGTGGTTGCATTGTGGTCCAGATAAATAGTCGTGTGGGGAGTTTTTTCAGTCATGAAGTCCGTCCTTCCTGTCGACCTATATTTCGTCGGGCCGAAAATGTGTAAATCTTGCCGATTTTCAGAATGAATTGTGAATTGACAATAGAATAGGTTAGATGATAATAGTCATCAAAGAAAGAGTTTCTGTTGAAATACGTGATGAAAAGCCAGTTTTCTTCATCTGGTCGGGGTTCCCTGACCAGGTTGCCGCAAACCTTAGATAAATACAAACCGTTCAGCAAATCAGGAGGCATTAAATGGCCGCGAACAATCATAAAAAGTTTATCCTCTGGTTTAATGAGATTGGTATAGGAGATGTTCCTCTGGTGGGGGGGAAAAACGCATCTCTCGGGGAAATGTATCAGAAACTCCACGAAAAAGGAATAAGAGTTCCCAACGGTTTTGCCATTACGGCCTATGCTTACCGTTATTTTCTGAAGTATGCTGGAATAGAGGATGAAATCAAGAAAGTCCTTAAAAACCTGGATACGAGCAACCTCGAAAACCTCATGAGAAAAGGGCGCCAGGCCAGGGATATTATTCTGCATGCGGAGATCCCTCCTGACCTGATGCAGGCTATTTTCGGTGCCTATGAAAAACTTGGCGAGGAATTCGATCAGGGAGGATTGGATAACCTGGATGTGGCTATCCGCTCCTCTGCTACGGCGGAAGACCTGCCGGATGCTTCTTTTGCAGGACAGCAGGATACATACCTGAATATCCGAGGGAGAAGAAACGTTCTGGATTCGTGCCGAAAATGTTTTGCAAGCCTTTTCACGAACCGGGCGATTTCTTATCGGCACGATAAAGGTTTCGATCAGTTCGAGGTTTCTCTTTCCATTGCCGTTCAAAAAATGGTCAGGAGCGATTCCGCCTATTCGGGTGTGATGTTTTCCATTGATACGGAAACCGGGTTCAAAGATGTGGTTTTTATTTCCGGGGCCTACGGGCTTGGGGAAAACGTCGTGCAGGGCGCCGTCAATCCAGATGAATTCTATGTGTTCAAGCCGACACTCAAAATGGGGAAACGGGCCATCATCAGCCGAAAAGTGGGAGATCGCGATATTAAAATGGTCTATTCCCTGGAGGATGATGCCACGGTACGGAATGTTTCCACTACCCTTGCTGAAAGGCACCGATATGTGCTGGAAGAAGATGAAATCCTGAAACTGGCTGAATGGGCGTGCATAATTGAAGAACATTACAGTGAAGAAGCCGGCTATTTCAAGCCGATGGATATAGAATGGGCCAAGGACGGCGATGGTGTAAATGCGGGTACGGGAGAATTGTTCATTGTCCAGGCGCGACCCGAGACTATTCATAGTCATAAGGATTCCTCCACCTACGAGAATTACCACATCCTTGAGGAGGGAAATCTCCTGGTCAGCGGTACTTCCGTGGGGACCAAAGTGGGCCAGGGTGTGGCCAATATTATCCAGTCAACAACGGAAATGGAGAAATTTAAAAAAGGGGATGTCCTTGTAACGAGCATGACCGATCCGGATTGGGAACCTATTATGAAAATCGCGTCCGCCATTGTTACCAACAAAGGAGGTCGGACGTGTCATGCTGCGATCGTCTCAAGGGAATTGGGAATCCCCTGTGTTATCGGGACGGGGAATGGAGATGAACTGATCAAAACGGGGCAGGAAATCACCATTTCATGTTGCGAGGGCGAAACCGGGTTTGTTTATGACGGACTGGTAAAATACAGCGTGGAAACGGTCAATCTGGAAAATATTCCTGAAACACGTACGAAGATCATGATGAATGTGGGGATGCCTGAAAAAGCCTTTTCAGAGGGTATGATTCCCAATGACGGGGTCGGCCTGGCGAGGGAAGAGTTTATTATTAACGCCCATATAGGCATACACCCCCTGGCCCTGATCAATTATGACGAACTCAAAAAAAAGGCGCTCAACGATCAGAGGATTGCAGGAGTCGTTTACAAAATCGATCAGATCACATCTGTGTATGACGACAAGAAGAAGTTTTTCGTTGACAAACTTTCCGAAGGAGTCAGTCGTATCGCTGCTGGTTTCTATCCTAATGATGTGATTGTCAGGCTGTCGGATTTCAAAACCAATGAATATGAAAATCTCCTTGGTGGATATCTGTACGAACCGGTTGAAAGCAATCCGATGATCGGATGGAGAGGGGCTTCCCGATACTACGATGAAAATTTTATGCCGGCTTTTGAGCTGGAGTGCTTAGCCCTTCGCAAAGCACGCAGTGAAGTGGGACTGACGAACATCAAGGTGATGGTGCCTTTTTGCAGAACGGCCGCGGAAGGAAAAAGAGTGATCGATCTCATGAAAAAGCTTGGTCTCGTGCAGGGAGAAGATGGCCTCGAAGTGTATGTCATGTGCGAAATTCCGAGCAACGTGATCTGTGCCGATCAATTTGCCGAGATCTTTGACGGTTTTTCCATAGGTTCCAATGACTTGACCCAGCTAGCCCTTGGCCTGGACAGGGATTCCTCCCTGGTTGCCCACCTGTACGATGAAAGAAACGATGCGGTCAAACGTTTGATAAAGCAGGTCATTGACGTGGCGAAAGAAAAGGGAAAAAAGATCGGGATTTGCGGGCAGGCTCCGAGCGATTTCCCGGATTTTGCGGAATTCCTCGTGGAATGCGGCATTGACTCCATGAGCCTGATTCCCGATACGGTAATAAAAACACGCCTGGCCGTGGCAAAAAAAGAAAAGGAATTGGGCATCAAGGTGGGGAAGTCATAACGTTATGGGGGGAATCAAGATATTAGGGACAGGTTCCCATGTTCCGCCCAGAGTGTTGTCCAATGCAGACCTACAGGCCATGGGGCTTGAAACCACGGACGAATGGATCGTACAGCGAACGGGCGTCAGTGAGCGGAGGATTGCAGAACCGGATGTAACCAGCTCAGATCTCGCTTATGAAGCCTCACTGGCTGCCTTTGAGGCGGCTGGAAAAGCCGCGGAAGATGTGGACCTCATCCTGTTCGGGACCATAACACCCGACACATGCTGCCCGTCGGCCGCCAACTGGCTTCAAGCGAAACTGAATGCTCCCCAGGCAGTAACCTTTGATGTGACTGCAGCCTGTTCAGGGTATATCTTTGTTCTCAATGTTGCGGAGCAGTACTTGAAGACGGGCGCTGCAAAATGCGTTCTCGTTGTGGCATCGGAAATCATGACCCGGACGTTGAATTGGAAAGATCGAACCTCCTGTATCCTGTGGGGTGACGGTGCCGGCGCCGCGGTGTTGTCCCTGGGGAAAGGGGGGCATGAAATCTTATCCACCCATATCCATACGGACGGAGCAAACGGTCAGGACCTTCTTATGCCCGGAGGTGGTTCTAAGACAACTCCTATCTCCCATGAAAGTGTTGACAAAGGGCTTCATTCCCTTCAGTTGATTGGAGCGAATGCGAGTTTCAGGGTGGCCGTAAGGCATTTTGTGGATTCCATTTACGAAGCGGCTCGATTTAATGGCGTGGCCATAGAGGACATTGACTGGTTTATCCCTCACCAGGCGAATCTTCGCATGTTTCAGGCCATGGCAAAGATACTGAAAGTTTCCATGGACAAGTTCTATGTCACCTTGAACAAATATGGCAACATCTCATCAGCGTCTTGCGCCATCGCCCTTGATGAGGCTGTCAGGACCGGGGCCATAAAAAAGGGACATCTCGTTTGTCTTCCCGTGTTCGGGGGTGGCTTAACCTGGGGAAGTGCACTTATAAGGTGGTAGATATTCAGTCCTATAGCTGTTCAGCGAGATCTTGATTATGAAAGAAAAAGTTTTAGACCTTGAAATAGATAAATTGGGGGCATGCAAGATATTGTCACCCATGGGATTCACCGAGTTTGTGGATGATCAGGAACAGGTCCTTTTTCATTCCACTGTTCGGGAGGCGGAAGCCTTTTACAACGAGATGAAAACTCTCCCGAGTTTTGAGATGGCCGGCCCCCGCAGAAAAATCTATTTTGATCCGTCAAAGCTCAAGTGTGGAATCGTCACGTGTGGGGGAATCTGTCCGGGGCTCAATGATGTGATCCGTGCCATCGTGTTGAGCCTTTTCTACCATTACGGCGTCGGAACGGTGTTTGGTTTCAGGTACGGGTTTGAAGGCCTTTCTCCGAAACACAGGCATGTCCCTCTGGAGTTGACGCCAAACATAGTCAACGATATTCACCAGAAAGGGGGGACAATTATTGGTTCTTCCCGCGGACCGCAGGATATCCCGGAAATGGTGGACACTTTAGAGAGGATGAATGTAGGCATCCTGTTTGCCATCGGTGGCGACGGTACTCTCCGGGGCGCGCGCGCGATTTGCGAGGAGATAGAAAAACGAAATCTCAAGATCAGTACTGTAGGGATTCCTAAGACCATAGATAATGATATCTCGTATGTGGAAAGATCCTTTGGTTTTGAGACGGCGGTTGCTGAGACACGAGGGGCCATCTATTCGGCCCATGTGGAAGCTGAAGGGGCGAGAAATGGAATCGGCCTGGTGAAGTTGATGGGAAGAGAGTCCGGTTTCATTGCTGCCAATGCAACCCTTGCAAACAGTGAAGTCAATTTCTGCCTTGTCCCCGAAGTGAAATTCTCGCTTGAGGTTTTTTTCGCCACCCTCAAGAAAAGATTGCTTGTGAGAAACCACTCCGTTATTGTTGTGGCCGAAGGGGCGGGTCAGGACCTTCTTGAGAAGACCAACGAGCGGGATGAATCCGGCAACGTCCGTTTCGGGGATGTGGGGGTTTTTCTGCGGGAGCGTATCAAGGAATTTTTCAAAGACAGTGAGCTCAAAATCAGCCTCAAATACATTAATCCCAGCTACACCATCAGAAGCAGGCCCGCAAATTCCCATGATTCGGTGTTTTGCCTCCTTCTCGGCCACAATGCCGTGCATGCGGGAATATCCGGTCGAACGAATATGGTGGTGGGATACTGGAATGGCAAATACACCCATGTACCCATTCCCCTGGCCGTTTCTAAAAGGAAGCATATTAATCCCAATGGAAGATTGTGGAACAGTGTTCTTGAATCCACGGGTCAGCCGAAAAAGATGTTCTAAAGGTTGAAATTTGACGCTTTGCGGCCCGGAATTTTCTTTTTGAAAGGCCCACGAAATTAATTGTTCATTTTTTCTTGACACAGTTAAAAATGTTGATATAAATGTGCTTGTTACAAAAAGCACAAGATCTGTGTCCTGCTGATCTCCTGTAATAAATAAAGGAGACAGCTTTTTAATAGAATTCTGGTGAAGAACTGAGGCGCTAAATGTCGAATCCATTGACGCTTCGTAATATTGTAACCGTGAGTCTTATCATAGAGAAAGGAGGTGTATCGGGAACAATTTGCATATGTTCGCAGGATTTGTACTCGTTTGATAAATCGTTAATCTCGTAGGAGGTGTAATAATGCCAAGTTTTGTAATTGCAGAAAAATGCGATGGTTGCAAAGGGCAGGATAAAACCGCTTGTATGTATATTTGCCCTAATGACCTGATGGTACTTGATCAAGAAAAAATGAAAGCTTTTAACCGCGATCCTTCCATGTGCTGGGAATGCCAGTGCTGTGTGAAGATCTGTCCGCAGCAGGCCATGGATGTCCGTGGTTATGCAGACTTTATCCCCTTGGGCGCAAGCTGTACGCCACTCCGTGGTTCCGAGGATATTATGTGGACCGTCAAGTTTCGTGACGGAAGCCTCAAAAGATTTAAGTTCCCCATCAGGACCATCGAAGAGGGTACGGCGGATCCATTGGGTGGATATGCCACGCAAGATGACCTGAACAGCGAAGCCCTCGCAACCGAGCCTGCATCCCTCGGTCTTGATGCAGTTCCCACAATATAAGGAAGGAGGTAATTAAGATATGGCAAATTTTGAAACTGTAGAAGTTAGCACTGACCTCCTTATTCTTGGTGGGGGATTCTCAGCGTGTGGCGTTGCCGTTGAAGCAGCGTATTGGGCCAAAAAGAATGGATTGAAGGTTACCCTGGTGGACAAGGCTGCTCTCGATAGAAGTGGTGCCGTGGCCATGGGTCTTTCAGCTATCAACCAGTATGTGGGCGTGAGAGACGGTGACAACACTCTCGAAGACTACGTTCGTTACGTGCGTCAGGACCTCATGGGCATTTCCCGTGAAGATCTGGTTTACAACATCGCCCGTCACGTGGATTCTTCCGTACACCTCTTCGAAAAATGGGGTCTTAAGATCTGGCTTGACGAAGAAGGCAAGTATGTGCACGAAGGACGCTGGCAGCTCATGATCAATGGTGAGTCTTATAAGATCATCGTTGCTGAAGCAGCAAAGAATGCTATTGCTGAGGCGGGCGGCGAAATCTTTGAGAGGATTTTCATTGTTGACCCTCTGATGGATGGAAACAAATGCGTAGGCGCAGTAGGCTTCAGCACCCGTGAAGAAAAATTCTATGTCTTCAAGGCAAAAGCTACCGTGGCCACCATGGGTGGCGCTGTTCACGTGTTCCGTCCCCGATCCGTTGGTGAGGGTTTTGGACGTTCCTGGTATCCGCCGTTTAACACCGGTTCCAGTGCGTATTTCA
>CAYOWC010000163.1:0-10733 GCA_964407525.1 uncultured Desulfobacteraceae bacterium | reverse complement strand
ATGGACACTAGTCTGATGAAGACCAACAGGAAGAAAATTTTACGAATGGACAGCGAAGCAGTTGCTTCCATGCCCCGTTACACTCTTCCCCAGATATTATCGAGACAGGCCGACCGACTGGGATCAGGAAAAGTGGCCTTGAGAGAAAAAACTTCCGGGATCTGGAAAAGTACCAGTTGGAATCAATATCTCGGATTTACCAAATCCACCGCCCTCGGCATGATTTCTCTCGGGCTTAAAAGGGACCATAACGTTGGACTGATCCTTGACAACGGACCAGAATGGTTATTTGGAGAACTTGGAATCCAATCTGTCGGCGCAGTTCCTTTTCCCATGTTTTCCTCTACCGCTGCGGAGGATATTGCAGAAGATCTGAACCACATCAACGCGAGTTTTGTTATCGCGCAGGACCAGGAACAGATCAATAAACTGCTGATGTTGAAAACCGAATTGTCGTTTATAGAGCATATCGTTTACGTTGATCCTACCGGAATGAACCCTTACGAGGACGACCCGTGGCTGGTCAGTTTCAGTCAGCTTCTCGAACTTGGGGAGGAGTTGGACAGGGAGCAGCCTGACTTGTTCATCAAGGAACTCTGGGAAGGTAAACCTGACGATATAGCGTTGGTGATTCTTACTTCCGGCACAACAGAAATACCCAAGAGAGTTATGCTTTCCCATGCCAATTTTACGGATATGGCGTGCAGTTGGATCAATAATGCCCCCATCGGTATTGGAGATAACTGGATGTCCACAAATAAGACCGCATCGATTATTGAGCAGATGTGGGGTATTGGTATTACTCTTTGTGGAGGCCTCGTTATAAATTTCCCTGAATCTCCTGAATCAGCCATGAAGGATTTCAGAAATATCGGGCCGGATGTGATCATGGAACCGGTCGGGTTCTGGGAGGATCTGGCATCAAACATTCAGGCCCGGATAAAACTTTCAGGACCCTTCAAGCCTTGCCTTTTCAATTGGTCATATCGAATCGGAGTAGACATATTCCACCTGGAAATGAAGAGGAATCCTGTTTCAATAAGACTTAAATTCTTGAGATGGATGGGTACGAAACTGATCCTTCACCCTCTCCTTGATCGCATTGGAAGCAGTCGTGTGCGTGTTGCCTATGTGGGTGGAGCTCCGGTCAATCCAGAGGTGCTCCGTTTTTTTCAGGCGATTGGATTAGACCTGAAGCAATGTTACGGGATGACTGAAACGTGTGGTTTTTTTCCCATTGATTTGACTCAAACCGGTAAGACTGGATTGGAATGCAGCCTTTTCCCCGATACCGAGATAAGAATAGCAGACGACCAGGAAATTCTGGTCCGGAGCAAATCCAACTTCGAAGGTTATTATGGAAATACCGGAGAAGGTGGCGATCCTTTGAAAGATGGATGGCTCCACACGGGAGATATTGCGCAGTTTGATGGAAAAGAGGATTTGGCCATTATCGGGCGGAAGCAGAATGTCATGAGCACTGGTGGGGGGCAGAGGTTTTCTCCGGAATTTCTTGAAGCCAGGATGAAATTCAGCCCATATATCAAGGAGGCCGTTGTTCTGGGCGATGGTCTACCATACGTTGCTGCCCTTATCAACATTGACTTCGGAAATGTGGGAAGCTGGGCTGAAAAGAGAAATATTTCATGTCTCTCTTATAAAGAACTTTCGCTTCAAAATGAAGTTGAGCAGTTGATTCGAGAAGAAATTGTCCAGATCAATTCAAATCTCCCGGATAGGTTGAAAGTACGTAGGATAATCCTTCTTTATAAAATGTTAGATGCGGATGACTATGAGATCACGAGAACGGGCAAAGTGAAAAGAGATGTTGTCCTAGAGGAATACAATGAAATGGTTGACGCAATCTATTCCGACCAAAGTGAAGTTTCGGTCGAGGGGCAGCTACGATACAGGAATGGAAAGATTGTCCGTAAGGAGATCAGGGCAAGAATATTAGACCTAATCGCAGCGAGAGTTTTTCCGTAATGGAGTTTTTTCTACCAGTTCTGATAAAGGGCGTTTCCGTCGGGGTACTTTACGCCATAGCAGCCACCGGTTTTGTCATGATCTTCCAGTCGAGTCGTGTTCTCAACTTCGCTCACGGTGGACTCATGGCCATGGGCGCCTTCATTTTTCTTATCCTCTCGTCGTGGGGAGGACTGCCTATCCTTTTTTCTTTTGTGTTGACACTGGCGGGAACGTTTGCTATCGGCTTGTTGCTTGAAAAAAGCCTTCATCATTCCTTCACTAAATCAAACCCGGTACATGGCGCCGTCCTGACCATTGGTCTGGCTCTGATTTTTAAGAGCATCTTCGCTTTTTTATCCAGGATTAATCTGCATGACTATTCAGAACAGTCTTGTGAAGCACTATCAGTGAATTTGGGGACAGTGCCCATACCCGGTTTCTCTGTAGCGATTTTTATTGTTGGCGGACTCTTTTTTATGTTTTTTGGGCTCTTTTTTACGTCGTCGCAGGGAATTTACATGCGGTCCACCATAGAAAACCGGTCAGCAGCCTTCGCCCTCGGTGTTCCTGTAAAGAGGATGCTTGCCCTGTCCTGGGCAATTGCAGCGATGGCATGTGCCATTACCGGTATTGCCCTTGGAATTCTAAACAAAGCGAGTATCAGCGATTTAGGTTTTATCGGGCTGAAGGTTTTTCCTGTAGTGGTACTTGGAGGCCTGAACAGTATCTGGGGAGCTATCTTGGGGGGCATCCTGATCGGAGTGTTGGAAGCCTTAACAAAAGGCTATATCTCTGCCTCATTAGGAGAAATCATTCCTTACGTGGCACTCTTTGTTATGATTGTATTGAAACCCGGCGGTTTTATTGGGACTGCGGAAGTAAAACGGTCCTGGCAATGAAGATACATCCTGAAAAAGCAAAAAAAATGCGGAAACTTCAGTTTCATTCATGCGGAAACTTTAAAGAATCCTACCAGGATGAGCTTACCATATTCAAAACGGATTTCGGTCGGCTATGGGTATGGATCGGCCTTATTTTCCTATTCGTTGCGGTTCCTTTTTCAAGTGGAATTCACACCCTGAAACTATTCAACCTCATTGGAATTTATGCTATAGCCGCTCTGGGTTTGAACATCCTTACAGGGTTTACAGGGCAGCTTTCTCTAGCCCATGGGGCTTTGTTCGGAATTGGGGCATATACGGCAGCCATTCTGGCGTCCAAGGGAGGGTTTCCTTTTTTTGCAGCTATTCCGATCGCGGCCGTCTTCGCTACGATGGCAGGTATCATTCTCAGTTTTCCGGCCGCAAGACTCAGACATCTACACCTTTGTATAGCGACCCTTGGCGGACAGCTGATTATAGAATATGTATTTTTGCACTGGAAAGGAGTTACCGGAGGGGCAGAAGGATTACCCATCAAGGCGGGGGAATCAGTCCCTTTTCAGATAAGCCATGGAACGACCTTTTATTTTGTGATATTCCTCTCGCTCGTAATCATGGTCTGGATAGCTGCAAACCTGATGCGAACCAGGTTTGGGAGGGCATTCGTAGCCATAAGAGACAATCAAACAGCTGCTGAAGGAATGGGGATTCCGGTTTTCAGGTATAAGCTTCTCTCTTTTGCCATAAGTTCATTCTGTGCAGGTTTTGCAGGTGCTCTCTTTGCTTACCATATGGGCGAAATTTCCCCTGGACTCTTCAGTATAGGCATGTCTATGGAATTTGTGGCGATGATTGTTTCAGGGGGCTTGGGAAGCATTCCCGGGGCAGTATTCGGTTCTATATTTATCGTTCTTCTGAACGAGTGTGTCGGCCTTCTGGCAGGATGTTTTCTGGAAATGGGGGCCATCGCTGCCATAGTTCCGATCCGTGAATTTATTTATGGGGCTTTTATTATTGTTTTCATCACTTTAAAGCCGAAAGGGATCGCCGAATTCTGGCAAATGGCAAGATCCACTTTCAGGCGCTGGCCTCTTTGATCAAGATAAAATTTTCTTGCACGAGGTTTCGCGCAGAGACGCAGAGACGCAGAGACGCAGAGAACAAAAAATACCATCAAATTCATCAGCGTTGAAACCGAATAATCTGCCCCGCTTTAAACGGTCCACCTGACAGGGGTTCCGCAAGGGCATGTTTATCCATGACCTTAGAAGTCTTTATTGTTCCTACCTTATCGCCGAAAAGATGAACTTCCCTTCCGCCCGCCGAAGGGATCGCTTTCCCGAGGGCATATACGTCAAAAACCTGCCCTTCATCCAGGCCGACCTCGCTGCCCGCATTAAACATGATTGTTCCCTCATCAATGGCTAATATTTTTCCGGTAAAAGGATTTTCTTTGAGCCTGTTTTCTACTGCTTCAACCAGGTTTTCCATGATTTCGGGCAATGCCTCAGCAGTTACTCGTTTGATGTATTCCTCCTCATCTTCATTTTCC
This sequence comes from uncultured Desulfobacteraceae bacterium, assembly GCA_964407525.1. Classification (GTDB taxonomy): domain Bacteria; phylum Desulfobacterota; class DSM-4660; order Desulfatiglandales; family Desulfatiglandaceae; genus DUZB01. The sequence continues at coordinate 6,332 of CAYOWC010000163.1, read as the reverse complement.
GCGTCTTCGAGGGGGACGGTAAATTCCTGCAGATCAAGCTGGGTAAGGAGAAGGGTTTTGGTTGCGATATCTATAATATTCACCGCCACCGACACCACGTAAATCTTTTTCCAACTGTCGAAAGGCCAGATGCCCGTTTTGCTGATTGATGTCTCAATAGGGTTCAAGACTCCGATAAGAAGATCGGTCATCCCCATCTGCTCAGCAACATCTACAAGCACCGAACTGGTAACTACGCCAAATTGAGGAGAATTCATGGCGAGGGAGGAGTATATCCCATCGGGGGATTTATACAGAAGCAGAGAAGAAGATTTGTCAAGAAGCCCGTAAAACTCCTTGCTTAATTCTGCCGTCCTTTCAGGCCCCACATTCGCCTGGTCAATAAAAGGGAAAATCATCACTCGTTTTCTGAGGTAATCGTCGCCCGGAAGGATTTTATTTACGACACTACAGCCGCAAGGCAATACCAAAAGCAATATCACTATGGAAAGCCCCAGTCTCTGCATGGTCTTTTTAGACATTCTGCGTTTTTTAAAAAACAATTTCGAAAGAGCTGAACTCATTCTGCCATTCCTCTTCTTCTTTTATAATTTGTTTAACATTTGCAGAGGAAGGACCTTTGTTGCACCATGAGACAAAATCTCGTATGCGGTCTTCGCGGCCTTCCGCCAGCACCTCCACTGTTCCATCCGAAAGATTGCACACCCAACCGGATACGCCTAATGACACAGCCTCCCTGCGGGTGGTTTCCCGGAACCAGACGCCCTGAACACGTCCCATTATAATCATGTGTACTCTTGTATTACCCATATTGTTACTCGTCACTTGTTTTGGAGATTCCGAGCAAAGCCATGAAGCTTTCTTCCTCCAGGATCGGTACGTTTAGACTTTCTGCTTTTCTGAGTTTTGAACCCGGAGAATCCCCCGATATTACAAAGTCTGTTTTTGAAGTAACGGAGGATGTAATTCTGCCTCCATTTTTGACAATCATTTCCTTGGCTTCAGAACGCCTCAAAGAAGGCAGGGTGCCTGTGAGGACAAAAACTTTTCCCTGTATTGTTGAGGAAGACCCTGTTGGAGTTGCTTCAAATTCAAAACCCTCCTCGAGCAGCCTTTGGATGAGCGTTCTTTTCTGTTCGTCTTCAAAATAAGATATAATGCTTTCTGCAATTTGAGGTCCTATTCCATCAATGGCAAGAAGGTCTGTTTCCTTCGCTTTTTGCAGCATGTCCACATTTCTAAAATGGTCAGCTAAAATTGCGGCCACATATTCCCCCACATGTCTCATGCCTAAGGAAAAGATAAATTTAGCCAATGTTGTTTTTTTGCTTTTCTCGATGGCATTCAGGAGATTCTTGGCCGATTTCTCCTTTATCTTATCAAGAGTAAGAAGATTTTCCAAGGTTAGATTGTATAGGTCTGCTTCATCGTGCACCAGTTCCTTTGCCATCAACTGATCCAATATTTTTTCTCCAAGTCCATCGACATTCATGGCCCCTTTGGATACAAAATGTTTCAGGGCGCCTCTTACCTGGGCTGGACAGAGGAGATTCTCACATCGCAGAGCTACTTCGCCTTCTTTTTTTACAACGGTTGAACCACAGGCAGGGCAATGGGCAGGCATGTCAAATTTTTTCTCTTTTCCGGTTCTTTTTGATGCCACAACCTTTACCACTTCCGGGATAACGTCACCGGCCCTCTGAATAACGACCGTGTCTCCCTCACGTGTATCTTTCCTGTTGATCTCATCTGTATTGTGGAGTGTGGCCCGCCTTACAATTACACCACCTATTTCGACTGGTTCCAGGTGGGCCACAGGGGTAAGCGCTCCGGTTCGGCCCACCTGAACATCAATTCGGATAATCCTGGTTGTTTCCTGTGTAGGCTTGAATTTACAGGCTATAGCCCATCGTGGGCTTCTGGATTTCATGCCCAGCCTGGCTTGCAGGTCCAGACGATTTACTTTGATAACGGCCCCGTCAATTTCATAATAAAACTGGTGCCTTTTTTCTTCAATATCATGGCAGCAAGCGATAACATCCCTTATGCTCCCGCACAAGTTTATGTGGGGCCTGTTTACACGAAATCCCCACTTCTGGAGAGCCAACATCATTTCGTAGTAGGTATCGAACGAGGGTTCTGTAATGGTCCCGATACCGTAGCAAAACATGTTCAGAGGCCTTTTGACCGTTATCCTGTGATCGAGTTGCCGCAAAGATCCGGCTGCGGCGTTTCTAGGATTGGCAAATGGAGAAAGGCTTTTCTGTAACCTGCCGCGATTCAATTTTTCAAACGCAGCCGTTTCCATATAGACTTCCCCCCTGACTTCAAGGAGGTCAGGGGGGGATGGAATCCCCTTTCTTTGCGTCAGTTTCAAAGGAACAGTGAGAATCGTTTTAATATTGGCGGTGATATCTTCTCCCACATAACCATCGCCCCGTGTGGAAGCCACAGTAAAAGATCCTCTTTTGTAAACAATTTCTACGGCGAGTCCGTCGATTTTTGGTTCAACCGTGTATTCAATAGGGGTGCTGTCTCCCAGGAATCTCTTAACCCTTTTATCAAAATCTGTCAAATCCTGGTCATTGAAACTGTTTCCAAGGCTGAGCATCGGAATTGTGTGCTTTACCTGGGAAAACGCTTTCCTGGGTTCGGCACCTACCCTTTGGGTTGGCGAATCAGGGACTATGAGTTCGGGATATTGTTTTTCCAGATCCAGCAATTCCACGAAAAGCCTGTCATATTCCCCGTCGGATATTTCAGGGTCATCCAAGACATAATATAGTTGGTTGTTCCGCCTGATTGTTTCGGATAAGTCTTTTATCTTCTTGGCTATTTCATCCATTCTCTGGTTACACTCTCTTTTTCAAGGCTTCGAGAAGCCCGAAACATCCCGTTAGCATCATGTCGCCAAATGGAGCAGCCATGTGCCCATGAAGTCCGGAAAAACGCTCGCGATTGGGCCCGGTTACACCAAGATGTTGAAAAGCTCCTGCGCGGGATGCTCCTGAAAGGACCGTACATCCGTGGCCCATTTCATCAAGGATTTCCTGATTAGAAAGATGCTCCCGTTTAAAACGCCCTAAATGTTTTTCCAGCTTTTCAGGGTCCATCAGGGAAGTGTGGTGTTCGTATATTCCCCAAACTTTGTTTCCTTGAACCAGGGCCGCCAAAACATGTTCATTGCCGATATTGACAATGGTAACGCCTTCTTCACGGCGCGCAGAAATCCAGGAGTCGGTTAAAGCACCAAGGATAGCGGCTATTCCCGTGTCCATGACAAGCGCCCCCGGCGCGATTTCGCAGATTGCCTGCATGCGGGTCAGGTGTTCCGGCGGTTTTTCATACAGCAGATCAGAAAACTCCTTTTCTGTTTGCAGCAACTCGTTCCACTGCTTAAACCTGAATACCCGATTGCTCTCGTCTGGAGAAAATCCGTGGTCCTGGACGGCAACGGCAACAGTTTCCGGTAGCGAAACACCAAAAAGAGCCAGGCCCTGTTGGATCGCCGGCAAATTTAAATCTCCCATGGGCAATTCCATTAGATTTTTGAAAATAGGTTTTTTTTCAACAATTTCAATGCCCATTGCCCGTACTTTATTCAGGTTGTCATGAAAAGTAAGTGCGGGCTTCTCCATGGCAAATACCTTGAATCCTGCTTTCAGGTGTCTGCGTACCGCTGCAGAAGATGGGCCGCCCCCCATTACATTTCCCGAAAGAAAGATATGTAGTCCATGTTTTGTGGCCAGTTCGATTTTTTTAGAAAGGATGGTGGTTGCAGAGGGAAGGATCATTTTCGGGCTGTTTTCCATGGGTATTCCATGGTGCCATATAAGGATATCCTGGGTGCCGCTTCCTATGTCGATGGCAAGTACGCTGTTTCTATTGTTCATCAAAATTCTCCGTTGGCCATACGACCTATTCCGCTTAGAAGAATATTGGACGCACGGCGGGAGCCCTTTTTCAGAGCAGGATTTGAGAAACCCGGCGCCCATTTCAAATCAAAAAGCTCATCTGAAACCACCAGCAATCCCGCCATGGCTACAGAACGATACAGGGCCACTGTGAATAATGCGGACAGTTCCATCTCTACCGATAGAACTCCCTGGTTTTGAAAGTTTCTGACTTTTCGGGGGGTTTCCCGATAAATGGCATCTGTTGTCCAGACAGCTCCCGAAGAAAAAGGAAGCTGTTCCTGTTCCATATGTTCCAAGAGGGCCCTGTTGAGGTTTTTGTTCGGCGCGATAGGTTTTTCACCAATAGGATAATGCGGCGATGTCCCTTCCTCTGAAATGGCGAGAGTAGGGAGAATAATATCCCCGACGCGAACATTTGGTTGGAGGGATCCACACCAGCCCAGAATCCAGACCCTTTTTGCACCAAGGACAATCAGTTTTTCCAGAGCAATAACCGCGTGTGGGGCACCCGTGAAAGGACCGGCAATAGCGAGAACCGGGCTGTTTTTTTCTTCTTTGACGTATAACCGATACAGGCCGGAATCATGGAATGGCGATTTTCCGGCGCCGGTTCTGTGTGCAAGATAGTCGAGATCTGACGGAATCATTGCCATAATCACATCACTTCCCAGAGCAGGATCGCGTCTACCTTTCCGCGGTTGAATGATTCCTTCATCGTCCATCGAATTCAAATTTTTTACTCCGAAATTGGAATCTCCTGCAGGGTTCACGGAGGGCACGGAAACAGATGAAAAACCCTCTGATCTCTGTGTGGTCTCTGCGAGAGGAAAAGAGTATGCAAATTTGAGGGGCTTCCAATGACCTATTTAATCGCCCCTGAGGATTCAATCACGAATCCTGAGCATCCGAATAGTAGATGGTATCGTCTTTCATGGCAACCCAAAAATTACCATATGATATAATGGAATGGGGCTGAGGGTCTAAACATTTCCGTGTTAAAAGGGCTGAAATATGGTACTGTCATCAAGTTGACATTCAATTTGCATTAGCTTCTGTTTTTTTATTGACAAAATAGAAGTGATTAAAATATACTGAAAATTTATCAAATTAAAGAGAAATCATGTTTGAGAGCTTATCCGATAAATTAAACGGGGTTTTCAAGAAGCTAACCGGTCGGGGCAGACTGACGGAGAAGAATATTCAGGATGCCTTGAAAGAAGTTCGTCTGGCCCTGCTGGAGGCAGACGTCCATTACAAAGTAGTTAAGAAACTGGTTAGTGATATTCGTGACAGGGCTGTGGGGCAGGATGTTATGGACAGCCTGACTCCGGGCCAGCAGATTATAAAAATAGTCAATGAAGAACTGACCCTGCTCATGGGAAAAGCGCAGGAAGGGCTTGAATTTGAGGGTGCCGCTCCCCACCTCATGATGTTGGTAGGACTTCAAGGTTCCGGAAAAACGACGACAGCCGCCAAATTGGCAAAATACCTTCGCAAACAGGGAAAAAGACCTTACCTTGTTCCTGCTGATGTGTACAGGCCGGCCGCCATCGAGCAGCTGAAGAGGCTTGGCGCTGAAATTGGTGTTCCGGTTTTTCCTTCCGAGCCTGACAGCAAGCCTGCTGACATTTGCGTAAGTGCTTTGGCGAGGGCGGAACAGGAAGGCGTTGACGTTCTGATCATTGATACTGCAGGACGTTTGCACATCGATGAAACCCTGATGGATGAATTGGTAACTATCAAAGCCAGGGTCAATCCGTCGGAAATCCTGTTGGTTGCAGATGCAATGACAGGGCAGGATGCTGTCAATGTAGCCGGTCAGTTTGATAAGAGCCTGAATATTACCGGGCTTGTACTCTCCAAAATGGAAGGTGATGCCAGGGGTGGGGCCGCGCTGTCCGTCCGTGCGGTGACGGGTAAGCCGATAAAATTTATTGGTGTTGGTGAAAAAATCAGTGCCCTTGAGCCTTTTCATCCCGATAGAATGGCTTCGCAGATCTTGGGAATGGGAGATGTCCTTTCCTTAATTGAAAAAGCCCAAGATCAGTTCGATGATAAAGAAGCAAAAGAATTAGAGAAAAAACTAAAACGAAATGAGTTCAATCTTGAGGATTTTCGTTCCCAACTCAAGCAGATGAAGAAACTTGGGTCTCTTGACGATATCATGGGAATGCTTCCCGGTATGGGGAAGTTGAAGCAAATGAAGGGAATGAAACCGGATGAGAAAGAGCTGGTCAAAGTGGAAGCGATCATTAATTCCATGACTGTGGAAGAAAGAAGAAAATTTAAGATTTTGAACGGCAGCAGGAGACGCAGAATTGCCATGGGAAGTGGAACCACGGTGCAGGATGTAAACCGTCTTCTGAAAAATTTTGCACAAACGAAGAAAATGATGGAACGTTTTACAAAAAAAGG
>CAYOWC010000162.1:2631-10748 GCA_964407525.1 uncultured Desulfobacteraceae bacterium | reverse complement strand
AAGCGAGCCTGCGAGACTCCGGTATTTGTGGCTAATTCGGAGATTCTGGATTCCGGGGCAAGCCCGGAATGACGGCATCTTTACGACATTATAGATATGACAGAACACTAGGACTTAAATACCCATCCATACCGCCAGTTCTTTGGCAATGCGATCGCTCGCATGTCCATCCCATAGTTCGATATCTTCCCCTGCAGGCCATCTTCCCGCCAGAACATCCTCAAAAGCACCACGAATCCGTTCAGGTTCGTTCCCAACGAGGCGACTGGTTCCTTTCTGAACAGTCACCGGTCTTTCCGTATTCTCCCGCAGCGTCAGGCAAGGAACCTTAAGAAATGTGGTCTCTTCCTGGATACCTCCAGAGTCCGTAAACACCAATCGTGCATTTTCTATAAGAGAGAGATTGTCACGATAAGGAACAGGCTCTATAGACACAAAATCAGAGTTCCCGAAGAACCCCTTCGACAAACCTAACCGTTCAATGGACTTCCTCGTCCTTGGATGGGCAGGAAAGACAACCGGCATGTTTTCAGCCAGCTCTGCCGTCACTTCGAGGAGCCTCCTCAATATCTCAGGGTCGTCCACATTGGATGGCCTGTGCATGGTCATGAGCGCGTATTTCCGTCCGGCCAGATTCAATTTTTCAAGAATGCTGGATTCCCGAGCAAATGGAAGCTCATGCACCAGGGTATCTATCATAACGTTTCCCACAAACTTCACCTTGCTTTCTTCAACTCCTTCCCGATGCAGGTTGGCCAAACCGCTCGGTTCGGATACCAAAAGAAGATCAGCCATGGCATCCGTCAACAACCGGTTAATTTCTTCAGGCATAGTGCGATCAAAACTCCGCAACCCCGCCTCCACGTGAACAATCGGAATCCCCAGTTTGACCGCTGCCAGAGCACAGGCCACCGTGGAGTTTACATCTCCGAAAACCACGGAAGCCGCAGGCGACATTTTCAACACATGGGTCTCGTATCTCTCAAGGATTCGGGCAGTCTGTGCCCCATGAGAACCAGACCCCACATCTAGATGAACATGGGGTTTGGGAATACCCAGTTCCTCAAAAAAAACATCATTCATCCTGTGGTCGTAATGTTGCCCTGTATGAACAATTCTTGGCTCCAGTTCGTTTCGCTCTTGAACGGCTCGCAATACGGGGGCCAGCTTCATGAAATTCGGGCGCGCCCCCGCTACTAAATCAATAATCGGTTTCATCCTGTTCACCTTAAAAGTTTCCTCATTGTATCCTCACTTATAATTTTTACCACAGCAAAAGCTGCATGAACATAAAAAAAGCTGCGCCTGGTAGATTTCCCTATCCGTTTCCGTGCAATTGACTATCTGGGGATATTGAATTTTACTGGTAATGGCTCTTGATAATAGGTTGACAGCCACCGGCAATGGTGCGAAAAATAGGTCTCTGTAAAAGCCGCCACGTGTTTAGCAACATGGGCGTAATGACTTAAACAAGAAGGTGCATAGATTCGGAGCAAGGAAGAAGATGAAAAAAGATATTACCATTCTTATCAAAGGAGCCGGCGAGATAGCCAGCGGCATCGCCTGGAGACTCTATCAGTGTCATTTCAAAGTAGTCATGACAGAGGTTGCCAAGCCGATTGCAGTAAGAAGAGCCGTATCCTTCTGTGAAGTCATCTACGATGGACGTAAACAGGTAGAGGGGGTAGAAGCAATCCTGGCAACGGGGACTGAAGACATCTATAAAGCATGGGAAGACAAACGTCTACCTGTAATTATTGACCCTGAAATGAAGGTATTACAAGAAATCAAACCCGATGTACTTCTCGAAGCAACACTGAGCAAACGCAATACAGGCATAAGCATTACAGATGCACCACTGGTAATTGGCCTGGGCCCCGGCTATGAAGCCGGGCGTGACGCCCACTATGTGGTTGAAACCAACAGGGGACACCATCTGGGGCGTGTCTTCACTACTGGAACAGCCGAGCCCAATACCGGCATTCCCGGGGAGATGGCAGGCGTAACATACGAACGAGTCCTGCGTGCGCCAACGGAAGGGATCTTTGAAACGTGGCTCAAGATAGGAGACAGCGTAAAAAAGGGAAAAGCCATTGCAAAAGTCGGAGATGAACCGGTTATTGCGAAGGTCGACGGCATCTTGAGGGGACTTATTCGTCCAGGGATCTCCGTCAGGAAGGGCCTCAAGATAGGAGATATTGATCCCCGCGCCAATTCCGGTTATGTCTTGACCATCAGTGAAAAAGCCCGTGCCGTCTGTGGCGCCGTGCTTGAAGCTGTCTTGAGAACGTACAATACATGAAGCCTAAAAACTGCAATTAGCTTTTACATAGCCGTTAGCTCAACGATATAAAGTACTTACATGGCTTCTGCCTATATTCGAGGCATCACTTTTTGATGCTGATCTATTTCACCGTAAATGGTTGAAATTGTATTCCTAATAGCTAACGGCTAACAGCTAATTGCATGTTTTAAGTGAGAAATCAAAAATGAAAAAAATCATCGATGCGACAATTCAGATGCTTGAAGAAAATAGACCTGTTGTATGGGCCACGGTGGTGAGTCAGGAAGGTTCTGCACCAAGAAGTTCTGGAAGCCGAATGATCATCAGTGAAGGCCATATAAGCCTGGGAAGCATAGGAGGAGGAACGCTGGAAGCTGAGACAATAGAGGCCGCCGACATCCTTCTTGAAGAAAAAGGGGATCAGCTTCTTTCTTTTTCCCTGACCGGAAAAGAGGTAGCTGCCGCAGGAATGATCTGTGGAGGAAACGTACAGGTATATCTCGAAAGAATCACAGCTGATGCCCTGCCGTTCCTGAAAGAATTTTCCACATCTTTTTCCAGGTTGGATGGCGTTCTTTTCGTCACCGAAATAGGAAAAGAGTCTACCGTCTTCAATGACTGCCATCTTCTCCTGGCTAGGGGAAAGGTCATTTCAGGGGAACTAACCGTGCCTGCCGCAGTTGAAGATCATCTCCCTTCCGTCGAAAAAGGAAGAGTGCCTGTTTTGCTTCCTTTGACCGGCAAAGAACACCAGATTTACTTTGAGCCTATCGAGCTTCCCAATACACTCTACTTATTCGGCGGAGGGCACATTTCACTGGACTTGGCCTGGATCGCCCATCGACTCGGCGATGAAATCATTGTTGTCGACGATCGAGAAGAATTTGCCAACCGGGAGCGTTTTCCCATGGCGACCCATCTGCTGGTCCAAGCCTTTGATACGGCCCTCGAGAGAATGACTTTCGGTCCTCACGATGACGTAGTCATCGTAACCCGGGGACACATGTACGACCTGGAGATCCTACGCCAAGCCCTCAAAAGCTCTCCCAGGTATATTGGCATGATCGGCAGCAGACGAAAAAACAGGATGATCTTCGAAAAACTGCTCGAAGAAGGGACATTTCAGTCCCAATTAGATCAGGTTCACGCACCCATCGGTCTTAAAATTCAAGCCGAAACTCCAGCTGAAATTGCCGTAAGTATTGTAGCGGAACTCATCCAGACAAGAGCACAGGGGCATGCCGAAATAATCAAGAACTGGCACGTGTAAAATAAGGCTCAACGCGGATTAGCGTGAAGAAACCCTTTTTCCGGAACAGAGGTGTCAGGTTTCGGGTGTCAGGTTTCAGTCCCGCCGCAGCGGGATTCCTACCTTCTGGTTATAATGAGAATAACTATTTGTTATTACGTTGAGTATTATGAATGCGGCCCGGTTTTTTCCTGACACCTGACACCTGACACCCGGAATCTGAGCATGGTCTATTCGACAACTGACAAAAATATCACGTTAATCCGCGATGAGCCTAAAATAAAAACCTTACTTCCCGAAAGAACACCTGGGGAAATGACATTGATCGCAATTGAGGCACAATCCCCCATGGGCCATGGCAGCAAGATCTTCCCTTGTAATCGTTTCCCCAACCAGGACCCTTGGCAAAATCAGATCAAGCACAGTTGCCCGATAAAAAAGGACACAGGCAGGCAATCCCAAAATCGGAACGTTACCAATACGCCCCGTAAGAAACATGGCTCCGGGTATGACCGGCGTTCCATACACCACATCCTCGGCACCCGCGTCTGCAATGGCTAACCGGGTAATATCATCGGGATCCACACTCATTCCACCTGCCACAATAAGCATTTCCGCCCCATTCTCCAAGTGCCTTTGGATTTCCTTGATGATCTTCGGTTTATCATCCGGTGAAAAAGCAGTGCCAATCACCTCGCAATGATAAGATTTCAATTTTCGCCTGATAATTGGAGCGAATTTATCATCAATGAGACCATTATAGACTTCATTCCCGGTAATCACGAGCCCGGTCATCGGTGTAGCCAGCGGTTTGACGGAAAAAATTCCGCTGGCTTCTTCCGCCAATTTAACGGCTTGGTTTAACAGACTTTCGTCGATAACTAAAGGGATAGCACGGGTGGCGGCAATAATTTCGTCCTTTTCGACAACCGAATTATTGTGCCTCGAAGAACAGCTGATATCAGGGACAAGGTTAAGGGCTGTAAGAACATCCACATTCACTTTCAAAAGGCCGTCGTACTCGGCCCTCAGGGAAATTTTTCCCTCCGACGGATTGGGGTCAAAGACCACACCAGACCCTGATAAAGCTGCAGAAAGGGCAAGGGCAGCATTGTCCTCGTGAATCTCTCCCGGTTCGAGATGCAGCACATAGAGATGTTCTTTGCCGACTCTTTTGAGGTGAGGGACATCCTCCTCGGTAACGATATGCCCTTTTTTAAAGGCCGGCCCCTTGAAATTGCCCGGCCTGATCTCCGTAATATCATGGGCCAGGATGGTTCCAACAGCCTGATCCACAGAAATCACGGTTGCAGATGATTTAAATTTGTTTGACATAGTGCCTCCTGAACATCAGAGATTTGTTTCGATTTCCTTCGCAAACGACACAGCCTCTTTCTCAAGCCAATCAAGCCATCCACTGAGGGTAGCTGTCTTGAAACCAAAAACCATGCTCTTATAATGGTCTAGTTCTTCCTTCCGCAATTTCACAAACCGTTCTCTCACGCTCTCCAGGACTTTGATCTGATCGTATACCAACACAGGACTTCCTTTCACGGACAGCTTTCGAAAGAAAAAAATTTTGGCCAGGAACTCGGTTCGAAGGTCTCGAACATAGGAGCTTGGTTGCTTCAACCACTCCATAAACTTCTTTTTTCCGGACGTATTCAGAGAAAAAACTCTTTTCGATGGCCGCGTGTCCTGGGACTCCATAGCGGAGGTAACAAGTCCACCACTCTCAAGCCTTTTCAGGAGAGCATAGAGCTGGCTTGTGCTCACGCGCCAGGTCCAACCCAGGTCTGCGTCGAGAAATCGTAAAATTTCATATCCGTGCATGGGCCCCGACATGAGGGCGCCAAGCAAAATATATTCCGTTATCGGCTTGTCTTTCATACGGTACCCTCCATTGTACTCCGAAACCATAAGAATAATCCATACTGGAATATTCTATTCAAGTTTATTTCGTCAAGCAAAAAATAATGGCTCTTTGGTATTCTATTCAATTTTCTTGACAAAGCATCCGTTCTTTCAATACATGTACCGCTTAACATAACTTTTACTACATGGAACGCTACATGTTCAATGAATACGCAGATATTATCCCCGAATTTTCTCTTTTCCAGGAAAGTCTTTTAAATCCCCTGCCCACCTATTTGACCATCAATCGTCTCAAGGTGAACCCCACGTTCGTAGTCGAGACCCTGAGAAAAAGAGGGATCTCTCTTATACGGGCTTCCAAGAAATACGACACCCTCTATCTGGCGCCAAATTTGCCTTTTCCGGGAAATCTTTTGGAATATTTTCTGGGATACCTGCATCCCCAGGCCCTCACTTCCGCCATGGCAGCCTATGCTCTCGACCCCGAAAAGGATACCAGTCTTCTGGACATGTGCGCTTCTCCCGGCGGAAAATCAGCCCATTGCGCACAAATAATGGAGAACACGGGCATCATCGTTTCCAACGATCTGTATGCCTCTCGTCACCTGTCCTTAGGACATACCCTTTCGCGGCTAGGCGTACTCAATGCCGTGCTAACGGGTTACCAGGCCCAGGAATTCCCGTTAAAACAGCGTTTTGGTTATGTCATGGCGGATGTCCCCTGCTCTGGGGAAGGAAGATTTAGAAAAACCAACGAAAAGGTACAATACAGGAAAGGAAGAGGGCGAGAAAAACTGCCTGATCTCCAGAAGAGGATCATACTCCGGGGATTTGATCTGTTGAAAAAAAACGGACGGATGCTTTATTCCACCTGTACCTACAGCCCTGAAGAGAATGAATCGGTAGTGGACTATCTGCTGAACGAAAGAGACGCAGATCTTTTTCCACTCTATCCGGGTTTGAATGTTGCTCCAGGAATCACCGACTGGAAAGGAAAAACCTATGATAAGCGACTTAAATGCGCAAAAAGATACTATCCCCACAGAGTCGATTCAGTGGGATTCTTCATGGCCGGAATTGGCCGGAAACAATGATCGAACACTCCTTTTCTCCTATCTTTACGAAAGGTTTGGTATTCCTGAAAATCTATTCCGGGAGCATCTTCTTTTCAAACAGAAAACGGGGTGGTTTCTCCTGCATTCATCGGCTCTCCTTGAAAATGTTTCCCGGATAAAAGTATCAAAAGTGGGGTTGAGATCATTTCGAAAAGTGGGACAATTCGTAAAACCGACAACGCGGTTTATTCAGTCGTTCGGCAGGTTTGCCACGAAGAGAGTATACCGTATAAGTCCGGACAACCTGCTGCGACTGGTGGCCGGCGAGCAAATCCCTGTTGATCAAGACTACGAAAAAGGGTATGTAATCCTTGCAAACCATGAAAATTGTATCTTGGGAGTGGGCTTTTTTATCAACGGAAGAATTCGCTCCCAGCTTCCGGGGAATCAACTCAGAACCGCCATGATCGCAGATTCCCCTGTATCAACCTAACGGAGGATTCACCATGTTTACCAAGAAGCAAATCGATAAATACGCCAATGTTTTGTTATGGGGCCTAAAGACGGCAAGGACTGGGACATTCAAAAAAGGGGATGTCGTTCTCGTCCAGTTTCAGTTTGCTGCCCTTGAGCTTGCTGAGGCCGTCCATGGAAAACTGCTGGATATGGGCATGCATCCGGTCATGCGTTCAGGATTGACCCCTGCGATGGAACATGATTTTTACCAGAAAGCGAACAATAAACAGCTCGTTTTCGTGGGATCATGGCAAGAAGACCTGTATAAACAGATCCAAGGCCGGATTTTTCTGCACGCCCCCACTTCACTGACACATTTGGCGGATATCGATCCGAAAAGGATAGGCAAAACCGCAGTGGCCATGAAACCACTGAGAGATATCATGCGGAAAAGAGAAGACAAGGGCGATCTCGGATGGACTCTGTGTACTTTTCCCACCGAGGAGCTGGCTAAACAGGCAGGTCTTACCATGAGACAGTACACAAACCAAATCATTAAAGCATGCTATCTCGACAAGCCGGATCCTGTAGCAGTTTGGAAAGGGGTTTTTAAGGACGCCATCGCTATCAAGGATTGGTTGAACGCCATGGATGTCTCCTATTATCGGGTAGAATCAAAAAGTATTGACATGAAAATAACCCCCGGCGACAAAAGAAGGTGGATTGGAATATCGGGACACAATATTCCCAGCTTCGAACTCTTCATCTCCCCTGACTGGCATGGAACAGAAGGAAGATATTTTGCCAACCAGGCCTCTTTCAGGAGTGGGAACTATGTGGAGGGCGTAGAGCTTTTGTTCAAAAAAGGCGTTGCCGTCGGAGTGAAGGCCGAAAAAGGGAGTGAATTCACAAAAAAACAGCTCACCATGGATAAAGGAGCAAGCAGGGTTGGTGAATTTTCGCTTACAGATAAAAGGTTCTCAAAAATTAACCGATTCATGGCAAACACCCTCTTTGATGAAAATTACGGGGGCCGTCAAGGAAATTGTCACCTCGCCGTCGGTATGTCTTACACGGATACCTATGATGGAGATCCATCTGAACTGACGGAAGAAATGAAAGAGAAACTGGGTTTTAATGATTCAGCCCTGCACTGGGACCTTGTAAACACGGAGAAAAAAATGGTCACGGCCCATCT
>CAYOWC010000162.1:0-2531 GCA_964407525.1 uncultured Desulfobacteraceae bacterium | reverse complement strand
ATGCTTGAAAGAACATTCATACACGTACAAGGGGTAGGACCCAAGACAGAGCAGCGACTTTGGGCACGGGGCATCAATACGTGGCAGGATTTTATCGACCGCGGCCAGGGAGTTCTTTCGCCGGGGATACACCGTCTGATGGAACAGACCCTTGAAGCATCTTTGAAGCACAGGGACGATATCTCTTTTTTCAATGACAGGCTTTCTTCGGGAGAAATGTGGAGGGTTTTTGATGCTTTCAAGGAGAAGGCGGTCTACCTGGACATAGAAACAACGGGATACATGCAGGATGGGGCGGAAATTACGGTCATCGGGATTTATGACGGAAAGACGATCCAAACCTTTGTAAACGGAATCAACCTGGAAGATTTCGAAACGGCCATCGCCGACTATGACCTTGTAATCACCTTCAACGGCGCCTCCTTTGATCTTCCTTTTATTCGAAACTGCTTTCCCGGTATCTCCCTGCCGGGGGGGCATATTGATCTTAGATTTGTATTAAAAAAGCTGGGTTATACGGGGGGCCTTAAGAGGATTGAGAAAGAGCTGGAAATCACGCGGGGAATAGATATTGACGGCGTCGACGGATTTGAAGCGATCCGGCTCTGGTATGCATACCAGCGGGGAAATAAAAAAGCGCTGAGCACTCTCATCGAGTACAACAACGCCGATATAGTGAACCTGCATCCCTTAATGGAAATGGGATTTCGAGAGATGAAGGAAAAAACTCTGCGGGGGCTTTGAAAGAACCCCTAAACCTTCTTCCTTGTATACATCCCCTCAATCAGATCACCAAACGCCTCATTCACATAGTTTCGTTTCACCTTCATGGTGGGGGTCACTTCACCATCTTCTTCATAAAGCATTTTAGGAAGAATGGTAAACTTCTTGATCTGCTCAACGCGGGCCAAGGTATCGTTCACCTTGATCACTTCTTCCTGGATAAGTTTGTTGATTTCCGCGCTCTGCGTCAAATCCTTATAGGTAGAGAACTGCACCTTGTTATCCTGGGCAAATTTGACCACATTGTCTTCATCAATCATAATCAGGCTGGAAATGAACTTTCTCTTGTCGCCGATGACTACAGCATCATTGATGTAGGGACTGAATTTCAATTTATTTTCTATGAATTGCGGGGTAATGTTCTTTCCCCCGGCCGTCACGATAATATCTTTTTTCCGGTCAGTAATCTTGAGATAACCATCTTCGTCGATCTCCCCCACATCCCCGGAATAGAGCCACCCATCCTTGATCGTTTCTTCTGTGGCTTTCGGGTTCTTGAAATATCCCTTGAATACGCTGGGAGATTTCACCAGGATTTCACCATCCTCTGCAATCTTGATCTCTGTTCCCGTCAAGGGCGGTCCGACCGTTCCAAACTTCACCTTTCCTACCTTGGACACACAGGTAACCCCTGTACCTTCCGTCTGCCCATATCCTTCGACCAGGTTCACACCGATGGACTGAAAGAAATGCAAAACATCCGGGGATATGGGAGCTGCACCGGAATAGGCAATTCGCATCCTGTCAAACCCTAACCGTTCTTTCAATTTTCGAAAAACGGCAAAATGGGCCAGCTTGTAAAGAATTTCCAGATATCCAGGGATGGGTTTAAAATTCATGTTGAGGGTGGCACGTTTTTTTCCTATGTTAAGAGCCATGCCAAAAACCAGCTTTTTGAACCAGGTGGCATCCGACATCTTAATGTACACCGCCGACAGGTATTTCTCCCATATACGAGGGACCGCATACCCCACGGTTGGAGACACCTCAATCATATTATCATTCACCGTCTCCATATTTTCGACAAAATTAACCACGTACCCATGCGTAATATGCCCCATAATGGAAAAGAGCTGCTCGAAAACGTGGCAAAGCGGTAAAAATGAAAGGACCTCGTCTTCATCGGACATGGGATTTTCCAGGGTAATTGCACTGCCCATCCACATGAGATTTCTATGGGTCAGCATAGCCCCTTTCGGGGGACCTGTTGTACCGGAAGTATAAATAAGGACGGCAACATCTTCAAGATCAATCTGATTGATGCGTTCCTCAAAAAGATCAGGATTATCCCTGGCAAAATCCTTCCCCAGTTCTATTAGCTCATCATAGGTCATGACCATCGGGTCTGCAAAATCTCGTAATCCCTCGAGATCCCATACAATGACCTTTTGCAGTGAAGGAACATCGTGCCTGAAATTGAACCACTTATCCAATTGCTCCTCATTTTCCACAAAGAAAAATTTGGAGTCGGAATTCTCAAGGACATACTCCACCTGAGGCCAGGCGTTCGTAGAATAAACCCCGGCTGCGATTCCCCCACAGGACTGGACAGCAAGATCGATGGTGACCCATTCAGGGCAATTGTCCCCTATGATGGAGACACGATCACCTTTTTCAAGACCCATGGAGATGAGGGCCGAGCCAACATATTTCACCGCCTGGTAGTATTCATTCCACGATATATCACGCCAGAGGCCATATTCTTTTTTGCGTATGGCAATCCGATCACCATATTTCGTGGTCGTTTT
>CAYOWC010000161.1:7211-10799 GCA_964407525.1 uncultured Desulfobacteraceae bacterium | reverse complement strand
AGTCTGATGCCGGACTCACGGAATCAGCCCCTTATCCCGGCCAACACAACGAAGAAATTTATACAGGTCTGTTGGGGATTTCGAAAGAGGAATTGCTCAGGTTGCAGGACGAAGAGATCATTTAAAAGGAGGTGATAAAAAAAAGGGTGGATCTGACCAGGAAAAGGTCCAGGTTCAAGTCGCCAATTTCCACTTTATTTCAAGGGAGGGGACCCATCATGATGAAAAAAAAGATAGGTTTATTGTCTTTATTGGTTACTTTGATTTTCTTTAGCGGGATAATATTGCTCCATTCCAACGCCTTGGCCGAAAAACCAATCCTGATTAAATTCAACTATGCAGGACCCAAATCACCTCCAAGCATGCACCCGCTCAGCCAGGCTATCGCATATCTTGGTGAAAAGCTGGAAGAAAACTCCAAAGGAAGATTCAACGTGGAAATCTACTGGGGAGCATCTCTTTATAAAGATGGCCCCACTCAATATGCAGCCCTCAGGTCTAACGTCATTCAGATGGCCGAAGTGAGCGGTGGCAGGCTGGGCGGAGAGATCCCAGAGACATTTCTGATGGAGTTCCCTTTTATTTTCAGTGACATGAACCATGTTTACCGCTTCATGGATACCGCCGGGAAAGAACTCTTTGAGCCCCTCTATCTCAAAAAAGGGTATAAACTCATGGGACTCTGGCCATACGGTTTTCAGAATTTTGTCTGCAGCAAGGGATTTCTTGCCGCGCCCGAGGACTTTGTGGGAGTGAAACTGCGAATCAGACCGTCGAAAATTGTGGCCGCCCAGATGGAAGCACTGGGCGCCAGCGCGCAGCCGATCCCCTACATGGAAACCTACAATGCGCTTCAGCTGAAGACCGTCGACGGGGCCGAGTGCCCTCTTGCCGTCATCCAGGCCGTTAAATGGCACGAAACCGGGGATTTCATCACCATCTCGAGGCACAGTCTCCTCTTTGCAGCCATCATCGTCAACCCCAAATTTTATAATGGTCTGCCTGACGACCTCAAAAAAGTCTTTGATGACACCTTCGCGGAAGTAACCAAATTTGAACACGACGTTCAGGAAAATATTGAATACAAAATGCCGTGGATCATGATGTCCGAGCGACCTGTACTCCAGTTCAAATGGTTGAATGAAAAAGAGAGGGCCGCACTCAAGGAAAAGACCAAACCGGTACAGGAAAAATTCGGAAAGAAAATACCACAGAAATTTTTCGACGCCGTTGAGGCCACCCGTACCAAATAAAGAGCGCTCGTATTTCCTTCCGATCAGGCCTTTCGGCCTGATCGGAAAAATCAGGTTCATCGTGGATTAACGTGAAAAATCCTTTTTTCCGGAACTGGGGTGTCAGGTGTCAGGTGTCAGTACCTTCTTCCTATTTTCTGATCCTTACAAACATAAGTATTAGTTATTAAGTTGAATAGTCTGAACGCAACCAGATTTTTCTCTGACACCTGACACGTGAAACCTCGAATCTGAGTATGGTGTATTTGACAACTGATAAACATTACATTAATCCGACATGATCCAAAATTTTTGCCGAGTTGACAGATGAAAATAGGTAGAGCTATTTACGTGTTTGAAAAATGGGCCACTATTATACTCCTTGCCTTTACGGTGACCATCAGCTTTATTCAAGTCATTTTAAGATATTTTTTTAACGCAGGCTTCGCATGGGTTCCTGAAATCGTCGTGCTTGCCTTTATCAGTATGACACTGCTGGGAGCCAGCACAGGTATTCGAAACGGGGTACATATCGGGGTAGATGTCATCGTGAAACTCCTGCCCCCTACATTCCAGAAATTCTCAGATATCTTCACCAAACTCTGCGGGGCTGGTCTCTTCCTCTTCATGTCCTATCTCACTTATCAATTTGTCATGTATTTTAGAGAGATGGGACAGCTTTCCATCATCACTGAAATCCCCATTTGGATGATGATCTCTTATATGCCTGTGGCCTTTCTTTTCATGGCTTTCCATTATTCAGAACTCTTTTGGGAGTCTTGTCATAAAGACAAAGCCGAATTCGAGCCATTCAAGAAAGAACATATTTAGTAAACACTTAAAAGCTGCAATTAGCGGTTAGCCTTTAGCAATTAGCGTCACAATATCAGTCAGTTAAAATGCTACAGTAGCGCATCAAAAAATGAAAGGCCTTTTAAAGCAAAAAGCCATGCAAACGATTAGGATTTTCAAGCTAAAGGCTGATAGCTAAAAACTAATCGCAACTTTTTCCAAACACTTTAAAACCAGAGGTTCGTTTGAGGTAGCCTGATTCATGGAAAATCCGATTGTTCTTATAAGTTCACTCATGACAATCCTTTTCATTCTCATGTTTTTCGGGGTGCCCATTGCCATTGCTCTTGGCATTTCTACGACCATCAATCTGATCATCTTCACAGATATGGACCTCCTGTTCATAGGGCAAAACGTCTATGCAGCCCTTGACAGTTATGCTCTTCTGGCCGTTCCATTCTTCATCCTTGCCAGCAATATTATGGCGCAGGCGGGGATTGCCAGACGGCTTCTGGTTTTTTCCGAGGCCCTTACAGCGGGCGTCACCGGTGGCCTCGGAATGGCGGGTGTCCTGTCCTGTGCGATTTTTGCGGCCATCTCCGGGTCAAGCGTGGCAACGGTCGTCTCCATCGGTACAATAGTCCTTCCGGGTATGTTGAAGGCAGGTTATGATAAAAAATTTGCCACGGCCTTGATCTCCTGCTCAGGTTCTTTAGGCATACTTATTCCACCCAGCATATTGATGATCATCTTTGGTGTTCTGGCCGATGTTTCCATAGGAAAACTCTTTGCAGCCGGCATGCTTCCCGGAATCATGTTAACGATTTTCCTCATGATCTACGTCCACGTTATCTCACGAAAGAGGAAGTACCCCAAATCGCCCTCTCTCTCTCTAAAGCAAAGAATAAATCAAATCGTCCAAAACGGTTCTGCCTTGATCGTGCCGATCATGATATTGGGTGGCATTTATGGCGGTGTTGTAACGCCTACCGAGGCAGCTGTCCTCGCCATTTTCATCGGCCTTGCCATGGGGTTCTTTCTGTACAAAGAGTTGAAAATCAGCCATCTTCCGGACATTTTCCTGCGTTCCGCGGAGATGTCTTCAATGATCTTGATTATACTGGCATTTGCTTATTCATTTGCTTTTTTGTTATCTTTTTTCAGGGTTCCCGATCTTCTGACGCAAATCA
Organism: uncultured Desulfobacteraceae bacterium; assembly: GCA_964407525.1. Taxonomy (GTDB): domain Bacteria; phylum Desulfobacterota; class DSM-4660; order Desulfatiglandales; family Desulfatiglandaceae; genus DUZB01. The sequence continues at coordinate 7,585 of CAYOWC010000161.1, read as the reverse complement.
TGTTTGATGCGGGCATTAACGCCTGGATGTTTCTCCTTCTGATCAATGTGATCCTCTTTTTTGCAGGGGATTTTATGGATCCCGCATCGATTATGCTCATCTTTACCCCCCTGATTGTTTCCTTGGGAGCCGCTTTGGGGATCAACCTCATACACCTGGGCATCGTCGTTGTCATGAACCTGGAAATAGGCTTAATTACGCCTCCCGTTGGATTCAACCTCTATGTGGGAAGTTCTCTGTCCGGGCTATCACTCTATGATGTAATGAAGGCGGCCATTCCGATCATGATCATCATCGGGATTGCCCTCATTCTGATTACCTATATCCCGTCCATAAGCCTTATTGTACCAAAGCTTATTTTCGGATCGGTGTAG
>CAYOWC010000161.1:0-7111 GCA_964407525.1 uncultured Desulfobacteraceae bacterium | reverse complement strand
AGGGAGGATGCATTTATGGAAGGAATTGACCAGGATGATGTCATTCAGATCCTGAGAATGTTGGAAGAATCGACCTTTGATGAGTTACGCCTGGAAATGGGCGGACTCACATTGGTTGCAAGCAAAAGTAGTAAAAAGACAGGTCCAGTGGAAAAGTTGGAATTTGACGATGAGGAATCGGCTGATTCAAAGGCTGTCGTTGCCCCTACTGCGATGGAAAGAGAAGAAAAGGCTCCTATCCAACAACCGCAGGTTGAGGAAGGGAAAGGTTTAATAGCCATCAAATCCCCAATGCTTGGTACCTTCTACAGTGCACCAAAGCCGGGAGCGGATCCATTTGTGGAGGTCGGCCAACTGGTATCCGAAGAAGATTCGGTTTGTATCATTGAGGTCATGAAACTTTTCAATACGGTCAAAGCAAACGTCCGGGGGCGCATTGCTAAAATCCTGGTGGAAAATGGGCAAATGGTTGAATACCAGCAGACTCTTTTCCTCATGGAAGAACTCGAAGAGGCCGAAACGGGTGGGGAGGAAGACCTTTCATGAAACGCATTTCCCGCGTTTTGGTGGCCAACCGAGGCGAGATTGCTGTTCGTGTCATTCGAGCATGCCGGGAGCTCGGCTTAGAAACCATCGTTACGGTCTCTGAAGCGGATAGAGAAAGTCTACCTGCAAAGATGGCCGACAGGGCCGTTTGCATCGGCCCTCCCGCACCCATGCAGAGCTATTTAAAAGTAGACACTATCATTGCTGCTGCTCTGGGAACGGGATCGGATGCCATCCATCCCGGATACGGATTTCTCGCAGAACAACCCCAGTTAGCCCAAATGTGCACTACCCATGGCCTTATTTTTGTGGGACCGAAGGCAGATCATATAAAGCGGATGGGAGATAAGCTTTACGCACGAAAGCTGGTTGGCAAACTGGGGATTCCGATTATTCCGGGTTCAGAGCTTGTATCCGATCTTGTAGAGGCGACAGAAGCCGCGGAAAACGTAGGGTATCCTGTTTTATTGAAAGCGGCCGCGGGTGGCGGTGGAAAAGGAATGAAAATCGTTGAGCAACCGGAGGATTTGAAGACCGTCTTTGACGAGGCTTCCGCCGAAGCTCTGAGCGCATTCGGGGACGACAGGATTTATGTAGAACACTACATACCAAATGCACGGCATATAGAGGTCCAGATCATCGGGGATCGATTCGGAAACGCCATACATCTTTTTGAGCGGGATTGTTCGCTTCAACGCCGCTATCAGAAAATGGTTGAAGAAGCTCCATCACCTGCTGTATCACCCGAACTCAGGGACGCCTTTTGCGAAGCAGCCGTCAGAATTGCTAAACAGATCGGGTACGAAAATGCCGGGACAATAGAATTCCTGTTAGACCAGGATCAAGGTCAATTCTATTTTCTTGAAATGAATACACGCATTCAGGTGGAGCACCCCGTGACAGAGATGATCAGCGGCATTGATCTTGTCAAAGAACAGTTCAGGGTGGCCTCCGGGGATTCCTTCAGCGTAACCCAGGAAGAAGTCAAGCGGTCCGGTCACGCCATCGAGTGCCGGATAAACGCGGAATCGCCAAATGCGGATTTTGCACCCTGCCCCGGTAGAATTGGCCAATGGGAACTGCCCGAAAGAGAGGGCGTCCGAATTGATTCCCACTGTTATCCCGGATATTTCGTTCCCCCATATTATGATTCGCTTCTTGCAAAACTTATCACCTGGGGAAAAGACCGCGATCAGGCCATTCAATCTATGCAGAAGGCTCTTATGAACTTTACTGTTTCGGGCGTGGATACCACAATTCCATTTCACCGTTTTATCATGAAAAGCCCTGACTATCTCACCGGGAAGATAAACACAGGCTGGATAGAAAAGTCTTTGATTAAGGAGTATGTCAGATGAAGAAAATCAGTTTCATTGATACCACATTGAGGGATGGTCACCAGAGCCTCTGGGCAACGCGGATGAAAACAGCCCATATGCTGCCCATTGCCCCCGTAATAGACAGGGCAGGGTTCAAGGCTGCGGAATTGATGGGCACGGTGCATTTTGACGCCTGCCTGCGTTATCTTCGCGAAGATCCATGGGAGAGGATAAGACTTCTTGCGGAAGCCATGCCAAACACCCCGTTGCGGGCTCTGATCAGGAGTAAATCGCTCACCAGTTTCAATATTGTCCCCGATGCCGTGATCAAGCTCTGGATTGAGCGATGCGCGGCCAATGGGATCAAACATCTGATGATATTTGATGCGTTACATGACTGGAGTAATCTTTCAAAATCGGTTGAGGTGGCGAAAGCCGAAGGAATTGAAGTCGTCGTTCCGTTGGTTTATTCCCTCAGCCCAGTCCATACCGATGAATTTTATGCGCATAAAACCGCTGAAATGATAAAGACCTTGAAACCGGATTCGGTGATGATAAAAGATTCCATCGGACTCTTAACCCCGGAGCGTACCAAGACCCTGGTACCCACAATAAAGGGGCAGATCGGAGACCTGCCCCTTGAAATGCATTCCCACTGCACCACAGGACTCGCCCCCTTATGCTGTCTTGATTCGGTGGCCCTGGGCGTCGATATCATAGATACGTGTGCCTCGCCTCTGGCCAATGGTCCGTCCCATCCATCAGCGGAAAACATGATCATGAACCTCCGCAGACTCGGTTATAATCCCATGGCAGACGAGGAAGCCGTCAAAGAGATGTCTGCTCATTTCAAATATGTTGCCAAGAGGGAGGGGAAACCCATGGGGACCCCGGTTGAATATGACGCCTTCCAATACATCCATCAGGTCCCCGGCGGCATGATATCCAATCTCGAGTTCATGCTTGCAGAAAGGGGGATGGCGCACCGGCTGGAAGAAGTTCTGGAAGAGGTTAGTGTCATACGCGAAGAATGGGGTTATCCCGTTATGATTACACCATTTTCCCAACTGGTCGGTACCCAGGCTGTGTTAAACGTCCTCTTGGGTGAGAGGTATAAGGTAGCTACGGAAGAAGGAATAAGATACGTGCTGGGGCATTACGGAAAAACGCCCGCACCAGTGGATCAAAACGTACTGGATAAAATTACGGGGCTCCCTGAGGCTAAAGGCCTCCTCAACTGGGAACAACCCCAACCGTCCATTGAGGACTTGAGAAGAGAGGTTGGACGTCCTGGAATCTCCGATGACGAACTATTGCTTCGGATTCTGTTCCCAGTGGAACACGTGGAGGCGACCATTTCCGCAGGGCCTATAAAAAGGGACTACCCAAGGGGAGATAAACCTGTTATGGCGTTGATCCAAGAATTAACGAAGCAAAAAGACACCTCCCGTATCCATGTTAAAAAGGGAGATTTTTCCCTGAGACTTGAAAAAAATGTTCACTGAAAACCATTGCAGGCCGAAATGACTTCGTGTGAAACTGGGTTGAACCGCCAAGTCGCGAAGGCCGCAAAGCCTTTTTCGAATCGGAACGGACGATTCGAAAAAACAGCCCATCTTTTTTGTGTGAACTTAACCATTCTCCTGAAATGCCCGAAGGGCTGATTGCTTTATCGAATCGTCCGTTCCGATTCGGTAAAAAAACTAAATCTTAGCGTTCTTTGCGTCTTGAGCGTAGCGGGCGGTAAGAAATAGAGTGAGAAGTTTCTTTCTCGATCAGACTGGCTATTTTTCCCAACCAGAGGCGGCGCTCGTGTGAAAATCCGCTTTTCTAAAGTTACGGTGAAATAACTTACGCTTTTGCTCTAAATCACGAACGGTTTGGGAACCACCTTAGAAAGGGCTGCTCTGCTTCCACTTAAAATCAGGGAAACAGCTCAGACACCCAAAACAATAAAATAGTATACCAAATATCTGTATACGGAGGAAACCATGCAAGAAGTAGTGATTGTCAGTGCCGTTAGAACACCTATCGGCGCATATTGTGGCATGCTTAAAGATGTTCCGGTGGAAAAACTTGGCGCTATTGTCCTCAATGAAGTGATTAAAAAAGCCAATCTCAAGCCGAATGAAGTGGATGAAGTAATACTGGGACAATCGTTTCAAAACGGGGAATGCCCCAATACAGCACGACTGGCCCTTCTTGAGGCCGGATGGCCCGTTGAAGTTCCCGGTTTCACCATAGACAGGCGTTGCTGTTCCGGACTGCAAACCGTCTGGTCAGCAACCATGCAAATTAAGGAAAGGGATGCAGATGTAATCGTTGCAGGTGGCGTCGAAAGTATGAGTCGTGCCGAATTCTACATCCCGGGTGAATTTCTCAAATGGGGGGTAGGCGGCATGGTTGACCCGAAATGGGGGTTTTTCCCTCGACATCATGGCAGCCTTGGGCTCTGGGGACTCCCCTTTTATGACAGGATACAGCGGGGCAGACCGAGACATCAGCCCATAGAGAGGTTTGGCGAACTGAATTCAATGATGACCTGGGCGGAAACCGCGGCCAGGAATGAAGGGATCAGCCGGGAAGAAGCGGACAAATGGGCATTTCGTTCACATCAACGAGCTGTTGCCGCCATTGATTCAGGAAAATTCAGCGCGGAAATTGTCCCTGTTGAGGTAAAAAAGAAGAAGGAAAAAATCTTGTTGGATACGGACGAAACACCACGGCGTGACTCAACTCTGGAGAAACTGGCAAGCCTCAGAACGGTCTACGAGGACGGCATTTGTACGGCCGGCAACTCCTCCAGTGAAAATGACGGCGCCGCCGCTCTGGTGTTGACAACCCCTGAGAAAGCCAGAGAACACGGGGTGGAGCCAATGGCCTATGTCAAATCATTTGCCGTTGCCGCCGCCGACCCTACCTTGACTTATCCCGCAGTACCGGCGGCTGTAAATAAAGCACTTAAGAAGGCTTCTTTAAAGATCGATCAGATAGACCTCATAGAGATCCAGGAGGCTTTTGCAGCACAGGCTTTGGCAGACGCCAAATTGATGGGGATCGGGGCTGAAGATCTGGAAAAGAAAGTAAATGTCAATGGCTCGGGAATTTCCCTCGGGCATCCCATAGGGGCAACAGGTTCCATACGGCTCACAACGCTCATCTATGAAATGATAAGACGGGACGTACGCTATGGCCTTCTGACCATCTGTGGTGGTGGAGGCTTGGGGATATGCGCTATTTTGGAAAGAAAGTAAAGGGTAAGATTTCGCGCAGAGACGCGGAGCCGCAAACGCAAAAAAAGAACATGAAACCCACGGATTACAATCTAAGGGACATGGAAAGGAGCCATCATGATAAACACAGATACGATCTTGGAGACTGCACGGGAACTGAACGTACAGGCAGCTATTGAGATCCCAAAAGATGTGCAGCAGAAGGTAGAACAGCTGACGACAAAAGAAACAAACCAGCATTCTCGTTATGTTTTGGGGAAAATCCTGGAAAATTACGATGCCGCCATCAAAGATCGGCGTCCCATGTGCGCAGACACCGGTCTTCCGCGGTATTATGCTAAGATCGGCAATAATGCCGTAGTAGAAGGTGGCATGGTGGCCCTCGAAAAAGCACTCAGGCAGGCAACAGCGGATACCACATCGAGTATTCCCTTGCGACCCAACCGGGTGCATCCATTTTCAAGAAAAGATAATAATAACAATGTGGGTCTTCACGCTCCTAATGTGGATTATAGTTTTGAGCCTGATGCGGACTGGATGGATATCACGGTGGTCCACAAAGGAGGGCTTTTCGGAGGAGATTATCGGATGTTGTTTCCCGCGGACGGGATTCCAGGTCTTAAGCGGTTTTTTCTTGATACATTGGCCGAGTTCCTCCGCCGTGGGATGTCGTGTCAACCGGCAGTCATCGGGGTTGGGGTGGGTGGCACAAAAGACACATGTGTCCGGCTTTCAAAAGAAGCGGCCTGCCTGCGCATTATAGGCGACAGGAATCCGGACCCGGAAATTGCTGAGCTCGAAAGAGAGCTCATCGATCTTGGAAACCGTTCGGGCTTCGGCCCCATGGGATTTCCCGGGAACTCCGCGGTGTTGGATATTCATATAGAAGCAGCCCATGCCCATACCGGCGGAATGCCCGTAGGAATCCAGCAGTTCTGCTATGCCCAGAGAAGAAAAACCGCCCGTCTTTTTGCGGATAATAGGGTTGAGTACCGGGAAGACCCTCAATGGTTTACCCCATACTACCGAAGGGACACCATAGAATAGAAAGAGGAGTACAGAGATGACAAAACAAAAAAAAAGTGAGATTCGTGAAGTCCCTATAACACTCCCTGCCACAAGAGAAGATATTGAACCCCTTGAATTAGGGGATGCCGTGTTTTTAAACGGCCTGGTCTTTACCGGACGAGAAGGTCTTTATAATATGATTTTTGAAAAAGGCGTGGAACCGCCCATTGACCCTCGAACATTGGGAGGAGCAACTTTTCACTGTTCCCCTGCCATAAGCGAAACCGCTCCAGGCGTGTATAATGTTCCGTCTGTTACTGCGACAGCCAGTTTCCGATTTGCTAAATACATGTCTGAATTCCTTCGTCGCTATGATATCCGTTTTGTTATCGGAAAAGGGGGAATGTCCAAAGAGATATACAAAAATGCCTTTATGCCGAACGAAGCGATTTACTTGACCACGGTGGGGTATGGGCTTGGCGCTATTTACGGAAGAGGCATTGTAAGGGTAAAAGATGTGGCCTGGAAAGAAGAGCTTGGCCTGGCTCAGGCCATGTGGGTACTGGAAGTGAAGGATTTCGGCCCCTTCATGGTAGAAAGCAATCTGCGTGGAGAGAGTCTCTTTGAGAATGCGAACGAGGAGATCAATAAAAAATTCCTCAAGCTCTATGAAGGCCTACCCGATCCGGTAATGAAAAGAATGGGAGAGGTAACCTCTCCGGAAGAAGAAGTTTTATAATGGAATAGGGGGTTTTAAACGTCTTTGCGGAGGTGTTTAAAGAAGGGGCATTTTTTTGTTCGAAAACTTCGGGTCTTTTGCCGTCATCATTATAGGTGCAATCGGTTCGGCAGTAATTAACGCCCATCCATTAATGGTATTCGGGGCGCTACGAGTTTCCAATTCAGAAATGACATTTTCGCAAGGTCAAGTCGAAGATCCCGCGCTTTTGGCGGGGGAAAACAAGGGTTTGCGCGGAGACGTACGATAGTACGTCGCACAAGGAA
>CAYOWC010000160.1:0-10850 GCA_964407525.1 uncultured Desulfobacteraceae bacterium | reverse complement strand
TTAGCATGATTTCCACTCAAATCTGGAGACTTGGTTAAGGGTCATCGATTTCAGAATTCGTGCATTAAGCCAGCATAGTACACCCACCAAATCCGTTCAAGAGTGGGACATCTAAACTTAGCTTTTTGAACTTAAAATAAAATAGATACATTATAGGTAAACATGACTTTTAGATTAACAATCTTAAAATAGGTCGACCACAAGATATAGTGGTATTGAACATTTTGCAAAATGGCAGATTCAATTTTGTTCAGAAGATATTGAGCTCTTATGTTAACCCGTCAGCCACCTGATGTATCGCGGAATATTAACCGGTTTCTATTTATTCATGAAATCACAAGAACCATGACATTTCTCAACCCTCGGTGCGCACGCATGAATGATGATATCACACGTTAACTTGAGGAAAAAAACACATAAAGTTTGTGATATCAGGATTTTATGTCATTATTAGTTTCATGGTAAAAAGCGCTTTCCAACCCTATATCCAACCTTCAACAAAAATACCGGCCATTGTCGCCGCACTGGTTAAACTCCACTGTTGGGTAATATGCCTTACTCTTAACTTTCTCCAAATTCAAATACCACTTGGAAAGCTCACTAAACGTCATCCGAGCATCTTCCCTGATATCAAACAAGCGCCCTTCTTTCTTCTGAGTCTTCTTCTTACCGTCGGCCGCTCGGGCCTCGTCAATGGACGTACTCACAGGCCCTTGCTTCTGCTTACCGCTGGGCAGACGGTAGTTAATCCAATATACAAGCCTCTTGCTCTTCTTGGCTTTATCCAGGTCCTCACCACATGTTCTACAGACTTTATTCTTGACTGACTGCCTGGTCTTACATAAGGGGCATTGTGCAAGTATCCCCATGGGTCCCTCGATCGGATGGTTATCGTTTATCAGTATCCTTCAGCGAGCACTGCATCAAGATGGCTTTTGTGAGTAACTCTTCACGGTTGACTGTTTGACCTTTTACTTTTCCAGCTGGTATATTTTCTTGTTTTTCTGTGTCTTCCTGCCTGACATTCAGGAGGAAATTAGCGCCGTTTTTCTTCATAGTTTTCAAAAATGCGTCAAGATATGATTTAACAGTTTCAATGGTACTGCCTTTGACAGTAGCGGTAAAAATGCCGTGCTTCATTTCTCCGAAGACTTCCCCTTGTTTCCTCTTAACCAGGTTTTCGTTTAAGGACCGCACAAAGTCTTCCAGATTGACCTTGAGCCAGTCGGTTCCTTTTCCGATTGCAAAAGTTATTTTAATGATATCGTTTTCCATTTTTCATCTCCTGTTATGTCTAAACATCTTAGCCTTTTTCATCAGCTGTTCCGTACTGTCCATGAATACCACTGCAAGAGCACTATCATAATCCGCCACGGAATACTCCATAGACAGATGTTTTTTGATGGTCGTACGGAATAGCTGCATGGCCTGGGGTGATAAGCCTATTGCCTTGATGGCCGTCCAGTAAGAAGAACTGTACCAGATTCTTAACGCCGCCGGTGGTATCAAGAAACGTTTCTATAAGATCCTTATCAACTATTCTTGAATGGAAATTCAAGTCAATGGGTCCACTTTCCATGTGTCAAATGATCAAATTATCCATCGTTTCGGGAACGCACCGTAAAAGCCCGGAGGTTGTTGGAGGAGTCACGGAAATTACAGTCCCGGCTGCCGTCGTAGAAGCTGAAGCCCCTCGTCTTCGACGAACCTTTAGTTTCACCTGACCTGACCCACCAACCAGTAGTTTTCAACAAAGGCGTCATATTGCGTTCGCCTGCACCTTTCACGGTTTCTTCCCAGTACTGATTTAGAGGAATATGGGGAATATACATTCCGCTACTCCATTTGGTAAAATCTTCTACTACTTAAAAGCTGCAATTAGCTTTTAGCTATTAGCCGTTAGCTTAAAGATCCCAATCGTTTGCATGACTTTTCCCTTTATTTGGGATTTCACTTTTCGATGCTTACCTATTGCATCGTAACTACCTGACATTGTGTGGCTAAGTAACCACTAACCGCTAATTGCAGTTTTTAGGTACTACGTGAAACAGGCAAATTTCGCCTCCGTATTTTTCGGAAACAGACAACACATAAGGGAAAACTTTTGATGAATTAACCGATAAATCGACGGGAAATAGGATTTTTTTATTTTTACCATGCCTAACACCTCCTTATTCTGCATTGTTGAGGTCGTCCCTGACCTTTTTTGAAAAACGTTACAGACACCAATTCCTTTCAAGCGAGATCTGCTTGGTCTGCTCTCCGGTGAATAAAAAAGCGGTGTATGTTTCAGGTAGGGTTTTCATATTGTCCCGAAACACGTCTTGGCCGAAGGGCTCTATTCTTTCCAGGGAACTTCAGTGGATAAAGACCTTTGAAACCTTGCGGCAGCTTTTTTTCAAGGCGTTGAATACCTCCCATGCGGATGTCCCATCAAAGTCGCCCGCAAGTTTCAGGTGAAGGTTGTCTCCGTTTTGATGCCTGAGGATTCTAAAATTGGATGCCATGATGTCAGACCTCCTTTCTCATCTTTTAGTGTAATCAAACGAACATGAATTTATTGAAGCATAAAGCATGCCATAGGAAACAGATGGGAGATGTGAGCGTCTAACTTCAATACCTTCTATTAAACAGTCCGTTGGACCCTTCATAAATGGCACTCTTCGTGTCCTTCGTAGTTCGTGGTGAAATTCCGCCTTGCCATATCTGGAAAGCCTCCTTTGATGGGTAGATACTCCTGAAAACATATGCCCAGAATGTCAGGGTGTTTTACCATTTGTAAACAAAACTGATTTTTCCATGATTTGAGAATTTTGCAAGGAGAATTAGAAAATCTTCTAAATCCAATCGGTTTATTCGGAGGACTTTATGGATACTGGAGCCCATTTTACATGCATTCCCTGTAGCAACCCATCATGGCATGTTTAGTGCAAACTGAGACAGGTAGCCTGGATTTTTTTTCGTTGAAACCCTTTGTAATGAAAGTAGAGGAATCTCAGAATGAAACAACAGGAACTGAATCAAGAAAATGGCTTTTTCAGTGCAAAAAGGACTGATGCCGTTGTCACGATCACTTTTAAGGGAAAGAGGTTGCTTCCAGTTACCAGTTGGAGCACCAAAGCTCCCATACTTCATTATCTCGATCTGACGTCGAAAAGCGATGCCGTCAAGGTTGTCGTGGTGAGAGATGAACCCGGTAGATCTCCGTACGAAGAATACATTGATTTTTACGAAACCCTCATGAGGGGTGAAATCGACAGGAACGCCTTGTGGCGAATGTGTAAGGCTTACGATCAATTTATCCTGAGAATCGTAGAATCAGGCAAGTTTTTTATCAATATCTGCTGCGGAGAAATGATTTTCCAGGATTTCCATGTTGCGCTTGCCTGCGATTACAGAATGGTTTCGGACGACGCGGTTATTCACAAACCCTACCTGGACCTGGGACTTGTTCCCAAGGGAGGCGGGGCGTATTTTCTCGAGAAAAGGCTGGGGCATTGCAGGGCCTGCGAAATACTGTTATCCAAAAAAACCATTACCGCGCATGAAGCTCTGGAACTGGGGCTTGTCAACGAGGTGATTCCCCGTGACGAGATAAACGATGCTGCTCTGGAGAAAGCCCAATACTTCGCTCAACAACCGGCCTCGTCTTTGAGTGGAACGAAAAAACTGCTCAATTACTTTTTAAAGGATTTGAAAGAATATTTGGATTTTGAAAACCGTACCCTCGTAAATATTTTTACGCGTAAAGCTGGTGAAACGGGATGAAACTATTTTTGAAGTGTGCCCTTATTGGGAAGCACGGTATTCGGACTGGGGATGTAACGTTTTCGCCGCCAGTTCGAGTAGATTGTCGTTTCAAGTACGCAGAAGTGGCACGTTTTATGCTTTAATTGTACTTCAGTATGGTAGGGGTCAAAGAAGATTCCATTTTTCGGAATGTCTTGGAATTTCAGTTAATTTTGAATGTAGACGATACCTAAAAGGAGAAATAGCCATGTTAGTCAAGAATTGGATGAGCAAACAGGTCATATCCGTCGATGTAAACAATTCTATGATGGATGCAACAAAGAAGTTAAAAGAATTCAATATCAGCATGCTTCCGGTAATGAAAAGGGGCGAACTGGTGGGAATCATAACGGACAGGGATCTTAAAAAAGCATCGGCTTCCGATGCTACTACGTTGGAAATTCATGAACTCCTCTATCTTATTACCAATATCAAGGTAGACACCCTTATGACCAGAGACCCGTTTACGGTGGCTCCGGATTACACCATTGGAGAGACTGCCGAACTCCTTTTAGAGAAAAAAATATCCGGCGTTCCGGTGGTGGACAAGAGTGGCGAAGTGGTGGGTGTAATTACCAAAACAGACATATTCAGAGCCCTGATCTCATTGACGGGTCTGAAAAGCAAGGGAACCCAGTTTGCCTTCGAATTGGAGGATCGGCCCGGGTCTATCAAAGAGGTGTCTGATATCGTTAGAAAATACGGCGGTCGGATGGCCAGTATCCTGAGTTCATATGATCGCGCGAGAGAAGGGTATCGAAAAGTCTATATCCGCATGTATGGGGTAGACCGATCCGATCTTAAGAAACTCCAGGAAGAACTGAGAGAAAAAGCTAATCTGCTTTACATGGTGGATCTTCGTGAGAACAAAAGAGAGATCTATGGGCTCTAAAGCTGCGGATAAAGACTTCCATAACATTGCTTTCTATAGATTTATCATCGATAGCCTTCCGACTGCGGTTCTTACGGTTAACGCAGATCTGGAGATTACCGGCTTTAATCCCTGGGCTGAAAAAATAACCGGATATTCCAAAAAGGAGGCCCTGGGGAATTATTGCGGTGAAATCCTTCAAGGCGGCATGTGCATTGCCAATTGCCCTTTAAAAACAGTCCTGAACGGGCATAAACCCGTAGCCCTTATTGAAACGACAATCGTTAATAAATGGGGGGAAACGATTCCGGTCAGGATAAATTCGGCAGGGTTGTTTGACGATACTGGCTCCCTTATCGGGGGTGTTGAGTCCTTTCATGATATATCGCGTTTGAAACGTTTAGAACGAGAGAAAGACAGTCTTGTTTCGATGTTTGCCCATGATATGAAGTCTTCCCTCACCATTATCGGAGGGTTTGTTCTTCGACTTTTGAGGAAATCAAAAGAGATTAATGAAGAAAAAAAAGAGAAATATCTAGGTGTTATCAAGAAAGAATCAGGCAAACTTGAATCTTTGATCAGTGAGTTCCTGGAGTTTTCCAGGTTGCAGACAGGAAGGTTAAAATTAAACTTCAGTGCCACATCTTTAGACAAAGAACTGATGGAGATTTTAGACTCCTACCAGCTAAAGGCATCAGACTCCGGAATGATTCTAGCGCTTGAAAATGAGGAAGAATTACCGATAATCATGGCTGATACCAGCCAGTTGCACAGGGTTTTCACCAATCTTTTAGACAACGCTATCAAATTTTCAAATGCAAAGGGAACGATTACCATAACCACCCAGGAAACTGGTGAAGAAGTTGTGGTCAAAATGAAAGATGAAGGGGTGGGGATAGAGCACGATGAACTACCCTATATCTTTGATAGCTTTCATCGCGGAAGAGGTGCAGGAAAAAAAGAGGGTTTCGGTTTGGGATTGGCTTCGGTAAAGGCCATTGTTGAGGGCCATAGCGGGCACGTCCTTGTGGAAAGCGAGCGGGGTAAGGGGTCGACGTTCAGTGTCATTTTGCCTAAGAATAGTTCGGAGGCATAGCTCGAATGCAGTTGTCTACTCAAAAAAAAATCTGGGTTTTTCTGTTATGTTTCGAAGTTTTGAGAAAGAAGATTTCGCAATTTTTCTAAAACCGGTTTCATGGTCGAATGATCCTTACAAAACATTAAAGCTAACGAACTTATTTTTTGTTGTTTAGACGGGTTTGAATTTTATGGCACATTTTATGCAATCGTTTCTTTGACAGAAGAGAACAACATAGTGATTTGAGATGTTTTTAACTATTTAAAATGAAACGGAAAATTGAAAGGAGATAGAAAAATGCCAAGAGGAGACGGAACAGGACCAAGAGGTCAAGGGGCTGGAACAGGAGGTGGTCAGGGAGGTGGTCGACAAGGAGGGCGTGGCCGAGGAGGTGGTGTTGCGGCAGGCCCTGGAGGGTATTGTGTTTGCCCCAGTTGTGGTGAAAGAGCAGTCCATCAATTGAGGACACCCTGTTACGATCAGCAATGCCCTAAGTGCGGAGCGGCTATGACCCGAGAGTAGAATCTATTTTCCGGGTAAGTGCTTCAGAGATCTTAATACGAATTCAACAAATTTCTGTAATTAGTAGCGGGCCGCGTTGACGAGGTGATCGAGGCTTATTTGATTTGTCAAAATAAATTTCGAATGCCGGGATGCGGCGATCGAAAATGTAAAAAAATAAGGAGAAAAAGACATGAAAATTGCAGTCAGCAGTAGTGGCAATAACCTGGATTCACAAATTGATCCACGCTTTGGCCGATGCGCCTATTTTGTGGTGGCGGATACGGAGAATATGGATTTTGAGGCTTTTGATAATGAAAGCATCGCCCTCGGCGGCGGTGCCGGCATTCAGGCAGCTCAGTTTGTGGCCTCCAAAGCCGCTAAAGTCATCCTTACGGGGAATGTGGGCCCCAATGCGGTAAAGACGCTTGAGGCGGCGGGGGTGGCGGTTTTTGTAGGACAAAATGGAACCGTCGGAGAAGCCATTGAGAGGTACAAGAGGGGAGATTTGCAGTCCACCAGTACGCCCAATGTGGTCGATCACTATGGTATGGGCGGTGCTGAAACTGGCGGCGGCGTGAGCGGCGGTATTGGTGTGGCTGGTGGCGGTCGCGGTATGGGCGGCGGCGGCCGTGGCATGGGGGGCTGTGGTCGCGGCATGCGGGCGGCGGTGCCGTCTTCAAGCAGTTCAACGTCCGATGGCGAAGAGGTGAGCCGGTTGAAAGATCAGGTACAGCAACTGCAGGAGCAGATTAAATCCATTGAATCGAAATTGATGAAGAGTGAAGCGTGAGCGTATTCCCACGCTGGATTGTGCGAACAAAGAAGGACGTACGAATAACGAAAAACGAAACCCGTGGAGGGTAGCAACTTATGGAAGAGGGAAAATTAGGCCAAAAGGATCAGCATCAGAAGCAGGATATTGAAATTAAGGAAAGCCTGCTTCGAATCAAACATAAAATCCTTGTGATGAGTGGCAAGGGAGGCGTTGGAAAAAGCAGTGTCGCGGCTTACCTGTCCGTGGCGCTGGCAAAGCGAGGATATAAGGTGGGACTCATGGATGTGGATCTTCACGGACCCAGCATTCCCCGCATGTTGGGCCTCAAGGGAAATATTGGACAGGGCACGGGCAACAAAAAGGCGCGCCCTGTCAGTTACCTTCCCAATATGGAGGTGATTTCCATTGAATCCCTTCTGGGGGAGAATAAGGATGCCGCCACTATCTGGCGGGGACCGCTCAAAATCGGGGTGATCAGGCAGTTCATATCCGATATGGAATGGAATGATCTGGATTACATGATTATCGATTCGCCGCCGGGTACCGGGGATGAGCCCCTGACCGTGGCCCAGACCATTCCCGACGCCCTGGCTCTGATTGTGACCACTCCCCAGGAAGTATCGCTGGCGGATGTGCGAAAATCCATCAATTTCTGCCGCCAGGTCAATATGGAAATTTTGGGTCTGGTTGAAAATATGAGTGGGCTCACTTGTCCTCACTGCGGGAAAACCATTGATCTGTTCAAGACCCGGGGCGGGATGATGACCGCAAAGAAAGAGGGCCTCAGGTTTCTGGGAACACTTCCCTTGGAACCTCAGGTTGTCATGAACGGTGATGTCGGAAATATGGGGCTCCTAGATGACGACAAACTCCCCATTGCACAAGAATTCAATAAAATGGTGGATGAAATCGTTCAGTTGACCCAGAATCGGGCAAAGACTGTTCCAAAAACCCGGTCAGAGTTTCCTATCATTGATAAAGGCCCTAAAAATTTAAAAATGCTGGTGGTTCCCGTATCCGAAGGAAAATTGAGCTCCCATTTCGGTCATTGCGAGCAATTCGCGTTCATTGAAATCCAGAATGGAAAAATCGTCAAAACGGAAATGCGTGATCCGCCGGCCCATGAACCGGGGGTGTTACCGCAATGGCTTCACGAGCAGGGCGCAAATGTGGTCATTGTGGGCGGAATGGGCGAAAACGCTCAGCAGCTTTTGCGCGGCAATGGCATCGAGGTGATCATGGGCGCGCCCATGGATTCTCCTGAGTCGCTGGCAAATCAGTATCTCTCCAATGCCCTGGTTTCGGGTGAGAATCGTTGTGATCATTAATGATGATATGATTAGGCAGAACAAAAGCAATTAGCTGTTAGCGATTCGCTGACAGCTAAAGGAGAACATAATGATTATCAGTATAGCCAGTGGCAAGGGAGGAACGGGAAAGACCACGGTAGCCACTAATCTAGCCGTTTCCCTCGATTTCGAAGTTCAGCTTCTGGACTGCGACGTGGAAGAACCCAATGCCCATCTCTTTATCCAGCCCCGTATGGAAGAGACTCTCACCATCACCACCCCGGTGCCGGAGGTGGACATGGAAAAATGCAGCCTTTGCGGGAAATGTGGAGAAATCTGTCAGTTCAGGGCTATTGTGGTGATTGGGGAGACCGTGCTGCCCTTTGTTGAAATGTGCCACAGCTGTGGCGGCTGCATGCAGGTCTGTCCCGAAAAGGCCATCACCGAGACCACCCGGGAGTTGGGTCGCATCGAAAGAGGACATCGAAATGGGTTGGAATTTGTCCATGGAAAACTGAGAGTGGGCGAAGCCATGTCGCCGCCGCTGATTAAGAGCGTGCGGCAATACACACGTTCCGACGTCCTGACCATTATCGACGCCCCTCCAGGGACCTCATGTCCTGTGATTGCATCCATGAAAGGTGCGGATTTTGTTTTACTGGTTACGGAACCGACACCCTTCGGTCTCCATGATTTGAAATTGGCAATAGGGGCCGTCCGAATCCTCGGCATTCCCTGTGGATTGGTCATCAACCGATCGGATATGGGCTATGACCGTGTCACGGCCTATGCCAGAGCGGAAAATATACCGGTTTTGATGGAGATTCCCTTTGACAGGCGAATTGCCGAAGCCTACTCGCGGGGAGATATGGTCGTTGATGTGTTGCCCGAATGGAAGGAAAAATTCATCAACCTGTACCAGGATATTGAGCAAATCGCAGGGGAAAAAAGGAGCGTTTCATGAAAGAGATAGTCGTTATAAGCGGCAAGGGAGGAACGGGAAAGACCAGTATTATTTCGGCCTTTGCTTCCCTTGCCAAAAACAAGGTGCTTTGCGATGCGGATGTAGATGCGGCGGATCTTCACCTGATCATGGCCCCCACGGTCAAGGAACGCCATGATTTTGATTCCGGACACACGGCGAAAATTGATCCGGATAAATGTACCCTCTGTGGCCAGTGCCGGGATCTGTGCCGATGGGATGCCATTAGCGAGGATTTTGTGGTAGACGAAATGGACTGCGAGGGCTGCGGCGTCTGTTATTATTTCTGCCCTGAAAAGGCCATAGCGTTTCCAATCAACACCTGCGGCGAGTGGTATATTTCCGATACGCGTTTCGGCCCCATGGCCCATGCCAGGCTGGGCATTGCCGAGGAAAATTCAGGAAAGCTGGTGTCTCTGATTCGCCGGGAAGGGATGAAACTGGCCGAAGAAAAGAATCTGGATTTACTGCTTACAGATGGCCCTCCCGGTGTGGGATGCCCGGTAATCGCTTCTCTTGGCGGGGCATCGGCCGTTTTGATTGTGGCTGAACCCACGGTTTCGGGCAAACATGATATGGAAAGGGTGTCGGAGCTGGCGGCATTTTTCAAGGTGCCCGCCATGCTTTGCGTCAACAAATTTGATATCAATCCCCGGATGGGAGAGGACATCGAGGCCTTTGCGAAAGAGAAGAACATCAAGGTCTTGGGGCGCGTTCCCTTTGATCCTGCCTTTACCCATGCCATGGTGCAGGGAAAGACCATTGTTGAATTTGACGAACAGGGGGAAGGTTCACTAGCTGTTAAAGCCATATGGGAGGACCTGTCAAAAAGTTTTGAAAATTGATCCAAGAAAGTTTTTCGACGTTAACCCCGAATAAAAAGGAGGAACAGACAATGCCAAGAGGAGACGGAACAGGACCAAGAGGTCAAGGGGCTGGAACAGGAGATGGTCAGGGAGGTGGTCGACAAGGAGGGCGTGGCCGAGGAGGTGGTGTTGCGGCAGGCCCTGGAGGGTATTGTGTTTGCCCCAGTTGTGGTGAAAGAGCAGTCCATCAATTGAGGACACCCTGTTACGATCAGCAATGCCCTAAGTGCGGAGCGGCTATGACCCGGGAGTAGAATCTGTTTTCCGGGTAAGTGCTTCAGAGATGTTATACAACGTTAAAGCCGCCGTTAGCTTAGTGATTTAAATTATTTGCATTGGTAATAGCTAAAGGCTGACCGCTAATTGCATCTTTTAAGTACGAATTTATCAAAATATTTGTAATTACTTTATCAAAAAGGAGGTTAACAAGTCATGTACGATGTTCAAGTTGATGTAGAAAAATGTATTGGTTGTGGTGAGTGCGTGGAAATTTGTCCAGTAGACGTCTATGAGATTCAAGACGAGAAATCCGTGCCGGTCAATGCGGAGGAATGCCTTGGCTGTGAAAGTTGCATTGAGGTCTGTGAAGAAAATGCGATTACTGTGACGGAGATTTGAGGAAACCATCCCGTGAAGGCGGCGGTCCAGGTAAGCGAGCATGCGAGACTCCGGGTAAGCGAGCATGCGAGACTCCGG
>CAYOWC010000159.1:0-10856 GCA_964407525.1 uncultured Desulfobacteraceae bacterium | reverse complement strand
AGGTATTATAAAAACCTTCACTGGTATTAGGTAGCCCTATGAAATTAATGGTAATGGATGGTCAGGGCGGCGGAATCGGATCCGCCATTATAAAAGGGATCAGGGCTTCTATAGGTCTGGCTCCTGAAATTCTGGCACTTGGAACCAATTCTATTGCCACATCTAGAATGATGAAAGCTGGTGCAAACAGGGGGGGCACTGGAGAAAATGCAATCATCCAGACAAGCCAGGTAGCTCATATCATCACCGGTCCCCTTGCAATTCTTATGGCCAATTCCATGATGGGTGAAGTAACAACTCCTATGGCCTCTGCTGTTGCTTCAAGCCCGGCCCAGAAAATACTGATTCCTCTCACCCAGGAAAGAATAAGGATTGTGGGTGTTTCAAATGAGCCGTTACCCCATCTGGTAAATCAGGTAGCGCAAATCCTCATGGAGATGTATTAATCATGTGCGAAGCAACTGTCTATATTTTGAAATCCGACAAAGAAGAATTTGTGGTAGAAGGTGTCGATTTTCTGGAAAATTATCCTGATCACGTCAAGATAACCGATGTCTTCGGGGAAGAAAAAGTGATTCGAGCAAGAGTGAAGCGCTTTTCCCTCCTAAACCATAAAATCGTCCTCGAACCCTTTTAAGAGGAAACCACAATGCCTGAAGCATTTGCGAAAAAGATAACGTGGCTGGGGCACGATGCCTTTCGTGTGGAAGTAGGGAAAACAGTTTATTTTGATCCCTATCAAATTGAAAATGGCCCTGAGGCCGATCTCGTTCTCATTTCTCACGATCATTTTGATCACTGTTCTCCAGAAGATGTGGCACGGATTCAGGGACCTAAAACCGTAATTGTCACAGAAAAAGACTCAGCTGCGAAACTCAATGGCGACATCCGGGTCGTAAAACCGGGAGAAATCCTTGAAGTGGATGGCATCAAAATTACTGCAGTGCCTGCTTACAATACCGATAAGGACTTTCACCCGAAAACAAATGAATGGTTAGGGTTTATTGTACAGATAAACGGTATAAAGCTATACCATGCAGGCGATACGGATTTCATCCCGGAAATGAAGGATCTTGACGTTGACATTGCGCTCTTGCCCGTGTCAGGAACTTATGTCATGGGGCCTGATCAGGCCGTTAAGGCCGCCATTTCAATAAACCCCAAACTAGCCATACCGATGCACTATGGGGCGATCGTGGGCAACCTGCAGGATGCGATTGATTTTGAAAAAGCGCTCAAAGGAAAAGTCGATGTATTGATTCTTGAGAAAGGTAATTAAGGCCTCTTTCTTATTGCACCTTCTCTATTCGGCATGCCAAACCTTTCAGGTTTGGCGTACCAAATTCTTTTCCCAGTTCATTTGCTGAAGTCAACATATTGTAATTGGCCTTTTTCCATTCAAATTGAAAATCCATGCCTGCCTCCGGAAACCACCAACCGTACGCTGCGTTCACTACTTTCGCATGAATGTCCTCTGTTAGACGCGCAATTTGAATAATTTCCCCATGCTTCGTTGAAATTCTTACCTGACCTCCGTCACAAATATCGTACTGAGCAGCTGTTTTCGGATGAATTTCCACAACCGGATTCATACTTTCTTTTCGTAATTTCTCCACCCATCTGTAGGAAGAGTGAAGATAAAATTTGTTTTTTGCGCTTGTAAGAACAAGGGGATATTCCCCCTGTTTTTCAGACTGAACACCCAACCCGGGAAGGGGCGTAACCCCCAGCAATTCGGATTTGCTTAAGAAGAGCTCCACCTTTCCCGTCGCCGTTTTAAACCCTTCTGATTCGTATTTCTTGAAACTTTCTTCTCCTTTGAGATATCCTTTTTCACAGAACTCTTCGAAATTAAGGCCGCTGGGCTTCAAAAGAAGTTCAAGAAGTTCTTCATAATCGTCAGGCCAACAGTCCCGGGGAGTCAAAACCTTTCCCAATTCATTGATTATTTTCATATCCGGCCAGCAGTCTTCAGGCGGATCAACCATTTTTGGCCGAGCAAGAATGTATCCATGGCCCAATCCATAATGCCCAATATCATTCATTTCAAAATGTGTCGCCGCAGGAAGGACAACGTCTGCAAAAAGTGCCGTTGGAGTCATAAAAACATCAGAAACCGCCGTAAATTCGAGTTTTTCCATTACCGCTTGTGTGCTTCTGCTGTCGGCATATGATAACATGGGGTTCGCACACTGTATATAGGCTCCCCTGACCGGGTACGGGTCTTCTTCAAGGACGGCTTTCTTAAAATAGGCAGGGGGAACAGTCATGAGTTTTGGAATAGTATAATGTGAAGCGTGGAGCATTTCCTTTGGTTTCGATGGTAGTACATCCGCCCTGACAAATTTGCCAAGGGAAAGAATTCGTGGTTCATTAGCTCGGATATTCCCCCCGGGTACATCCAGGTTCCCGCATATGGCCATCAGTGAAACAAGCGCCCTTGCAGTATCAAAGTTGTTCGGATTCTGCTCTATGGCGTTTCCCCACTGGATACCGGAAGGTTTTGAGCAAGCATACAATCGTGCGGCTTCACGAATTAGGTCCGGATCAATCCATGTGCTTTCTGCAACACTTTCCGGGCTGAAACCTTTTACATGCTCCCGCAACGCGTCAAACCCATAAGTCCATTTCGCCACAAATTCTTTATCAAAAAGCTCTTCCTCAATAACAACATGTAACCATGCGAGAGCAAGTTCATTATCGGTCCCAGGTTTTATTTGAAGCCATTTTGCAGATTTTTTGGCCAACCTTGTCTTCCTCGGATCAATAACAATCAGCTTAGTGCCTTCCTTTACCTGCCCAAGCAGTAAACTTGCAATTTCACCTTCTTCGTTCGTACTGGTTAGGTTACTCCCCCATAGGACAATAGTCTTACTTCTCTGGTGAAAGTCCATCACCGGATAAAAACCGCAAGTATGAAACCCTGAAATTTCCCTTGGGGCATGGCAAACATCTTGAACAGCAACTACATTTGGAGATCCGAAAAAATTGGCAAGCCGGATCAAAACAAAATGCTCCATCCCTTTGGGCATTCCCTGCACAAAAGCCACTCCCCTTGCTCCATCCTTTTCCCTGATACGATCAAAATTTCTTCGGATTGTTTCGATGGCTTCAGGCCAGGAAATTTTTTCAAAACGACCTTCGCCTCTCTTTCCAGTTCTTTTCAGAGGATGCTTCAATCGATCCGGATGAGAAAGTTTTTCAGGAGAAGCCAGACCTTTCTTGCATACGTATCCCCTGTTCAGATAACCATTCGGATCCCCCTGTATCTTAACAATCCGATTATCCTCTACACCAACCATAAGGGCACAACCCCCATGGTCCATTCTCGCGCAGTGCGTCTTCACCCATTTCATGTCACCGCCACCTTTACCTTTCAACACGTTTCATTTCTCTGAAAGCATACACACATTAGTGACATATTCAAAATTCCCGTATCATGTGGTTCACAATTCCCTTTTTAGAGCAAGAACGACGATTCTCGTCGATCTGAGAAGCTTAATTTTTAATATTTTAACATATTATATAATTATTGTACATCATTAACCATCATTTTACCAAACATTTTAGCAAACTACATTTACTTCTTTTTCCTGCTTTTTCAAATTATAGGATGCCGAAAGCGATTCTCGTGGCTCTGACAGCACCTGAAATTATCGTCCATAATCTTCCCAAACATGAATTCCATTCTTTCCACCATTTTTTATCCGGTACATGGCCTGATCGGCAAGCTGAAAAAGTTCGTCAGTGCTACTGCCATGTTCGGGGTATATGGAAATACCCACAGAACATGTCATTCGACGGACATCGACTTTTCCATCAAAAAGAGTTTCAAGACAATGAATTTCATGGCGGATTCGATCAGCTACCCTGACGGCCCCGGTTTCATGCATGCGAGCAAGGAGAATCACAAATTCGTCTCCCCCAAACCTGCAAACAATGTCATCTTCAGGAACATGCCTTCGAATAATTTTGCTTATTTCCACAAGAGTTTTGCTTCCCACCTGATGCCCGTAAGTATCAACCACCTCCTTAAAATTATCCATATCCATCATGATTACGGAAAATTTTTCCCTTTTCTTTTCCGCATCAGAAAGGGTCTTTTTGAAAACATGGAAGAAATGTCTGGAATTAGCCAAACCCGTGAGGTGATCTGTAATTGAAATTTGCCTTAACTCACGGAACAACTCTGCATTTCTGATGGCGATAGCTGCACAGGAAGCGAGTTGCTTCATGGGTCGCAAATCTATTTCGCTGAAACCGACACTGGAATGCTTTTTGTTGACCGCCTGCATCACCGCAAGAAGGCGTCCTTCAAAAGTAACGGGAACGGCAAGGACGGATTCTGTGGTGAAACCGGTACATTTATCCACGGATTCATTGAAACGGTTATCCTGTTGGGGGCAGTTGACAATAATCGCTTTCTTATTTTGTGCCACCCATCCTGCAATTCCTTTTTCAGCGGGAATAGCTTTTCCTATCAATTTTTCCCGGGAAAAGGTTTCGTTGTCAACTGCTGCAAAATACAGTTGTCCAGCACTCTCGTCCAACCGCAACAATGACAACCCTTGAGCATCAATCAACTTCTTACTGGTTTCTAAAATACGAATCAACACTTCATCCAGCTCGACAGTTGAGGTCAGATCCTGAAGGATCTGATTCCGGGCTTCAAGTTCCAGGTTGATATTTTTTACCCGTTCGAAGGCTTCAAAATGGTTGTTTCTCGAAACAGAGCTTTTGGTAATATCCCTGAAAACACAAATGACGCCCGCCGGATCGGATTTTAGATTTTCGGAATTCTCAAGAAATGATGTGGTTAGAGAAAGGGTTTTGTAGATGTTTTCCGCCTTAAAATCAACAATGCGCCTAGTGGGATTTAGAGACGAGCGAAAGACACTATCTAAAATAGTTTGAGTAAATTCACTTTTTATCCCACCACTTAGAACTTCTCCGCAAAAGCATCCTGTAGTTCCATTTAGATCAATTTCCAGGATATCTTCTGCTGAACTGTTTGCGTATAGTACGCATCCTTGCAGGTCAAGGATAAGTACTCCTTCAGCAATGCTCTCCAATGCATCTCGATAAAAATCCGACACGGGACATCTCCAATTCGAAACATCTAATAAACCCAACCTAAAAACCCGAGACAAATGACGTTGGCCAGAATAGCAACACCATAAATACTACTGAGTGTGATGATCCTGGCTCTGTGAGTTTTCAAACTCAAAACAAAAATGACAGCCACAAAAAAATGAAAATATCCTATCACGAAGATAAGCCATACCCCACCAAAAGACCGTTTCCACCACGTATATTCCCATACCAGGTGACCACCCATATTCAACAAACATTCCACAAAAACACAGAACAGTGAATAGCCGATTGCCCAGAACCAGCGATTGGGAATACCAAGAATTCTATCTTTTTTGTCCTCAGAAATAGTATTAAAATAAATAATCCCGGCTATGGCGAACATGAACATAATCTCGATATTCCACCCTATCATGGTTTGCAAGGCAGTACAGCCTGGAGTCGTCCAGCATGCGGAATATTGCGTAAGATAAAACACCCATCCGTTCCATGTCTCATTAATAAAATCCATACCAAAAACGGTCAATCCCGCATAAATGGCATCCCACACGCCAGTTTCTCGCGCCTTCTTGATTTCGCTCGAGTAAATATATAAAATGATCGCAAGCAACGGGATCACATACCATTGTAGAGTAGAAAGGTCTCTGAGGTTTTTTAATGCAATTTCAGACGCAGGTGTGGGCATCTCTTTGCTCTCCTCCATTTTAAGGCTGGTTCGACATAGAAAACGAAATCCTTCCATTTACGTAAAGGATATTGCGCAGAAAAGTCAACAGAAATACGACACTTTAAAGCAAGCCGGGCAGAGTTCTCAAAGTGGAAAAGTATACATTACTCAGAAAATGAATACTTCTATAACAAGAACTACTATTGTAAAATCCAACTCGTTGACATAAAAAAGAAATTGATTTAAGAAAATCCAGAGCCCCAATAACTTTGTTAATGGACCCGAAAATTTCGTAGCGCCATAAGAAGTCGATTAGAGGTACACACCTGGAGTCAAAGATGGAATCAATCCTTTTCGTATCGAAAGATCAAGAAGTTTTCCGCCAAATGCATTCCGGTCTTATTTCCAAATTCAGGATTGAAAATGTAGGCAGCAAGCAGGCAGCATTGATGATTCTCCAGAAAAAGCGGTTCAATTTCATTTTTATTGATATAGAAATACTCAACGAGTCTCTCCAAGCCGGCGGATACAGGGCTGCTTTTCAACCTTTCTGGAAAGTGTCCCCAACCATGGAGATCGTAGTTATGTCTCCTGAAGAAATGCTCAGAGAAACGGTAATGGCCGTAAAAGCTGGAGCCGGAAACTATTTAACCTATCCTATCGTTCCCGAGGAAGTAGAACTCGTAACCGAAACCGTCCACGTATCCATGATTGCTAGGTCCGAACTCGAGTATCTGCGAGATCAATTTTGGGAAAGTAAATCCCTTGAAATCATAAAGACGAAAAGTGCCCGGATGAAAACAGTTTATGATAAGGTCCGGTCCGTTGCGCCAACCATAAGCACTGTTCTACTTATGGGTGAAACTGGAACAGGCAAGGGCGTGCTTGCCAATCTCATTCATCAACACAGCAACCGTCGCGATGCGCAGTTCATCAACGTACATTGCGGTGCGATCCCGGACACCTTGCTGGAAAGCGAGCTTTTTGGCCATGAAAAAGGCGCCTTCACAGGTGCTGTGAAGCGAAAACTTGGGAAATTTGAAATTGCCAGCGGGGGGACCATTTTCTTGGACGAGGTGGGAACAATCACGCCCTCTGCTCAGATAAAGCTGCTACAAATACTGCAAGATGGAACTTTTCAGCGAGTCGGGGGAGAAGTAACTCTTGAAGCCAAAGTGAGGATCATTGCAGCCACGAATGCGGATCTGAAAAAAATGTGTGACGATGGGCTGTTCAGGAAGGATCTTTATTACCGATTAAATGTGTTCCCCATTGAGATTCCTCCATTGAGAAAGCGGCTGGAAGATATTCCTCATCTGATCGAAGGTTTTCTGAAAAAGCTGAATAGCTTCAACGCAAAGGGGATTTCTCACATTAATCCGGACGTGTTGGAGGGATGCAAGCATTATCCATGGCCTGGAAATATCCGGGAGTTGGAGAATCTGATTGAAAGGGCCTATATTCTTGAGACATCCTCTGTGTTGACATCGGAGAGCTTCCCGGTTGAACTGGTCGAGTCAGGAATTTCTCCTTCGCCTCCAACGGCGGATTCTTTCCTGACTCTGGCAGAGGCACGGCGCAAAGACATTGAAAATTTTGAAAGGAACTATCTTAAAGAACTACTGACACAACAGAAAGGCAAAATAAATGAATCCGCAAAAGTGGCCGGAATTACCACACGTCAGTTACACAAGCTCATGGCCAAATGCGGCATCCGGAAAGAAGCATTTAAATGACCAACAGTCCACATAGATCAACCGGAATTTCAAGTTCCGGTATCATAAAAATCGGAACCTGAATTTCCCAATTCGGGTTTTTCTTTTAGTTCCAGAGCATTACCTCTCGTCATCTCCAGTCCGAAGGCCTTTCAATAGATTCTTCCTCACCATTTTCCGTAATATTAATTCTGCTATTTGTGGACTCGGCCTCACAAGCCTCTGCAGTGACAGTGCTTTGCCTTTTGGCATGTCTATTGCTATTAACATTTACAGATAACCAAAGGCCGGCAATAATATGTGCGCCGTTACTAGTGCGAGGCAAAAAGTGAATTCAGAGTTCCCTATCTATTAAAGATAGAGGGCTTGAGCCTGGCCTCTAAGGTTTGACGGAATCCATTGAGAAGAAGGACTATGCCGCAAAAGAAGAAAAAAACGAACATGCGGGGCGAGGCAGACCATGAGCTGACCACAATTCGGGGTCTCGTTACTCCGTACGAGTGGGATGAAAAAGGCAACGTGATCGCCCTGACCATTTCAACTTTCGATGAGGAAGAGTACCTTATTGACGAAGGCACGCAAGGCACTCCATTCCCCTCGCTCGTAAGGCAAATTGTTGAAGTCATAGGGAGTATTCGATATGATGGAGATCGTAAGGTAATTAAGGTGAAAAAATACAGTGTAGTACTCCTGTCCAAAGTCGGCTTCGCTTTGGACAGTACTATTAGATGGTGAGCCTCAAGAATTTACTGCAAGTCATAGTATTCCAAGTTCTCCCAGGGCACATAGTTATCCCGGCCTCTTTTTTTCCTCCTGCCTTCCATATGTACCGCCCTTTGCTTCTGTTTGCGACATTCCGCGCACCGTTTGGGAGCGTCAAACCCGTTGGACCCGAGACGTTTCTGTTCGGCCACGGTAAGAGCAAAAGTGTTACCACATTGAATACAGAAAATGGTCTGTTCTCTCATGAAATTTTCTCCAGCTTGAATCTTGTTTATATCTACTTCTATTTTAAATCAGGAGCCGATCCTTCAACACGTTGACGGAAATAAATGGTTCCCCCGTCTCTACCACCTCATCCTCCCACGCCTCTCCTTTTGTTCATGCCATTCCTGGGCTTCAAGGCGTTTCAAACCAATAGCGTCCCCTGTCTCTTCACAGTAACCATATTCCCCCACCTCGATTTGCTCCAATGCGCCATTGATTTTTTGGATAAGTCTGTAATATCGGTCACAGGTCCTGAGCTTGATAGAGATGTTTGTTTCCAAAGCTCCTTGCTCCAGGAAATCGGCCTCTCGCCCATGATCGTCTTTCAATAGAATTAATGCTGAACGGGACTCGTTGAAGAGCTGATCTCGCCAGCGAAAAAGCTTTTCCTTGAAATAAGATAGTTGTTGTTCATTCATGTAAGGCTCATCATCCGATGGGATATATTCCTTTCTGAGTTCTGTTGCTAAACAGGAAAAAATGTGTTGCCTGAGGGCATCCGATGAGAGATTTATTTTTTCCATGGACGTCTCAGCTCCTTAATAATGATCCTGGTAGAGAACTCCATCCTCCTCGACCTCAAAATTCACTCCATCCAAAACCCCTTCGAACCCCGGACTCTCCTCTTCTTCGTATCCAATTTCACCCAGGGCATCGTAATCGGTTACCTCAATCCGTTTGGTTCCATCTCTTTCCTCCATGACGATACCCGTTATTTCCACGTCCTCTTCTGATAAATCCACAAGCTCGTCCCAAAGTGCATTTTTTTCCACGTAATAATTGTCGTCATCAGATATAATTTCCAACGCTGTAACATTGTCATCATCATCCCAATCTGTTGCCACGACATAACCCGAAAAAGTGATTTCCATCGTGTCTTCATCCTGTTTCATAAGGCCGTTCCTTTTTTTACTGTTCTTGTAGATTTCCTGGTTCCCGAGCACAAGATGCACCTTCCGAAAAACGGTGTAACACCCCACCAAGGGCGTTTTAAGCAATAAACATGCCACTACTGTAAATTTTCGGTATCCATTGGCAAATCCGCTTCATGGACGAAATCATTAAGGAACTGTTAATTCCTGAGAAGGGATCAATACGCGTGTCCAGAGGTTCCTTGACGGTTTGTGGGCGCCTAATAATTGGATTTCATGGAGTATTTGAAAAAGGAATTTGGAGTTCCTCTTTTCAGTTCATCGGAACTCTCAGTTCCGAAAGTACCCTTTCAAATTCAAAGGCCCCTTCTGCAAAACACCTTGCCGCAGGCTGGACCCGGATTTCATGTTTGACGGGTTCATGCTGTGGCTGGTTCAAGGACAATCTCTTGGCAAAAAGTCCATTAAACGGATTGTGGACGGACTCAAGAAATTCGGCCACCAGGTCAAGGCAAGGGGACAAGGAGCTGATCGCAAACCTGGAAGGGTTCATGCCAAGGGTGCTCAAAGGGGAATTTCCCAGCATGGCTTTTAACCTATCCTACGGTATTCAGGGACAGGCTCGATACACTCACGTCCCGGGTATTCTTGAAATGGTAGGCATCCCCTATGTGGGTTCCGGCCCCCTTGCCCATTCCCTTGCACTGGACAAGGTAGTCGCAAAAATGATCTTTCGTCAACAGGGTCTGCCAACTCCTGATTTCGCGGTCTTGAACGCCCCGGGATTTCAAGCACCGGACCTGGCGTATCCCTTGATCGTAAAGCCTAAAAACGAAGCGGTTTCCATGGGAATAGAGGTCGTTCACGACGAAGAGGAACTGCGGAATGCCGCCCAGATCATTTTTGACCAATTTAACCAACCTGTCCTGGTAGAGCAATACATTGAAGGTCGTGAGATAAACCTGGGTCTGCTGGGTAACGCCCCACCTGAAGCATTGACGCCCTGCGAAATCGTATTTGGCAAAACCGGACCCCGAATCTATATCATTCAGCACAAAAAAGGGGAATCCGGCAGGGATATTCAGTGGCTCTGTCCTGCGCCCATTGGGGAGGATTTGACGATCAAAGTAAAGAAACTCGCTAAAAAAGCGTTTTCTGCCCTCGGATGCTATGATTGCGCACGGGTTGATATGCGTTTGGATGCAAAGGGAAATGTGTACATTCTGGAAATCAATAGCCTTCCCAGCCTTGGAGAGCACGGATTCTATGTAATAGCGGCTCACGAGGCAGGCCTCGATTTCCCAAAGCTGCTTAACCGGCTGGTAGAAACGGCCACCGCCCGCTATTTTGGAACACCCAAACCTCCTCCCACGCAGATAAAGGAGCGGAATTTAGGCGAACACATCTTTGCGTACCTGGCAAAACAAAGAGATGCTATGGAACGAAGGCTTGAAGAATGGGTCTCCATCTCCAGCCGGACCTACGATCCGGTGGGCAATCGTTCTGCCATGAAAAAGATCGGTA